>JAIYAA010000284.1 GCA_027489295.1 Sphingomonadales bacterium | reverse complement strand
GGAATAATCGGACAGCATTTATTGCGCCCGGCCCGAGCGTTAACATCCATTGATCTTATAAAGGCGCGCGCCGCCCTGCGCTTGGGCGCTGCAAGACGTCGGGTGGAACCGCGATCAGTCCTGGCGCCGGGGCTGTTCCGCCAGCGCCGCGGCGACGCGTGCGATCACCTGGTCCCACCGGCCCCATTCGGTCTGGCGGAACAGCCGCACCGAGGGGTACCAGGGGGTATCGTCGCGCCCGAGCAGCCAGCGCCAGTCGGGCAGCAGCGGCAACATCACCCAGGCAGGGCGCCCCAGGGCGCCGGCGAGATGGACCGGCGAACTGTCGATCGAGATCAGCAGATCGACTTCCGAGAGGATTGCCGCCGTATCCTCGAAGTCGCGGATTTCAGGACTCAGGCTGACCAGGTTCATGCCCGGCGGGGGCAGCAGCGCATCACCCTCGGTGGGGCCCTTTTGGATCGAAAAGAAGGTAACCCCCGCCTGCCCCAGCGGCGAAAGCGCCGCCAGCGACATGGATCGGTTGGCGTCGTTCAGGTGAGTCGGCCGCCCTGCCCACAGGCACGCGACCTTCAGCCCGGAATATGGCGCCAGCCGCGCCCGCCACGTCGCCCGCCGGTCCGGCAAGGCGGTGATATAGGGCATCGGATCGCCCGGGAGATCGCTGAGCTTGAGCCCCATCACCATCGGCAGGCTCATCATCTCGCAATGGGCGTGGAACGGCGGCGGCAGTTCGCCGCGCAGCGTGACGGCGTCGAAACCCGGCATCCGCCGCGCGATGCTCGCCATTTCGTGGTTGATCTCGAGCACCACCTTCGCCTGGCTGCGCTGCTTCGCCCAGGCCACCATCCGCAGGAACTGGAACGTGTCGCCATAGCCCTGCTCGTCATGGATCAGCAGCGTCTGGCCCGGCATCGGCCGCCCGTCCCAGCGCGGGCGCTGCACCTTGCGCTCGATCCGGGTGGTGTGCGCCAGGCTGTAGCGATAACTGTACTCGCGCCAGCCGCGCTCGAAATCGCCGAGCAGCAACAGCGTCTCCGAAAGGTCGAACCGGGTGGGAAGATGCCCCGGCAGGGCATCGACCAGCATTTCCTGGATCGGCCGTGCCTCCGCCACGCGCCCCTGCACGCGATAGGATTGGGCCAGCAGCGCCCACAGCCCCACGGGGCCACTGCCGCCGGCCAGGAGCGGCCGCAGCATCGCCTCCACCTCGGCACCGCGCCCGGCGGCCAGCAGCGCCTGGGCCTGCGCCTCCAGCGGCTTGGTGTCCATCACGGCGCCGCTCAATGCGCCGCTACCGGCTTTTGCGCGCGCTTGGCCGCGGCCTTGCCTGCGGGTTTCGCCTTTGCGGGTGCGGGTGCGTCCTGCGCGTCTGCCGGATCGATGCCCAGCGCTTCGAGCAGCGGGCCGAGATGCCCGGCATAGTCACGCCAGCGGCCGATGCTGCTGCTGTACAGCGGGCGCCGCACCTGGTTGACGCTGGCCGTGCGGATCGTGCGTGCGGTCGTGTGGAAATCGACGCAGGCGGGGTTCCAGTCGAGCCCGCAGAAATCGATCAGCCGCCGCGCCTCGGGCTCGATGTCCGCCACCACCTCCTCGTAGCGCACCTCGAGGAACCGGTCCGCCGGCAGCACCGCGCGCCAGTGCGCCATCAGCCGCTCATAGCTGCGGTAGAAGCGTGCCAGCTCCACCTGATCATAGCTGAACAGCTGCTCGCGGCTGAACAGCTTGGTGTAGCAGGACAGGCAGGTATCCACCGGATCGCGGCGCACATGCACGATCCGCGCCTCGGGCAGGATGCGGTGGATCAGCCCGGCGAACAGGAAGTTCGACGGCATCTTGTCCACCAGCCGGCGGTGGTTGCCCGCCATCGGCCGGATCGCGTCCAGATAGTGCTGCCCCAGCGCGGCTTCGGCGTCTGCCGTGAGCTGCCGGGCGATCGCCGGATAGCCGCCGCCCTGCTGGACCAGGCGCTGCAGCGTCGAGAGTTCGCCCGCCCCGGCGATCGCGGGATGCGACGCCAGGATCTGCTCGATCAGCGTGGTGCCCGAGCGGGGCATGCCGAGCACGAACACGGCAAGGTCGCTGCCCGCGGTCGCCGCGCGCGGCCGGGCGAGCAGCTCGGCCGGAAAGGCGGCGATGATATCCGACATCCACTGGTCGATCGCGTCGGCGTCATAGGCGAAGGTCGCCCGCTTCTCCCGGTTGCCTGCATCCAGATAGGTGAAGGCGCGCTCCGCATCGCCGACATCCATCCACGCCTTGCCGATCGCGAACTGCAGCGCGGTGCGATCCGACTGCACCTGCACGCCGCCGGGGGCGAGCAGCGCCTCCATTGCCGGGATTGCGGGATCGCCGGGTTCGAACCGCTGCAGGTCGGCGATGTTGAACCAGGCGGCGGCCGAGCGGGGGAACTGGGCCAGCACCTGCTCGAACACCGTCTTCGCCCCGGCGCGGTCACCCTGCTCCATCAGCAGCACGCCGCGGTTGATGAGCGCCTTTTCGCGGCCGAAGCCGGGCAGCTGCGCCGCGCGATCAAAGGCCGCCAGCGCCTCGTCGATCCGGTCCTGCGCCTGCAGCGCCTCGCCCAGAATGTTCTGCGCCTCGCCATTCTCCGGCGCTGCGGCAACGGCGCGGCGCGCCTCGGCCGCTGCCTCGTCCAACCGCCCCAGCCGGCGCAGGATCGTCGCCCGCACGCCCAGCCCGCCGACGTGCATCGGCACGGAGATCAGCAGCGAATCGATCCAGCGCAGCGCATCGTCGTACCGGTCGCGCGCCACCTCCACCGCGGCGGCGTTGATATAGGCGTCGGACAGGCGCGGATTGACCTCGATCGCACGACGCGCATGCGCCAGCGCCTCGTCCGGCAGGCCGAGATCGTTGAGCAGATGGCTGAGGTTGCTCAGCGCCTCGGCATAGCCGGGCACCAGCACCAAGGCCCGTTCGTACTGCGCGCGCGCCTGGTCCAGCCGCCCCAGCCGCTTCATCGTGTTGCCCAGATTGTTGTGCGCCTCGGCATAGTCCGGCTGCAGCGCCACCACCCGCTCGAGACAGGTCAGGCTCTCTTCCAGCTTGCCGGCTTCCTGGAGGACGATGCCGAGGTTGTTCCAGCCGGCAACCAGAGCGCTGTCCATCGTCACCGCCCGGCGCCCGGCCTGTTCGGCCTCGGCCAGCTGGCCGGCCTGTCGGCACATCTCGGCCAGGTTGCTCAGATAGATGGCCGGCGCGCGCGGTGCCTGGCAGGCGCCGCGGAGATGGTCGATCGCCAGGTCCAGATTGCCATAGGCGTGCGCCATCAGCCCCATCAGGTGCAGCGCGTCGGATTGCCCGGGCCACATCGCCAGCACCTGCTGGCACAGCCGTTCGGCCTGATCGGCCTGTCCGGCATTCCAATGCGCGTTGGCCTGGGCCAGCGCCTGCTCGACGGTCAGGTTCTGCGTGGGCGTGTTCATGATGGCTGGTGCTTCGTCCGAGAGAGGGAGGAGGTGCGCCGGCATGCGGCCGGCAGCATCGGCACGTTCGGCGGACGCCCCCGGTTGCGCTCCATCTTCTGCCTCCCCTTGTACCCCGCCCCAGCGAACATGGTAAATCCTATCGCAATAAACCTTGCCAAAACCTCAATGAACCGGGCTGCAGAGCCGGGATCAACGGCTGAGCGCCCCCAGGATCGAGGTGGTCGATCTGCCCGCAAGCATGGGTGCAATCACGATCTCTCCCCCGGCTTCGCGCACAAGATCGGCGCCGACGATCGTATCCGCGCTGTAATCGCCGCCCTTTACCAGCACGTCGGGCCGGATATGGCGGATCAATTCCAGCGGCGTATCCTCTTCGAACAGGACGACATGATCCACCGCGGCAAGTCCACTCAGTACTTCTGCGCGGTCGGCAAGCCCGTTCACCGGGCGCGGGGCGCCCTTCAGCCGTCGCACCGAGTCGTCCGAATTGAGCCCGACGATAAGCAGGTCGCCCTGCCGCCTGGCGAGATCGAGCAGGCGGACATGGCCGGCATGGAGCACGTCGAAACAGCCATTGGTGAACACGATGCGCGCGCCACTCGCCCGGGCATGGTCGAGCTTGGCGGCGAGCAAGGGCAGCGGCACCAGCTTAGTCATCGCGTGATCGCGCCGGTGCAGGCGCTCCTCGAGGTCGGCCCGGGTGACGACGTAGGTGCCGGGACGGGAGACCGCGACGCTCGCAGCAACGTTGGCCTGGTCGATCGCCGCCGCGATCGGCAGCCCGTCGACGATCCCCACCACCAGCGCGGCGATGATCGTGTCGCCGGCGCCGGTAACGTCGAACACCTCAAGCGCCTCGGTCGGATGGTCGACCACCGTACCGTCGCGCGAGACCATCAGCACCCCCTTGGCGCCGCGGGTCACCACCAGATAGTCGAGATCCATCGCCGCCAGCGCGGCACGTGCGCGATCGGCCAGCTCGGCTTCGGGGCAGTCGCCGAACAACGCATGGAATTCGCGGGCATTGGGCTTGAGCAGGAAGGCCCCGGCATAGCGACGCGGATCGCTCGCCTTTGGATCGACGAAGCTCGGCACCCCGCGGCGGCGCGCGATCGCCAGCAGCGCCGGCAGATCGGTGAGCACGCCCTTCGCGTAATCGGAAAAGATCACCGCGTGCACGCCATCCAGTGCCGCCTCGAAACGGCGTGCGAGTTCGACGCGCGCCGCCTCCCCGGCACCGCCGTCCTGGTCGACGCGGGCGATCTGCTGCCCCCCGGAGATCAGCCGCGTCTTCTGCGTGGTCCGCTGGCCGGGATCGACCACCCGGTCCAGCACCACCCCGTGCTGTGCCATCAGCCGCGCCAGATCCTCGGCCGACGGGTCGTCGCCGCAGATCGTCAGCAGGCTGCAGCGGGGCCCCAACGCCACGACGTTCGCCGCCACGTTCGCCGCGCCGCCCGCGCGCATCTCTTCCCGGCCGGCCATCACCACCGGCACCGGCGCCTCGGGCGAGATGCGGCTGGTCTCGCCGATGATGTAGCGATCGATCATCGCGTCGCCGACAACCAGGATGTGCGGGCGAACGGAGTCGGCGCGTTCGTGGATCATTCGGTTTCCCTCACGGTTGCGGACGTTGCACGACAGATCATGGGATCGGCGCCTCCCAGCCCGAGATCCGCCAAAGCGCCTCGCCCGTCGCCAGCGCGGGCCATCCCGCCGCCCAGCAGCAGCGATGGTCCTGGCCCGGCACCAGCGTGATCGTCACCGGCGCATCCGCGGCCATCCGCGCGACGAATGCGCGGGCGACGCGCGCATCGACGACGGCGTCGTTGGCACCGACGAAATGGACCTGCGGCAGGCGCGACAGCAGCGCCGCATCCGTTGCCGGATCGCGCGATGCGGAAAGCGGCGTGAGGCCGTGCACCTGCACCCAGGTGCCGACATCGAGATTGGCCGCCACCGTCACCAACGCGGCGACATCCGAACGACGCTCGGCAAGCAGCGCCGCCAGCGCGCCGCCGCCCGAATAACCGACCAGGATCAGCCGCGTCGCGCCGGGCGTATCGGCCTTCAGGCGATCGAGCGCCGCCCCCGCGCTGTCGATCACCTCCGGTGCATAGCGGGCGATGCTCCAATACTCGCTGCGACAATTGCGGCTGCGCGGGCCGTACTGGCATGGCCGGGCGAGCCAGGCGACCGCGCCGCCGCCGGGATGCTGCAGTGCCAGGCGCAGCGCCAGCGGGTCCGTGGGCGTCGGGTCCATCGCGCGTCGCCCGGGGGCGGCATAGGCGAAGCCGTCGCCTTCGATATAGACGGTGAGCACCGTCGACGGGACCGCGGCGGGGCGGTGCGCGCTCGCAAGGTCGAAGCTGCCGGCTGCGATCACGTTCCACTTCCAGCCCGCCTTGCGCACTAGATCTGCAGCTGAATCCCGCGACATGGCGATGCCGCCCCAGTTCAGCGCCAAAAACGCGATCAAGGCAGCAAGAGCCCGTGTCACGCGACTGCTCTCCGGAGCGCATTCATCGACGGCGCCTCTCCCCGTTCGTCACCGCAATGCTGTTGTCTAACCTTGGGACGAAGACTTATCCACCCAATCCGGCGCTAAATTATTTGACCGCTGGCGCTGCCCCATCCGCGGCTGCCGGCTTCAGAAAGTAGCGGCACGCGGTGACGCACCGCCGACCTGCCTCAGACGAGCGCGATCTTGCGCGTGACGTCGGGGGCGACCAGCGCGTCGAGCAGGCGCAACGCCCGCTCCAGCCGGTCGCGCGGTGTCGATCCGCCGATGGAGATGCGAAGCGCCGGCGGGGCGGTTGCCGGGTCCACCGCGAAGGCGTCGCCCGCGACCACCGCCAGGCCTTGCGGCCGGAGTGTGTTGACGATCTCCGCCCCGTTGGCGCCACGGGTCAGCGGCACCCACAAATGATAGCTTTCCTCCTGCGCGTGGAAGCTGCCGGGGCGCAGGACCGCGCGGGCGATCGCCTGCCGTGCCTGCGCCTCCTCGCGCACGGCGGTGCGGAGCGTGTCGAACATGCCGCTCTGCAGCCACTCGGCCACCACCGCCACGTTGAGCGGCGGCGCCATCACCGCGGTCTCGTGCAGGTCGGCGGCAAGCCGCCAGGCGGCGGCGACATCGGGCGCCGCCACCCACGCCACGCGCAGCCCCGGCGAAAGGATCTTGGAGACGCTGGCGACGTGCCAGCTGTGCTCCGGCACCAGCGCGGCGAGCGGCGCCTGCGACCGCGCGGGCAGCAGGCCATAGGCATCGTCCTCGATCAGCTTGATACGCCGATCGCGGATAACCGCCGCCAGCGCCGCGCGTCGGGCCGGCCCCATCGTCGCGGTCGTCGGATTGTCGTTGGTGGGGACCAGATAGACCGCGGCGATGCCGCCGGCACAGGCATCTGCCAGTGCATCGGGAAGCATGCCCTCCCCGTCGCTCGCGATCACCCGCAGCGTCAGGCCATAGCGCCGCGCGATCGACAGCAGCCCGGGATAGACGAACGCGCCCACCGCCAGCACGTCTCCGGCATGGAGTTCGGTGCTGATCACCGCGTGCAGCGCGTGCTGGCCGCCGGCGCTGACCAGCACCGTGTCCTCGCGCGCCGGAATGCCCCGTGCGCGCAGCAGCGCCGCCCCCGCCTCACGGGCCAGCGCCATGCCGCCGCGCGGCTGGTAATGGAACGGCGCGGGGCCATCGGCACGGCCCAGCAGTTGCGCGACCGTGGCGCCGAACGCCTTTTCGAACAGGCGATCCGGCGCCTCCGGAGGCGCGTTCATTCCGGCATCGGCCGGTTCCTGATAGGCAACGCCCACAGGCTCGGCCTTGCCGCGCACGAAACTGCCGCGGCGGCCATCGCCTTCGATCAGGCCCAGCCGCTGGGCCTCGCCATAGGCGCGGGTGATGGTGGTGAGGTCCACGCCCAGCGCCTCCGCCAGCATGCGCTGCGGCGGCAGGCGGTCGCCCGGATTCAGGGCACCTGCCGCGACGTCGCGGGCAATCGCCTCGGCGATCGCGAGATATTTCGGACCCAGCGTCCCGACGATGTCCGGTTTCCAGCCCTGCATGGCGCCCTGCCTAGCCGATCCCGCGTGATATGCCATACAAAGTCCGCGTTGCCCGCCTCAATCGCGGTGCTGCGCAAAGCCGTCGCGGCCGCGCAGCGCGGCGCGGGCGATGTCGCCGCGATCGTGATAGGCCAGCATCGCCTCGCACGGTTCCGCATCCCAGAAATCGGGATCGGCATAGCAGTGGAGTGCCCGCTCGAGCAGTGCGAGGCGGCGGTGCGCCTGCTCGACCGCGCGCAGCGCCGTGCGGACCTCCAGGAAATCATCCCCGTGCCCGCGCGCGACGATCTCCGCGTCCGCAGCGCGACCGATGTCAGCGAGCACCGCCGCGGCGGCCTGCCGCGCGGCCAAGACGGGCGTGCACGCCGCGACCACGACGCTCACTCCTCGAACAGATCGCTGCCGGCGGCGCGACCATCGAGCCGGTTCCACAGCTTTTCCGTTCCGGCCTCGCGCGCCCGGTTCACATATTGCGAGGCGACCAGCCAACCCTTGATCGGGCGCAGCGGCAGCAAGCTGCCCAGCACCATCAGCGGCAGCGAGGTGAACAGATGGATCCACCAAGGCGGCTCGAACGCCACCTGCAGCCACACCACCACGAAGGTGAGCGGAAACACGACGATGCAGAGCGAGAAGAAGGCGGGGCCGTCATCCGGGGAGGCGAAGCGATAGTCGAGACCGCACGCCTCGCACTTGTCGGCGACCTTCAGCCAGGAGCGGAACATCCGCCCCTTGCCGCAACGCGGGCAAAGCCCCTTCCAGCCGGACGTGAGGATCCAGGCGAAGGCACCTGTCGTGGGGGATACCGGCATCGTCCGCGCTCCTGGGTCGTTCGTAGCACCTCAGATAGGGACTACAGAATCCATACACAACGATCTTTGCACGGCTATTGCACGCATATTGCTTCTTTCCACAGCTGCATCGGAAGGCATGCGACCAATCGAAACGGTCGATCCCGGGTCAGACAGATCCGCTGAAAGCTGGCCGGCGTCACCAATCGGCCTGGAGGACCAGAACCGGGATCAGGCGCAGTTTCAATCGTGCAACCAATCCGCGGTGATCTCGCCCCGATGCCCTTCCGGCGCCAGCGCGGCGCGGAGCGCTTCCAGCAGCGGCGGCAGTGCCTGCGTGAAGGCATAGGGCGGATTGACGATGAAAAGGCCCGCACCGTTATAGATGCCGGGCATATCGGCATCATACAACCAATGCTCCACCACCATGAATTTCGGAATGCCGAGCCTGCGCAACGCGTTCTTCCACTGCTGATGCGTGGCGCGGTCCTTCAGTGGATACCAGATCACCGTGACGCCATGCGCCCATTTGCGGTGCGCGGCGGCGAGGGTGGCGGTGATGCGGGCGCGTTCGTCGGTCTGCTCGTACGGCGGATCGACCACCACCATGCCGCGCGGGGTGCGGGTTGGCAGCATCGCCAGCCACAGCTCATAGGCATCGCGTTCGTGCACGGCAGCAGGCGTGCCGCGCATCGCGCCGCGCAGAGCATGCGCGTCCTCGGGATGCTTTTCGTTGAGGATCAGCAGGTCCTGCGGGCGCAGCAGCTGCGCCAGGAACTGCGGCGAGCCGGGGTAGAGCTGCGGCGCTGCCCCGACATTCACCGCTCGCACGGCAGCGCGATAGTCGTCCAGCAAGGGGTTCGCATCGGCAAAGGCCCGCAGCACGCCGTGGGCGGATTCGCCGGTGCGCTGCGCCTGCTCACCGCCAAGGTCGTAGATTCCGCAGCCGGCATGGGTGTCGATCAGGGTCAACGCGCCCGGCTTCTGCTGCAAGGCGCGGACAAGCGCGATCAGCAGGCTGTGCTTGACGACATCGGCGCTGTTGCCGGCATGGAAGGAGTGGCGATAATTCATTGAAATCCAAAAACCTGCCGATGTGCCATTGTACGTGCGGCCGGGCGAGCGAGCCGATCGCGAGACGATGGAAGCAACCCATCCGGCGCTCCAATGCGCCGAGCGGAGGGCACCAACATTCCTCTGATCGAAGCCTAAAACCAGTTTTCGCGGTCGGCGGCAACCGGCGGCAGGGCCAGCGGTGCTACGCACCCCGCGCCGGCCGATCTCCACGCAAGCGGCAAAATGGCGTCTTCGGTCCTTGGCGCCGCAGGCGCTCCAGACCGTCACTTCAAAAAGTGAAACGGAAGGAAACGCCCCAATAGCGGACGAAGTCTGATTGCTCTACGTGCTGCCTGATGAGCCAGTCTTACATCGGCAAAGCGTGGCCAATCCTTGTGGTCATTCCACTCATGGCGCTGATTATGGCGCTGATCGCGGGTGGAAAATTCTACGATGGCCCCAAGGAGCAACCGCCCGGATACATGGTTGGCTGCTTTTCCGGCGCTGGGAGCCGCGCAGTGCTAAGAGCCGATCAGCATCTCGTCGTGGACGGAAAGCAGTTCCATACTAGCAGGTTGCTTGAAGAGAATGGGCATTACTGGATTGAGACGAATCCGGGCTTCAACATCAAGAATGGGAAGGTCGTGCCGTCACTCGATCATTCACCGACATCTCGTATTGAGGTGTTTCACCATGGCGCTCCAGGTGCCGCGATCCGGTTCTGGGGCGCCAATTCGACCTCTGAGATGCCATGGCTCAAGCGGGGATGCCGAGCAGATTGACAGCAGCTTCCCACCAACTTCCGTCATTCAGACGCGTTGCCAACAGCCGGCGAGGTTGGGTTCGCCCCTAGCCTTGGCTGGATACCGCCTCGAATTGACCCGGCGCGATCCCGGCGACGGACCAGTCGCCGATCGACCAGCGGACCAGTCGCAGCGTGGGCAATCCCACTGCCGCGGTCATCCGGCGCACCTGCCGGTTGCGGCCTTCGCGGACGGTGATCTTCAGCCAGCTGTCGGGGATGGACTTGCGTGCCCGGATCGGCGGATCGCGCAGCCAGAGGTCCGGTGCGTCGATCCGGGCGACCTCGGCCGGCAGGGTCATGCCATCGTTGAGGCGGACGCCTTGCCGGAGGGGCTCAAGGTCCGCGTCCTGCGGATCGCCTTCGACCTGCACGAGATAGGTCTTGGGCATCTTGAAGCGGGGATCGGCAATCCGCGACTGCAGCCGCCCATCATCGCACAGCAGCAGCAGGCCCTCGCTGTCCCGATCGAGCCTCCCGGCGGGATAGACGCCCTTCACCGCAATGAAGTCCGACAAGGTCGACCGGAGGGTTGGCGATCCGCGGTC
>JAIYAA010000171.1 GCA_027489295.1 Sphingomonadales bacterium | reverse complement strand
TCGCCCCTTGGCCGCGAGAGCCGCGACAGGTGCTCTCCGCCACCGGCGAGGGCTGCCGCGGGCCGGTGCAGGCGGCTTGTGTTCCGTCGCACTAGGCGCCTGTCAAATCACTCCTCACGACATCCTCCGCCGGCTTGCCGGATCTGGCGAAGTTCTGCGTCACGCGATTGATGTCGGGGCGGTCCGACGCATAGCTGCAACCGCGGATGTCCGCAGGGCGCTAGTCGCCGAGGTTTGCGCTGATGGAACGGCGTTTCCGAAAACTGGCGCACCCGTGATGAAAGCGTTGGGCACTCAGATTATTGGGAAATTACCGTTTCGACTGAATGAGTGAGTGATCATGCTCCAAAATGTTCGCGAATATAAGCTGCGGTCTGGCTGGGGCTTAGTTCCTGCGTCGAGTTGCCTGAGCGCACGAAGAACCGTTCAGCGGGCGTGTCGCGTGTGTCCTTTGTCGTCACGAAAACGGGTGATGGCGATCGGTCGATGTCGATCCGGCATACCTCCGTGCCTTCATGTTCAGGGAAACCAATTCGTATGCGCGCAGCGCGATAGGCCTGCCCGAAATGGTTGGTCACCAGGTTGGTCAGGTGCAACTGCATTCGATCGCGGTTGCCGCCGAGGCAGGTATAATCTCGCTCCAGCCCGCGGATCGTGCCGTCGTCTGCGACTCCAATCAGCAGTGTTCCCCCAACGCGATTGGCAAAACCGGCGAGCGTCTTGATCACGACCTCTTCTAGCTTTTTATTCTGGACAGCGCCCGCCACATCCCAGCGTAGCGTCTCCTTGAATTCCAGCCGTTCATGCTCCCCTTCAGCGATCAGCGCGACGAGCGGCGACGGTGTGTGGACGGGAACCGCCGGCACCGGCGCCTCTGCGCCCGTCACGAGCACACCATTCTTGCGGTCGAGCCAGCCCTTGGCAATCGCTGCGCTGACGACATCGCCGATCAGCGCGCGCAGTTGGCTGCTAGTGGATTTGAACCCGATCGCGCGCGAAACAGCGAGTGCGATCTGGTCGTCGGTCGCGCCAAAATGCGTGCGAACGATATCCAGCACGGCGCATTCGAGTTCGGCCGGCGGCAGCGCCTCGCAGCGGCGCAACGTGGTCGAGATCACCGTGCTACGATCCCGGACCTTGGCTTGCCGCCCTGGTATCGACAGGAAATCGCCATCGCGCGCCAGGTGACCGGTCCGCGCGGAAGCGTCCACGGCTTGCTCGATCGCTGTCTGGATGCGTCCACCAGCTCGCTTGAGCCCCCAAGCGGTGCGAATTCTGGTGACGATCTCGTCGAGATGGATTGGACCCTCGACCTCTACGACCTGCTCGGCGAGTCCGGACAAGATACCGCGAGGCGCATCATGGAGTTCGCTTACGATACGCAAAGGACGCGTAATCGTCGCCTCTACATAGGCAAGCCCGGTGCCCGTGGTATCATCGATTGCCGAGATGCCGATTTCGGTCACGTCCTCGCGCTTAATCGTGACGATCTCGAACGGAACTGCGCGCTTGGCCGCGATTCCCGTTGCCTGTGCGTCATGCTCTGCCTTGGCCGCTTCCACCCGCGCGATGATCAAATCGAGTTGTTCGGTCGGCCGCTGGAACCAGTCGGTGCTCTACACGCGGTGGATTGACCAGCCATGGCTTTCTAGCACCGATTGACGCAACCGATCCCGATCGCGGGCGGACCGTGCACCATGATAGGATGCCCCGTCGCATTCGATGCCGAGCAAATAGCGTCCCGGCCGATCGGGATCGGCCACCGCCAGATCGATATAGAAGCCCGCGAGCCCGACCTGACGGTGGACCTGAAGCCCCCGCGCCTGCAACGCCTTGGCGACCTGTTCCTCGAATACGCTATCGTGATCGCGGCCGGTGCTCTCAGCGAGGGTCATGCGGCCAGTTCGCGCGAAATGCAGGAACAGGCGGAAGGCGAACACCCCCTTGCGCGTGCTGGCGAAGTCCGGATCGATATCCTCATCGGTCATCGACGCGAAAACCTCGCATCGTTGCTTCGCTCGGCTGATGAGCACGTTCAGTCGCCGTTCGCCGCCATCGGTGCCGAGAGGTCCGAACCGCATCGGCACGCGCCCGCCAGGCAAAGTCGGGCCGTAACCGACCGAGATGAAGATGACGTCGCGCTCGTCGCCCTGCACGTTCTCAAGGTTCTTTACGAAGAACGGCTCGGCATGATGCGCCTGGAAGAAAGCCTCGACTTGGGGTGGCAGCGCGCGCCGCAGCAACTCGAGTTGATCGACGATCGCGCGGCGCTGCGCCGAGGAGAATGCGGCGACGCCTAGCGACAGATCAGGATGGTCGCGCGCATGGGCAATGATCGCCTGTGCCACGATCTTCGCTTCGATGATGTTGGTACGTGTCGTTCCCGTGTCAAAGATGCCGTCGGCGATGTGGTGGAAGCGCAGCCCCATGCCGGCCTCGGCGGTATAGGGGCTGGGCACGATGAACAGCTTGTTCTCGTAGAACTGTCGGTTGCTGACCGCGATCAGCGACTGGTGCTTGCTACGGTAATGCCAGCGCAGCATCCGCATAGGCAGGCCACGCGCGGTGAACAGGCCAAGGATGCTTTCGATATCGGCGACGCGACCGACCGCATCCTCGCCGTCATCATCATTGTCGCCGCCGCTGGTCATTTTGGAGAAGAACGCGGTTGGCGGTAGCTGCTTGGGATCACCGACGACGACGACCTGCTTGGCTCTCGCGACCGCACCGAGCGCGTCGACCGGCTGGATCTGGCTGGCTTCGTCCATCACCAGCAGGTCGAATTCCAATATGCCGGGGGCCAGGAACTGTGCGACCGACAGCGGGCTCATCATGAAGACAGGTTTCAGTGCCTGTATCGCGGGACCGGCCTGTTCCATCAGCTTGCGGATCGGCATGTGACCACGTTTGCGGGCGATTTCAGCGCGCAATATGCCGAGCGGGCCGACCGCGCCGCCGTCCCTTGCAGGGACGCGGGCGTGGTGAGCGCGGACGACCTCAAGGCTGGCCGACGCGATGCGCTGGCGGTCCATTTCCGCGAAGTCACGCGCTAGGCGACCGTGCAGCGTGCCGTCGAAAATGCCCAGTGGCGGGTCGGCGGCAACCTGATCGGCATAGACGGCCTCGTAATACGCCATTTCAAACGCAGCGAGCGCGTTCTCGGGAGTAAGGCGCCCATCGGCGAGGCGCCGAACAATGTCCTCACAGCCGAGCGAGGCCGCGCAACCGGCGCGGTCGCGATAGGCGACCCATTGAAACAGCTTTTCACCGTTTGCCGTCCATTCGGCGAGCCGCGATCGGAGCGAGGTGAGCTGTATCTTAGCTAAGTCTACGGCGCCGAGCGCATATTTCCGATCAAGCCGGAGGTAATCGAACAGCGTCGCTAGATCGTGCTCCAATGCCGTTCGCATCGACGTAGCGGCATCGGCAAGCTGCTGAGGCTCGGTGTGATCGGCAATGCCACTGACGAGCAACCTGATATCTGTGTTCTTGGCAATCCAGTCGGCTGCATCGCGTATCGTCGCCCAATCGCTTTGCGCGGACTGCCAAGCCTCTCCGAACACCTCGCCGCCGAGCGATGCCGCCGCCGTTATAGCCGCTGCTGCTCGTTGGCCCTCGGCGAGGGTCACTAGGCGCGACCGGCGAAGGTCGAGGTCGAGTTGGCCGTCGCGCATCCACGCAGCTGAGATGCGGTCCGCGAGATGCAGACGGGTTACCGCCGCCGATGCCGCCACGAGATCCGCCTCGATGGCGTCGTCCGCATCGCCGGACACTACCGTACCTGCTTTCCAGAGGTCGCTATACACGGCAGACAAGACGGCCGCTGCTGCTTCGACGGAAGCGGTTGCGCGACGCGTCGCAACTCCAATCGCGTCGCGATCCGGCAGGCGCGCCGCGATCTGCCGCGGGGCGGAGCCAGTAATTTTGAGCGTGCGCATCCAGTCGACCAGACGGATCAACGGCTCTGACGCGGATCTCTCGCCCCGCCAGTCCCGGCCAAAGGCTGTCCGCGCGAAAGCATCCTCGTTCTTCACTGCGGCAAGCGCCGTGCGCCCACGCGCGAGCGAGTCAAGGATCGCCAGCGTTGCTTCAAGCGGGGCATCCGGCCGTGTAAGCACCGAACGCGCAAGGCGGTTAGCCCGACGCCATTCGCCACTGAAGACCTTGAAGAAACCGGAGCCATGCGCGGCCAGCGTCGCCCGTGTTGCCGACATATCCATCGCCCATGCGGCTTCGGTGAGGCCACCATCGATAGCTGCGCGAGCAGCTTCGAGGGTTGCCACCGCTGCTGCAACGTCAGCAGCGCGCTCGGTTTCGTTCTCCCAGCAGCCTGCGGTCAGTGCGACAGGATCAGCGTCGGGCGCCGCGGCGACACGCTCGCCGATCTGCAACTGCCGCTTTGCTTCCGCAAGCGCAGCGGGCGTGTCAAAACCAAGCATCCGAGCCAGCGTGCCGCTTTCTTCAATCACCCGCGGAACGAGGGTATGGGCTTCGGCAAGCCTTCCCAGCGCGTCGCTGGAGAAACCCGGCGGCAGAAGGGCAAGCGCTGCGGAAGGCTCGACGAGGTCAGCGGACCAAGCGTCCTCGGTTACCGCCTCCTTTAGGGTTGCACGGATTGTCGCATGCCGAGTGCCGATGTCGATCAGCGCATCGATTTCGGCATGCCGTGCTTCCCAATCGGGATGGCCTATCGCCGCGTTCGACAAGGCGGGTGCTCTGGCGATCCGCTGCGCCAGCGTTGCCATCGGATCAAGTCCATCCAGATCCACGGGCGGTGTATGCCCAAGGAGTTGGGCGAGCGTGGCCAGATCGGCGATGCCGCCATCGATCCGCACTACCAGGGCATCGATCCGGTCAAGCAATCGGTCGCCATCCGTCGGCAGGATCGACGACAATCCGACACCGCGCCAGACATGCTCGTCCGCCCGCCCGATCGCGACGATCCGTTCGATCAGTTCACCGACCACGCCATGGCGTTGGGCGAAGTCGTCATCCGACCATGTTTCCGGGCCGTCGAGCGCAATATCACTTGGCTTCCGGCCGTCCTGACGAAGCCGCGTCAGCTGTCCGACCACCTGATAGGGCGTCAGCGCGGAAGCCTGATGGGCTTTATGCATGCGCTTGGCATGCGCATTCAGCGTATCGCGCGCCTCCTGCAGGCGCACGTGCAGTGTCCCAGGATCACGGCCTTTCGGCGCACCCAGTTCCCAGCTGCGCCGCAATTCTTCCAACAGAGCCTTCTTGTTCGCCTTGTTGCTGTGCAGTTCGAGGCAGGCGTCGCCTACGCCGGTGGCGTCCAGGCGCCGCTTAACGACCTCAAGCGCGGCCATCTTTTCGGCGACGAACAGCACGCGCTTTCCGTCCGCGACGGCGGACGCAATGATATTGGCGATTGTCTGACTCTTGCCCGTTCCTGGCGGACCTTGGATGACCATATCGTGGCCCCGGCGGACCTCGTGCACGGTCAGCGCCTGCGAGCTGTCACTGTCGAGGATGTGCAGCATTTCCGCGGGCGAGATATGCGGATCGATATTGCTGTCTTCCGGAATCATCTCGGCATCCGGCTCGAAGCCGTCAGACAGCAGTCCGCGGATCAGGGCGCGCTCGGTAATCTTTCCCGTCGCTGGCCAGTTTTCCGGATCGAGATCGCGATACATCAGGAACTTTGCGAACGAAAAGAATCCGAGCACCATCTGGTCTGCAATTACTTCCCATCCCGGTTTGGCGGACACTGCCTCCGCCACCTCGGCAAGATAGGCGGTCGGGTCGAACGCGTCGCCAGCCTCGAACATCGGCAGCCGAATGCCGTGCAGGCGATCGAGAAATATCTCCAGCGACAGGTTGGAGGCGTAATCGTCAGGCCTCACGCGCAGCTTGAACTTCTCGCCCGCGTTGCCGCGTTCGAGGCTGACTGGCACTAGGATTAGCGGCGCATGACGGATATTGGCGGCGTTCTGCGGATCGATCCATTTCAGGGCGCCGAGCGCCAGGAACAGGATATTGACGCCCTGTTCCTCTTCCAAGGTGCGCGCATCGTGATGGAGTTCCAGCAGCCGCTTCTGCAGTCCCTTGGGTGTGAAGCGCGTCTGAAGGCGCGTATCGCTGTGCCGTGCGCTAACCCCGCGGTCGTCGGTCTCGTCATCCTCGGGTTGGGCAAGCTCTTCGATCTCGTCTATCTCGTCCGCAGGTTCTGCCTGATCACCAGCGCGGGCCGCCTTTCCGGCGACGAAGGTGAAGGGTCGACTGTCCCTGACCAGCAGGCGAAAAATTTCCGCCGTCTTCTCGTCGATGATCTCCACGGCGCGCGCGCCTTTGGTCGAAAGCGGCATATTCAGAAGGCGATTGCGGGCCGAAAGGTCGAGTAACTCGGTGCGCGCGCGATCCAATTTCTCGCGCAGTGGCAGGTTGCTCTGGAATATCGAAGTCTGCTCGCGGGCGAGGTCTTGCACTGAATTCGTTGCCATTCCGCCCCACCTTTGATTCGTTGGGTCCATTAAGGCTGCTGGGGCAGCCTAAGTCCATATAAGTTTGACCGAATGTAGCTGCGCATATCGACTGTGAGGCGATAATGAAAAGGGTTATGGGTAAGCGCGGTCTGCAGGCCGCAGATTATGCGGCTTGCGCGGTTGGCTGATCGGCTGGCGGGGTCCAGTTCCACGGCAGGAGTTCGTCCCAGCGGCTGGCGGGCCAGTCATCGGCGATCCTGG
>JAIYAA010000407.1 GCA_027489295.1 Sphingomonadales bacterium | reverse complement strand
GCCAGCCGGTGGACGACATAGGCCTCCAGATCGAACTGGAAATGCTCGGGCCGGCCATCGGCGAAGAAGCGTTCGTTGGCCGGATCCTGCTCGCAGAAGCGGCGGAAGAAGCCGGCATCCACCTCGTAGCTCGCGCGCGCGATGCAGGGGCCGACGGCGGCGACGATATTCTCGCGGTGCGCGCCCAGCGCTTCCATCGCTGCGATCGTCGAATCGGTCACCCCGCCGATCGCGCCCTTCCAGCCGGCATGGGCGGCCGCAACCACGCCCGCCTCGCGGTCCGCGAACAGCACCGGCGTGCAGTCGGCGGTAAGGATGCCCAGCACCAGCCCGGGCCGGTTGGTGACCAGCGCGTCGGCGCGCGGGCGAAGATCCTCGTCGAACGGCTCGATCACGGTCACCGCGTCGGCCGAATGCACCTGGTACACGGTGACGAGGCGCGCCCCCGGCAGCACCGCCTGCACCGCCAACCGGCGGTTCCGGGCGATCGCCGCAGGATCGTCGGCTGATCCGGTGCCAACGTTCAGACCGGCGACCATGCCGGTGGAAACGCCGCCGCCACGGCCGAGAAAGCCGTGCGGCACGCCCGCCAGCGCACGCGCGCGAATGGGGGTGACGTCGCTCACAGCGCCAGCCGCATCAGCCGATCCTCATCGGCATGGTTGCCCACCATGAAGGCATAGGGTCCCTGGTCCTCGAAGCCGTAGCGTGCATAGAAGCGCCTGGCGCGGTGGTTGTCGACATAGACGGAGAGCCACAGCTCGCTGGCGCCGCGGGCGCGGGCGGTGGTGAGCGCCCAGTCCATCAGCGCCTGCGCCGTGCCGCTGCCCTTGGCGCGATCGAGCAGATAGAGCTGGCGGAGTTCGATCGCGGGGCCGTGCGGGGTTGCGGGCAGGCTGATCGGCCCGAGCTTGCAATAGCCGGCGATGCCCTCCGCATCCGCGATCACTTGAAACGCGAAGTCGGGGTCGGCCAACTCGGCCGCCCAGCCCGCGATGGTGAAGCGGGCGAGGAAGCTGGCCAGATCCTCCGCTGCGTAGAGATGCGCGAAGGTCGCCTGGAAGCTGTCGCGAAACACCGCGTCGATCGCCGCCGCATCGGCCGGGGTGGCGTCGCGAAGGGTCATGCGAACCCAGCCGGCACCGGCCAGCCCGGCGAGGTGAGCGCGATCACCTTGAACAGCGATCCCATCTGGTCATCGCCGACCAGCCGGTTGCGATCGGCGGCGATCGCATCGCCCCTTTCGGGGGCGGCGCGGGCGAGCGCGCGGGCGCGATCGTCGATGCCCAGCGCTTTCAGGAAATCGCCCTGCGTCACCGGGCCGTGGACGGTCAGCCCCTCGGCCTCGGCGGCTTCCTTGAGCGTGCCGAAATCGACATGCGCGGTGAGGTCGGCCTCGCCCGGCGCGTCGAACGGATTGGCGAAGGCATGGCCGCGCACCGCCTGCAGCGTGTCGCCGATCGCCGGGCCCTCATAGCCATAATCGAGGATCAGCGCCGCGCCGCCCTGCGCCAGCAGCCGCTGGGCAAGCGCGCGCAGCAGTGAGACGCTGGCGGGCGAGGTCTCCAGGATCGATCCCGGTGCGGCGTCGCGCAGCGCCTGCGGAATCACCGGATCGAAGCCGCGGTCGCCGGTGACCGGCAGGAACAGCGTGTCCTGGCAGGCGACCAGCCGCTCGCGCCAGCCTTGCGCGGTATGGACCAGCTGGCGGATCGGCAGCGCGTCGAAGAACTCGTTGGCCACCACCAGCAGCGGCACATCGTCGGGCAGGCCGACCAGGTCGATATGCCATTCGGCTTGCGGCACGCGTTCCTTCTGGGCGGCGCGCAGCACCGGACTGGTTTCTAGGAAATCGACCGGCGGCGCGAATCCTGCCTTGCCCATCGCCCGCAGCGCATCCGAGGCGAGCGTGCCGCGGCCGGGGCCGAACTCGACATAGCGGGCGGCGGGCGGGCGGCCGGCGCGGTCCCACAGATCGGCCAGCCACAGCCCGATCAGCTCGCCGAACATCTGGCTGATCTCGGGCGCGGTGGTGAAGTCGCCGCGCGCGCCCAGCGGATCGCGGGTGGCGTAGTAGTGCGCGTTGGCCGCCCCCATGAACTGCGAGAGCGGGATCGGGCCGGCGAGCGTGATCGCCCGCGCCAGCCGTTCGGGCAGTGCCGGTTCGGCGGCGTTGTCGCGGCGTTCGTCGGGCTGGGCGTCGAGCGGGTTGGTCATGGCGACGACGTCAGGCGACGCTCGGCCCGGTGATCGCCTCGATCCGCTTGCGGCGACCCTTCGAGGTGGCGATCAGGAAGATGCCGCCGGCGATCATCGGCAGGCACAGCCACTGGCCCATGTGCAGACCGGTCAGGTCGACCAGCCAGACCAGCTGGCGATCGGGCTCGCGGAAGAACTCCACGAAGAAGCGGCACATGCCATAGCCGAGCAGGAAGATGCCGGCGAGCTTGCCCGGCTGGTAGCGCGCATCGGTGCGCCAGAAGAAGAACCAGAGCACCGCGAACAGCAGCAGCCCTTCCAGGCCCGCTTCGTAGAGCTGGCTCGGGTGGCGGGCCGGTTCGGGCAGCCCGGCGCGCACGGTGCCGCGAAACACGATCGCCCAGGGCACGTCGCCCGGCTTGCCCCACAGCTCGCCGTTCACGAAATTGGCGAGGCGGCCGAAGAACAGCCCGAACGGCGCGCAACAGACCACATAGTCGTGGATGCGCAGCCAGTTGAGCTTGTGCTGCCAGGACAGCCAGAGGATCGCCAGCGAGGTGCCGATCACGCCGCCATGGAAGCTCATGCCGCCTTCCCACAGCATCAG
>JAIYAA010000165.1 GCA_027489295.1 Sphingomonadales bacterium | reverse complement strand
TCGCGCACCGTTTCGTCGATGTCATCGATCTTGCTCATCAGGATCAGCGCGCGCGCATTGTCGTCGATGCAGTAGCCGTGCCGGCGGTCGGGCACCGAATAGATCGAGTGCTGGAGCATTCCTGTCGAGTCGCTCATGCGCTCCACCGCCGACAGGGTGGGATGAAGCGGGGGAAGTTCGTTGACGGAACGCGTGATCCGTCGCGGACGCTCGTCCAGGATCGCATCGATCTCGCCGACTGCTCGTTCGGCGAGCCGTGCCCACAGCATCGTGCGGCCCCGCGTATAGGCGCGATCGGCAAGGGTCGCGGTGGCATCGGAATCGCCCAACAACCGATTAATCTCACTGGCAAACGCGCCGCTGTCACCGAAGTCGACGATCACCCCGTGGCCGTCCGCAAGAATTTCGGTCGCGTGGATATAGGGCGTGGAAATCACCGGCTTGCCCATGCTTACCGCGTAGGAAAGCGTGCCCGAGGTGATCTGCGCTGGATTGAGATAGGGCGTCACGTACAGGTCGGCCGCCTGCAAATAGTCTAGCAGGTCGCTCAATTCCACGAAGAGGTTGACGAACTGGACGTTTCCGCCGAGCCCGGCGGCCTCCACTTGCGCCAGAAGCCGGTCGCGATACGCTTCGCCTTCATGCGCCACCAGATTGGGATGGGTAGCGCCCAGCAAGACATAGAGGGCGCTCGGATGTTTGGCGACGACTGCGGTCATCGCCTCGATCATCGTTTCGATGCCCTTGTTCGGCGCCAACAGGCCGAAGGTCAGCATCACGTCGCGACCTTCCCAGCCGAACCGGGCTTTGAACGGCGCGGTGTCGGAATAGGGGCGATCCGGAACACCATGCGGGATGGTGACGATCTTGCTGTCGTCCACCCCATGCACGCGCTTCAGGATCTCGCGGCCCTTCTCGGCCATGACGATCAGTGTGGAGGCACGTCGGATCAACGCTTCCATCACTCGGCGCTCGTCGGCGCTCGGGCGCTCGAGCACCGTGTGGAGCGTCACGATGACCGGGATCGACACGCGATCCGTGAGCGCGAGGAGCAGCTCGCCCGCTGCACCACCAAAAATGCCGTACTCGTGCTGGATCCAAAGCGCCTCGGCGCCGCTTGCCTCGATCTTGCGGGCAGCGTCGAGATAGGCGGCGCGATCATTCTGCGCGATCGCGCCGGTGACCTGCGGCGGATAAGCGTAGTGCCCGGGAAGATCGTCCATCGCATAGACGTCGACCTGAATCCCGGGGTAACGCTCGGACAGCGCCGTGTAGGTATCGGTAGTAAATGTGGCGATGCCGCACTTGCGGGGCAGGAAATTGCCAAGCAGGGCAAGATGCCGGATCCTTGGACCCATCGGAGACCGTGCCATGGCGGACCTTTCGCTACTGCATGATGGACTCGGCCCAAGCCTGGGCCATATGTCCTGCTAAACTCCCATTTTTCGAATAAGTTGCAGTTTCGCTGCAACGCACAACCCTACACTCGCTGAAACGTGCTGTAAATTGGCCGTTCAGCCCCGGCCGCGATATCCGGGAACCCCCTGATCGGGGACCCAGACGTCCTCCGGCGGCTTGCCGGACTGCCAGAACACGTCGATCGGGATACCACCGCGCGGATACCAATAGCCACCGATGCGCAGCCAGACCGGCTGCATCTCGCGGAACAGCCGCTCGCCGATGCCGACGGTGCAGTCCTCGTGGAAGGCGCCGTGGTTGCGGAAGCTGCCCAGGAACAGCTTGAGCGACTTGGATTCGACGATGCGTTCTCCCGGCACATAGTCGATCACCAGATGCGCGAAATCGGGGGCGCCGGTGATCGGGCAGAGCGAGGTGAATTCGGGCGCGGCGAACCGCACCAGATAGCGCAGGCCCGGCCGCGGATTGGGAACATAGTCGAGTTCCGCTTCCTCCGGGGTGGCGGGCAGGGCGGATTGCTTACCGAGATGCTTGGCGTCCATGCGTGCCATGTAGGCGTTTGCGGTGCGGTTTCCATAGGGCTAGGGATGCTCCCCTATGGACGGATTGCTCTCCACCGATCAGCTGGTCGGCATGCTCGGCGCGGAGGACCTGCTGGTCCTCGACGCGACCTACACCTCCACCATTCCCGGTGCGGCCAAACAGGATCCGCGCGCGGAATTCGAGGCGGGGCACATCCCCGGTGCGCGGCTGCTCGATCTCGACACGCTGGTCGATGCCGGAAGCCCGCTGCCCTCAACACTGCCGGGGCGCGATGTGTTCGAGGCGCGGATGGCGCAGCTGGGGGTGACCGACGCCACCCGAATCGTCCTCTACGACAACAGCCCGCACCACACCGCCTGCCGCGCCTGGTGGGTGCTGCGGATGTTCGGGGTGAAGGCGGCGATCCTCGACGGGAACATGGGACATTGGCGCGCCGAGGGGCGGCCGGTGCAGACCGGACCGCATCTCGCCGCCGCCTCGGTCTTCACCGCGGGCGAACCTGCCGCGCAGATCCGCACGCTCGACGAGATGCGCACCACCACCGAGCAGATCGTCGACGCCCGCTCGGCCGCGCGCTTCACCGGGGAAGAGCCCGATCCGCGTCCCGAATGCGCCGCCGGGCACATGCCGGGCGCCAAGAACATTCCCTATGGCCGCTTCTTCGAAAGCGACGGCCACTGGAAGTCCCCCGAAGGCATCCAGGCGGTGTTCGACGCAGCCGGGCTCGACCTCAACCGGCCGCTGGTCGCCACCTGCGGTTCGGGAATCACCGCATCGGTGATCGTCTTCGCCGCGCATCTGCTCGGCCGCGAAATCGCGCTGTACGACGGCAGCTGGACCGAATGGGGCGCACAGCCCGATACCGCAAAGGCCCTCGGCGCATGAGCGAGCATGACGACAAGGATGCAACCAAGGTCGTCCATGCCGGGCGCCGCCCCGAATGGACGCAGGGCATCGTCAATCCGCCGGTGTGGCGTGCCTCGACGATCCTGTACGACGACATCGCGGCGATGCGCGAGCGCGGCAGCGCGGACACCCACCACAAGCTCTATTACGGCCG
>JAIYAA010000335.1 GCA_027489295.1 Sphingomonadales bacterium | reverse complement strand
CGCCAGCCTCATGCTCCCGCAGCACACCAATGATCTGATCCTCGGTAAATCGGCTTCGCCGCATCACTCGTCTCCATCTGACGAGCTAACTTACCAATGGCATGATTTCTGGGGAGCAGGTCACCTGTCTTGCAGCGTTCGCGGCGTGAGGGTCGAGGGAGCGCGAGTAGGCCCAAAGGTCTAGAACTCCGTCCAACTCCCCCTTCTGCATATTCGAAAAAATTTGCGCGTATTTTGGCTCTACCAACATTTTGGCTGCGCCTTTCGCCGACAGCGGCGAGGATGAGACTGCGATACGGCGTAGAACTGCACCCTTCGATGACGATCTCGAAATGGCCGGGGCTTGCCTGATAACACCTTGAAGCTCAGAAACGAATTCTGCCGACGCTCCGCCCTGATCGCGGTGCAATCTTTCGGCGTCCGTCTTGTATTCTTTCCAGCGATAGACGAAAAGATGGACATATGCATGGGAATCCTCGTCCATGCTCAATGGTGTCCACATCTCCATGTCGCTCTGCCAAGCCTCAATCTCGCCGTCCAAGAACTGACAAAGACACTCGTAGTCTTCGAAGTAGCGTTTGCCTCCAGCGTCTGGACCAAAATTCAGCTCGATCATTGGTTTTCCCTGTTTTCCCCGCTTGCTGACTGTAGGGCCGGTGGGGCTCCGCGGGCAAGTCACCTGAGTAGGTCTCGATGTGCCCGCAGATAACAAAAAGGCCCAGGGTTTCCCTTTCGCCCTTCCGTCCTTTGGCACGCCTAAAGCATAAGCGGCCGCTAAGGTCGTTCAGTGCAGACGGGGCCCTGGCAGCTCGGGCGCTAACGCGATATATCGCTGCTGCTCCGGGCGGCTTTGGCGGCCCTCGTGAACAGCGGGGGCGGAGGATGCGGCTAAACGCTCCTCGGCGCCCGGAGCACTTTGACCAACGAAAGTTTCTTGGGCCGGGTTCTGGGCATTGCCCACTATGCTTGGCACCCCGCTAGGCCCGCTCCACGCCGTGCCGATAGCTTGTGGCCGCTCCGTGCGAGTTTGACAGCCCTCGCGGCTCGCGGGGATTGCGGTAACGGCTAAACGTCCCGCCCGAAAGGGACACGCGAGCACGAGACTATTCGGTCTCAAAGCGCGGGATGCGGGCAATCTGCGCGGCAAGGGCCGGCAGGGTGGGGGACCCATACTTTCTGCCCTCGGAGGTCGGTGAGTGCCCTTGGATGGCATCGGCCGTGCGCTCCTCAATCCCAACGGAATACGAGAGCGTCTTGAACAAATGCCGCCATGCGTGGTTCGGCTGGAGCCAAGGGTCCTTTATGCCTACCGTATTGCGGACCCACTCAGCCAAGCGCTCCCCAACTTTCATGACGTGACGATTCGCGGCGCTCGGAACTCTGATCTTTGTAGGATCGTAGAAGATCGGGCCGCTGCCCACTTCGTCCACCATCTGCAAGAAGCCCTGTTCGATAACGTGAGGGTGCAGGGGCACGCGTCGGGCCTCTCTGCCCTTTACAGTTCCAGCTTCGGGCGTGATGTTGATTGTCCAGACCCCGTCAACTTGCATGACGTCTAAGCCTCGGAGCTGGCTAAGTTCGTTCACTCGTGCGCCGCTATAGGCGCAGAGCCAAGGTATCCAACGCCGCGCACGCGCGTGAGACGCCGAGAGCTTCGCGGGCGGGGGATCAAGTGTTCTGGATAGAATCGCCGTCGCTTCGGTCATTGTGAACGCTCGTTCGCGCGGCTTGATGGCCTTGGGCACCTTCACGACCAGCTTCGCGGCTTCGTTGGTCGAGAGGCGCCCCTCGTCCACCGCCCAGTTTAGCATCGCTTTCACTGAGCCGACGTACTTATCCCTGACCGTTCGTGGCTTGCGCTTGCCTCCTTTCTTTGAAGGCTCATCCAGCAGGGCGTCACGCCAGTCCATCAGGTCCTTGCGCGTAATCTTAGTCGCGTCATCGTGACCGAGGAACGCGACCAAGTGAACGATCGGACGCCGCCAGTCTTGAGCGACGCGGGGGGACAGTTCGGCACGCTTGGCGTAATCGTCGAAGGTCGCGAGGATTGGAACGGACTTGCCGGTGCGAGCCGGGGCGGATGGAAGCGCCGGCACTTCGAGAGGAACGCCCCGTATCCGCGCTTGCACGCGTGGCCTCAGTTGAATGGCAACTTGATTGAGCGCCTTGCACAGCTCCCGAAATCCCGCGGAGTCGGCAGGGTCAACGCTCCAGTTCCGGGCAATAAGCTGCTTGCTGGCAGTGTCCGCCCACTCGGTCTCGATCGCGTCCAGGTCTCCCTCGGCGGCCATCTCTAGGTACTCCTCGTACTTAGCGTCCCAGAATGCACGCTCCCCATCGGACCAGCCCGGCCCTTTGTCCCACGCAGAAGCCTCGATGGAGCCCAGCCACTCCACCTCAAAGTGCTTGGCCAAGTAGGCAATGGATGGCGCGTCGAGCGGATCATAGGCGCCGGCTTTCAGCCTCTTCGCCTTCGCGATGATTGCGGCATATCGCGCCGCTGCGCGGCCATAGGCGGCATGGAAGTCTGCCGAGTCGGCATCTTTAGTTCCTAGAGAGACTTTCAGCTCTCGCGGAGCCCGCCCGCTCTCGTCCTGAATGAAGGGCTTGAGGTCGGGCGGGAACGCTCGTCGATAACTCAGGCGGCCGGAGTCCGCCCTTTGCACGTGTTTCGTCATGACGCCCATTGCTGCTTTTGTACCTCCGCCATGTACCGTGGCGGGGCCAGAAGTCACGCAAATTAGCCATTTTATACCAATATCAAGCGGTTAAGCCAGCTTTGGTGCGGACGGCGGGACTCGAACCCGCACGCCCCGAGGGGCAGAAGATTTTAAGTCTCCGGCGTCTACCGGTTCCGCCACGTCCGCGTGGGCGGCAGGCAAGACGCTGCCGCGCGCCGCGTGTCAAGCGCGCATTACATGTTCAGGCGTACGCGCATCTCCTTGCCGGGCTTGAAATAGGGGACGCGCTTGGCATCCACCTCCACGGCTTCCCCGGTACGCGGATTGCGTCCCTGACGCGCATCGCGCGCGCGGGTCGAAAAAGCCCCAAAGCCGCGCAGCTCGACGCGGCCATCCTCACTCAACCGGCCGACAATTTCGTCGAAGAAGATCGAAACGATCTGCTCGACTTCGCGGACCGAAAGGCCCGGATTGTCCTGCACCAGCAATTGAACCAACTCAGATCGGATCATTCGCGCCCCTCCCTTGGCGACCGCGCCCACCCTGGCCGCGAACGGCTATCCCCAAGGAAACCTTAGCGCTTTTTGCCAATCTGCAGCAACCGGCAGATGCGGGATAATTATAGGGAAAATCAAAAAAGAAGGGCCCGGGAACCGCTTTCGCGGCGCCCGGACCCCTGCTTTTGCAACTGGATTAGTTGTTCTGGCTGCGGGCCTTGAGGGCCTCACCCAGAATGTCACCCAGCGACGCGCCCGAGTCGGACGAGCCATACTGCTGCACGGCCTGCTTCTCTTCGGCGATCTGCATCGCCTTGACCGAGAAGGTCGGCTTCTTCGAACGGTCGAAACCGGTCACCATGGCGTCGAACTTCTGGCCGACCTGGAAACGCTCCGGACGCTGCTCGTCGCGGTCGCGGCCGAGATCGGTGCGCTTGATGAAGCCGGTCGCGCCGTCGTCGCCAACCTGCACTTCGAGGCCCGCGTCGCGGACTTCGAGGACGGTGACGGTGACGATCGAGTTCTTGCCGAGGCGATCTGCACCACCGGTCGAACCGGCAGCAGCGACGCCGCCACGCTCGAGCTGCTTCATGCCGAGCGAGATGCGCTCCTTGTCGGCTTCGACGGCCAGAACGATCGCGGTGACGGTCTCGCCCTTGCGGTGCAGGGCCAGCGCGTCTTCACCCGAGATGCCCCACGCGATGTCGGACATGTGGACCATGCCGTCGACGTCGTTGTCCAGGCCGATGAACAGGCCGAACTCGGTGGCGTTCTTGACTTCGCCCTCGACGGTCGAACCGACCGGGTGCTCTTCGGCGAACTTTTCCCACGGGTTCTGCTGGGCCTGCTTGAGGCCGAGCGAGATGCGGCGCTTTTCCTGATCGACCTCGAGGACGACCACATCGACTTCCTGCGAGGTCGAGACAATCTTGCCCGGGTGGACGTTCTTCTTGGTCCAGCTCATCTCCGAGACGTGGACCAGGCCTTCGATGCCCGGCTCCAGCTCGACGAACGCACCGTATTCGGTGATGTTGGTCACGCGGCCCGAGAGCTTCGCGCCGACCGGATACTTCACGCTCGCGCCATCCCACGGATCGCTCTCGAGCTGCTTCATGCCCAGCGAGATGCGCTGCGTGTCACGGTTGATGCGGATGATCTGAACGCGGACGGTGTCGCCGATGTTCAGCACTTCCGACGGGTGGTTGACGCGCTTGTAGCTCAGGTCGGTGACGTGCAGCAGGCCGTCGATGCCGCCCAGGTCGACGAACGCACCGTAATCGGTGATGTTCTTGACGACGCCGTCGATCACCTGGCCCTCGGCGAGGCTCTGGATCAGGCCCGAGCGCTGCTCGGCGCGGGTTTCCTCGAGCACCGCGCGACGCGACACGACGATGTTGCCGCGCTTGCGGTCCATCTTGAGGATCTGGAAGGGCTGGGCGATGTCCATCAGCGGGGTGACGTCGCGCACCGGACGGATGTCGACCTGGCTGCCCGGCAGGAAGGCCACGGCGCCGTTGAGGTCAACGGTGAAGCCACCCTTGACGCGGCCGAAGATGACACCCTCGACGCGGGTGTTCTGGGCGAATTCCGCTTCCAGCTTGTCCCAGGCGGCTTCGCGGCGGGCGCGGTCGCGGCTGAGCATCGCTTCGCCGTTCGCGTTCTCGACGCGGTCGACATAGACTTCGACTTCGTCGCCGACCTTGAGGTCCGCCTTCTGGCCCGGCGCTGCGAATTCGCGCAGCGGCACGCGGCCTTCGGACTTGAGGCCCACGTCGATGACGGCGAGGTCGTTCTCGATGCCGGTGACGGTGCCGATCACGACTCGGCCTTCAAAGCCGTCCGCCTGACCGAAGGTTTCGTCGAGCAGTGCCGCGAAATCGTCGCGGGAGGGGTTTGCCGTAGTGGCCATAAAAAACAGGTTCCTAACGTTCGTTCTTTCCGGCCAGCCGGTTGGATCCGGCGGTCTTGAGGGCCAGAAACGCCGCGGCGGCCGAATGCCGGTCGCGACATCCTTCGAACGGGCGTACGGGGAGGAAGGCCAGATCGCTCCGAAATGCGAAAAGGGCGCGTGGAAGCATGCTTCCAGCGCCATCCCCCACGAGCACCCGCCCGTTGGACGCGCGCGCCTTACCGTGACCGGGGCCCGAAAGCAAGGTTTCCGCGCCTGTCTCCAATGTGGAGAGGGTTGCTTCCATTTCGGAGTGGCCGGCAATTGTTGCGCGCGCGGACGCATAGTATTCGTGACGGTCTCGATAAAGGCATGTAGCTATTGTTGAACGGGGAGTCGTTGGATGCCCTATCTACTCAAAGAGTATTTCAGCGGTGCCACGCTGGCTGCTTCCAGCCACGTGCCTGAGTCCGCCGAGGCGGTCGCGCAATTTGCGCAGTTCGGCTGGAGTCCCCAGGCAGCGCGTCTGCCGCTGGTCGAGGGCGGTGTCTATCGGCTTGACGATCCGCGCCAGCCGGGGCGTCACCGCCGTGTGCGGGTCGATCGGGTGGGGTTGGAGTCGAACGGGATCACCTACACGGTGGAGGGGGAGGCCTGTGGTTGTTGCTGCCGGCAGCAGCCGGCGGACATGGTCGAGGCCTGATCCGCGCCGAGGCGCGCGCGGCGCATCGCGTGCCATATCTGGGGCTGCCCCCATCGCAAAAGGTCAAGTTTCTGAAGGTGCTGCGGGGCATCGGCCATAGATCCGGGCATGTGGCCAGTGGCCGCCCGCCGCGGAAACCTCCGTATTCTCCCGGAGGAGCAGCCTGCTTTTTGTGAAAAACAAGGCCTGATCCGTTCGCGTGGAGCGGGTTCGTCAGCGACAAAGGAGTGGCTGATCCAGCTGCTTTTCTCTCTCGGCGATGCAGTAGCGGGAAACGCATCGCGATATTCGATGGTGTACCGAGCGAGATAGTGTCTGGTATCTTTTCAATATAGTATAAATCGGTACAATTAAATGTGAGTTACGCGGGTTTTAAACTAATATGGAATAAAAATGAGTTCATGAAATGAACATGGCAGCCATGTAAGATGTCAGATAGATACATGATGAAATATTCTGAGATTGTCTTTCTGTTTAGATCTACTTCCCAAAATGGCGGTGCGGGGCGCGGTGGCGTTCCGTCGTGGGTCGGCGCTTCCGGCCCAGGTCGCAGAAGTGACCGCCGTCCAAGAAGGGAATCACCATGGCTTTTTCGGTAAACACCAATGTCGGTGCGATGGCTGCGCTGCAGAGCCTGAACCAGACGCAGAAGGACCTTTCGACCACCCAGAGCCGCATCAATACCGGCCTCGCGGTCTCCTCGACCAAGGACGACTCGGCGACCTACACGATCGCGCAGGGGCTCCGCAGTGACCTGGGCGGCCTCAAGTCGGTGTCGTCGTCGCTCAGTCGCGCCAAGAGCGTGACCGACGTCGCCGTTGCCGGTGCCGAGCAGATCTCCGACATCGTCAACCAGATGAAGGCGAAGGCCTATCAGGCGGCCGATGCCGGCCAGACCTCGGACAGCCGCACGCAGCTCAACAACGACTTCACCGCGCTTCGGGACCAGATTACCACGATCGTCAATTCGGCCGACTTCAATGGCACCAACCTGCTGAAATCGGGCGGCGGCACCGTGACGGCCCTGCAGTCGCTGCAGGATTCGAACAGTGCGACCACGGCGTGGAACCCGGACTCGTTGACGGTCGCGAACCAGGGCCTCGACCTAGGCGGTACGAACATCACGATCACGTCGTCGGCGACGATCAGCACCCAGGCCTCGGCGCAGGCGATGATCGATACGATCACCACCACACAGAGCAACCTCACCTCGGTGCTCGGCAAGCTCGGCGCTGCTTCGCGCAACATCGACGCGCAGACGACCTTCACCAGCAAGCTCTCAGACACGATCGAGGCGGGCATCGGCAACCTTGTCGACGCCGATCTGGCGAAGGAATCGGCGAAGCTGCAGGCGCTGCAGGTCAAGCAGCAGCTGGGCGTGCAGGCGCTGTCGATCGCCAACCAGGCGCCGCAGACCATCACCTCGCTGTTCCGTTAAGCCCAAGGCCCTCCCCTGGGGCCAAGGGTTTGGAGGGGGTCGGGATGGTTCGCCATCCCGGCCCTTTTCCGTGCGGTGGATCAGCGGCCTTGCCGGCGCGCCGCGGGCCAAGTGCGTTTTCACTTTGGGTGAGCACGCACTAGGTTTTTTGGTTACCGCATGTTCCGAGTCGTTGACCGTGTACGGTCAACTCTAGCGGCGTTCGACGATTTCCATGGCGCGCTGTACCGCCGCGTCGATCGAGAGGAAGCTGGTGTCCAGCGTCACCGCGTCGGCCGCCTGGGTCAGCGGCGCCTCGCTGCGTTTCGAATCGCGCTCGTCGCGGGCGCGGATATCGGCCAATACCTTGTCGAGGCTCACATTCTGCCCGGCCTTGCGCAGTTCGAGATGACGGCGCTGGGCGCGAATCATCGGGGTGGCCTTCACGAACAGCTTCACCTCCGCATGGGGGGCGATCACCGTGCCGATGTCGCGCCCGTCGAGCACCGCGCCGCCGGGTTGCTGGGCGAACCGCTTCTGCCGCTGGAGCAGGGCGGCGCGCACCAGCGGATGCGCCGAGACGATCGAGGCGATCTGGCCCACCGCATCGGTGCGCAACTCCGGATCGGCGAGCAGTGAGTCGTCAAAGCTGCTGGCGGCAACCGCATCGGCTTCCTTGGCCGGATCGAGTCCCTCGCGCAGCACGCTGGCGGCAACGGCGCGGTAGAGCAGGCCGGTATCGAGATGGGGCAGGCCGTAATGGCGGGCGAGCGCGCGGGCGATCGTGCCCTTGCCCGAAGCCGCGGGTCCGTCGACAGCAATGATCATGCGATCCCCTCGCCAGTGCGAGGCGTCCCGTCAAGAGACTTGCCGTGAAATGGCCGCAATCAGGCGGCGTCGTGCCGCGCCAGCCAGGTGCGGAGCAGCGCGAGATAGGCCTGGGTGCGATCGAGCGTGATGACGTGCGCCGAGCCGCGCACCACCCGGAAGCCCGCGCCCGGCACGCGCCGCGCATAGGCACCCACCGTCGCCGGCCGCGCCTCGTCCCATTCGCCGCAGACGAACAGCGTGCGCGGCCCCGGCAGCCGGGCGAGCAGCGGTTCGCCGTCATAGTGCCGCAGCGTGCCGGTCGAGACGAACTCGCTCTTGCCCCACATGCGCTGGTACAGCACGTCGCCGGCATGCGCTGGCTGGGCGGCACGATAGTCGGCGATCGCCTGGGGTACGCCGCTGCGCAGGACGTGCGCGGCGTAATAGGCGTCGGTTGCGCGATCGCATTGCAGGGCAGGGGGCGGCGTCGCGGATTCGCAGGCGTTGAGGGTCTCGCGCCAACGCGTCGGCATCTGCGCGCGCAGGATGGCGGCATCGGCGAGCCAGCTTTTGGTGGCGACCAGCGGGGATTGCAGAATCAGGCTGGCGGTGCCGGGCCGCCGGCGGGCGCCATATTCGAGCGCCATCGTGCCGCCCCAGCTGCCGCCGCCAACATGCCAGCGGGTAATGCCCAGCGCCTCGCGGATCCGGTCGAACTCGTCGACGAAGCGCTCGACCCGCCAGTTGCGCGGATCGAGCGGCGCGTCCGATCGGCCGCTGTCGAGCTGGTCCCACAGGATCACTGCGCGCTCGTCGGCCAGCCTGGTGAGCGGCAACAGCCCGGCATGGCCGCTGCCCGGCCCGCCATGGGCATAGATCAGCGGCGGGCGTGGGCCGTTCAGGTCGCCGTTGATGCGCACATAGACCCGGCCGCCCTCCACCGGCACCATCAGCTCGCGATCGGGCTGCACCCGGATCGGCGCGGGGCGGGCGAGGGCGGGCGCCGCGACCAGCCCGACCGCAAGGCCGGCGAGGACGTCGCGGCGCTGGGGCCGGATCATGCGGCGGTCAGCGCCTCGAGCGTCGGAAAGAAATTGGGGTAGCTGGTCGCCACCGGTGCCACGTCGTCGATGGCGATGGGCTGCGCGGCGGCAAGCGCGGCGACGGTCATGCTCATCGCGATCCGGTGGTCGAGCCGGGTCGCGACCGTGCCCCCGCCAGCGAGCGGCGCGCCGGCCGAACCCTGGATGGCGAGGCCGTCCTCGAACTCCTCGGTCACTACACCGCAGGCCTCGAGCGCGGTGCGCATCGTGCTGATCCGGTCCGATTCCTTCACGCGCAGCTCGTGCGCGCCGCGGGCGACGGTGCGGCCCTCGGCGAGCGCGGCTGCCACGAACAGCACCGGATATTCATCGATCATGCTCGGCGCGAGATCGGCGGGCACCTCGATCGCCTTGAGGGCTGCGTGGCGGACGACGAGATCGGCGACCGGCTCGCCGCCGACGGTGCGGGCGTTGGTCTCTGCGATGTCGGCGCCCATCAGCCGCAGCGCGGTGATCAGGCCGGTGCGCGTGGGGTTCATGCAGACATTGGCGATGGTGATTTCGGAGCCCGGCACAATCGACGCGGCGACCATCCAGAAGCCGGCCGACGAAGGATCGCCCGGCACGACGATATGCTGCGGCTTGAGCTCGGCCTCGCCGGTGATGGAAATGATCTTGCCGTCGGGGCCGTCCTCGACAGTGAGCTCGGCGCCGAAGCCGCGCAGCATCCGCTCGCTATGGTCGCGGGTGGGGACGGGTTCGATCACGCGGGTGATGCCGGGGGTGTTGAGGCCGGCGAGCAGGATCGCCGACTTCACCTGGGCCGAAGCAACGGGCAGGGTATATTCGATCGGCACTGCCGGGCACATTCCCCGCAGCATCAGCGGCAGGCGGCCGCCGGGGCTGGCGGTGATCTCGGCACCCATCTGGGCGAGCGGCTCGATCACGCGGCCCATCGGGCGGCTGGAAAGCGAGGCGTCGCCGGTGAACGTCGCGGTGATGCCGTGCGCCGCGACCAGGCCCATCAGCAGCCGGGTCGAGGTGCCGCTGTTGCCCATGTCGAGCGCCTGGGTCGGCTGCTGGAGCCCGCCGACACCGACGCCGTGGACGCGCCATGTGCCGTCCTCACCGCGCTCCACCTCCGCACCCATCGCGCGCATCGCCGCCGCGGTGGCGAGCACGTCCTCGCCTTCCAGCAGGCCTTCGATCCGGCTTTCGCCGACCGCGAGCGCGGAAAACATGATCGCGCGGTGACTGATCGACTTGTCGCCGGGAACGGTGACGGTGCCGCGCAGCGGACCGCGGGCGGCGAGGGTGAGAGGGCGGGGATCGGTGTTCGACATGGGCGCGGCTTTGACAGGCGGCTTGCAGCATGGCAAGGCGCGCCCCACTTTCCGGGATCACATCCCGAAATCTCCGAACACAGCGAAAGGCGAAGAGGCAACACATGGTG
>JAIYAA010000309.1 GCA_027489295.1 Sphingomonadales bacterium | reverse complement strand
TGTGGACCACGATCATCGGCTTCACCGCGATCTACGGCCTGATGGCGGTGATCGAGTTCCGCCTGATGCTCGCCAGCATCAAGCACGGGCCCGAGACCTACGAGCCCTGGCAACCCCGCCACGACCCTGTGCCCGGCGCACCCGAGCCGCGGCCGCTCCACGCCGTTCCCGCGGAATGAGCGCGAGCAAGGAGAAAGAACATGTCCATCCCGCTCGATTATGAAATCCTGCGCCTGATCTGGTGGGCGCTGCTGGGGGTGCTGCTGATCGGCTTCGCGCTGACCGACGGCTTCGACCTGGGGACGGCAGCCTTGCTGCCGTTCGTCGGCCGCACCGATGAGGAGCGCCGCATGGTGATCAACACCGTCGGCCCGACCTGGGAAGGCAACCAGGTGTGGTTCATCCTGGGCGGCGGCGCCATCTTCGCCGCCTGGCCGTTCGTCTATGCGGTCAGCTTCTCGGGCTTCTACCTTGCGATGTTCCTGGTGCTGGCTGCACTGATCCTGCGGCCGGTAGGCTTCAAGTATCGCTCAAAACATGCCGATGCCGGCTGGCGGGCGCGCTGGGACTGGGCGCTGTTCGTCGGCGGCTTCGTGCCCGCCCTCGTCTTCGGCGTCGCGGTGGGCAATGTGTTGCTCGGCGCGCCCTTCCGCCTCGATAGCGACCTGCGCTCCTTCTACGAAGGCACGCTGCTCGGCCTTTTCACGCCGTTCAGCCTCGTTGCCGGGCTGCTCTCGGTTTCGATGCTGGTGCTGCACGGCGCCGGCTGGCTGAGCCTGAAGGCCGAGGGCATGGTGGTGGAGCGTGCCCAGCGCTTCGGCACCGTCGCCGCGATCCTCGCGATCCTGCTGTTCGCGCTGGGTGGGGTGTTCGTGGCCTATGGCGACATGGGCTATCGCCTGGTCGGCGTGGTCGATCCGAACGGCCCTTCCAACCCGCATTTCATCCAGACGGTGAAGGCGCCGGGTGCATGGCTGAGCAACTATGGCGCCCATCCGTGGATGCTGATCGCCCCGGCGCTCGGCTTCCTCGGCCCGGTGCTGGCTCTGCTCGGTATCCGCGCTCGCAGCGGCACGCTGGTATTCGCGGGGTCGTCGCTGGCCAATGTCGGCATCATCGCAACCGTCGGCCTGTCAATGTTCCCGTTCATCCTGCCGAGCGCGATCGACCCGGCCTCCAGCCTCACCGCCTGGAACGCCTCGTCGAGCCACCTCACGCTGTTCATCATGCTGGTGTGCACGCTCGTCTTCCTGCCGATCGTGCTCGCCTACACCGCCTGGGTGTACAAGGTGATGTTCGGCCGCGTCACGCGGGAAGAGCTGCGGCTCAACCCCGATCTCTACTGAGGAGCAAGTCCCATGTGGTATTTCGCCTGGATCCTCGGAACCTGCCTGGCGGTCGCGGCCGCGGTGCTCAACGGCATCTGGCACGAGTTCCATTCCGATCCCGCATCGGATCTGACGGTGCTCGATTAAACCACGGGGCCGGCGGTCACCTGGGCGACCGCCGGCCCCGAAGGAGGAGAGGGAAGGCGGCGGGCCCATCGGTCCGCCGCCTTTTCCTTTGGAGATTACATCGGGTCGCCGGCAGCGCGGCGTTCGAAGATCGCCGCCAGTTCCAGGTGCAGGCGCTTGTGGCGCTCGTTCGGCGCACGTTCGGCACGATCCCGCTCCTGCTTTGCGCGCTGGTGGAAATGGCTGGATAGGGGTGCCGTTTGCGAGGAGTTCATCAATCCATCTCAGTGGAAGTGCGACCTGTTCGCAGTAATCTGATCCCCCGCGCGGTTTGCCGCCATTCCGTAGAAGTCACGGTCTGTACCGATACAGTACGAACACGCCGCCGAGACGAATCGGCGTAAGGCTTCGAGCAATCGTCGATAAGTCCCTGATTCCACCATGGGCAGAAGCGGTGTGCGTCGAATCGGGCGCGCAAGGGCCGTCGATCTGCGCCGGACGACTGGCGCGGGTATCGTCCCGTTGCGGAACAGGTCGAGCTGCAGCCGGTTGATGGGACCGTCCTCGAACGTCCCCAGGAGCCTGTCCTTGCCGCGACTCATCGCCGACCTCCCAGCTTGGGTAACGAGCCTCGCGTTGATTGTCGCTGCCGTCGCGGCGGCCTTGCTGATCCACCGGTTCGCGTTCGCGCTCGCCCGCCGCACCTCGGCGCGGACCAGCACCCAGCTCGACGACAGCGCCATCCGCCGGCTGTATCGGCCGCTTCGCTGGCTGCTGGTGGCGATCGCGCTGTCGTTCGTGCAGCCGGGCCTGGATCTGGGCACGGGCGGTGCGCGCGCCTGGACGCAGGCAACCGGATTGCTGGTACCGGGGCTGATCGGGTGGATGCTCGTTGCCCTGCTCGGGCTGCTGTTCGATTGGGTGCTGCTGCGCGCCGATGTGAGCGTGGCGGACAACCTCCGGGCGCGGCGGCGACGGACGCGCGCCTCGATCCTCTATCGCATCTCGGTGATCCTTCTCCTCGCGATCACCTTCTGCCTGATGCTGATGAGCATCCCCAGCGTACGCAGCATCGGCGTGACGCTGATCGCCTCCGCCGGCCTCGCCGCGCTGGCGGTGGGTGCCGCCGCGCAGCCGGCGCTGAAGAACCTGATCGCCGGCGTGCAGATGGCATTCTCCGAGCCGATCCGCCTCGACGATGTGGTGATCGTGGAAGGGGAATGGGGCAGGATCGAGGATATCCGCCTCACCTATGTCGTGGTGCGGCTGTGGGACGAGCGGCGGCTGGTGGTGCCGGTCTCGCAATTCCTCGAGAAGAGCTTCCAGAACTGGACACGCGAGACCAGCCAGCTGCTCGGCAGCGTGTTCTGGTATCTCGATCCCGCCGCCGACATTCCCCGGCTACGCGCCAAGCTGGAGGAACTGGTAAAAGCCAATCCGCGCTGGGACGGCCGCTTCTGCAACCTGCAAGTGACCGACACCAAGCCCGAGGCGATCGAGGTGCGCGGGCTGATGACAGCCAAGGATGCCTCGACCGCCTTCGACCTGCGTTGCGACATCCGCGAGGGGCTGCTCGCCTATATCCGGCAGGAGATGCCCGAGGCGCTGGTCCGCACCCGCGGGCTGCTCGACTTCACGCCTCGACCGGAAGTAGCGTCTCCGTCTCCATCGGCACGCTCGTGAGCTCGGCGGTGAACTTCTTGAGCCACCACATCACGTCCTGTTCGTCGACGCCCTGCTTCAGCGCCTGCCAGCGCTCGAT
>JAIYAA010000153.1 GCA_027489295.1 Sphingomonadales bacterium | reverse complement strand
TAGATGCCATAGGCCGGGCGCAGATAGGTGCCGAGGCGCATGTTCGCGGTGGGGTAGCCGAGTTGGCGACCAAGCTTGGCGCCGCCTTCCACCTCGGCGGCAATGGCGAAGGGGCGGGTGAGCAGCGTCGCGGCGGCGCGCGGGTCGCCGGCCTTGAGCGCGGCGCGGATGCGGCTGGAGGACACGGTCTCGCCGTTCAGCGCGACCGGCGACACCGTCTCGGCGGCGAAGCCCAGTTCCGCGCCGAGCGCGGTGAGCGTCGCGATGTTCCCCTCGCGTCCCTTGCCGAAGGTGAAGTCCTCGCCGGTCACCACGCCCGCCGCACCGACGGTTTCGACCAGTTGGTCGGCGAACTGCCGCGCCGTCAGCCGGGCAAGGGTCGCGTCGAAATGGAAGACCAGCATCGCCGCGGCGCCGGCCTGCGCGAACAGCCGTTCGCGCTGGTCGAGCGTGGTCAGCCGGAACGGCGGGGCGTCGGGCTGGAAGAAGCGGCGGGGGTGGGGATCGAAGGTGGCGACGATCGCCGGGCGCCCTTCGGCACGGGCGCGGTCGACCGCGCGGCCAACCACCGCCTGGTGTCCGAGATGGAAGCCATCGAAATTCCCGAGCGCAACGATCGCGCCCCGGAGAGGAAGCGGAACCGCCGAGCCGCCGTCCAGCCGCTGCATGGGGCTGGCTATAGGGATTGGCCGGGCCGATGCCAATGGGGAGGAGGGCGCTCATATTTAAGCCCCTCCTCCTTGGAGGAGGGGTTGGGGGTGGAGGGATTCCAGAACGTCCGTTGGTCTCGGTGAGACGCAGCCCCACCCCAGCCCCTCCCCTGAAGGGGAGGGGCTTAGGTTTTACCCCCGCCCGATCCCCGCGCGCAGCACCCGCAGCACGTTGCCACCCATCACCTTGGCGATCTCCGCCTCCGAGAAGCCGCGATCGACCAACGCCTGCGTCACCACCACCAGCTGCGACGCATCGAATCCGGTCGTCACCGCGCCGTCGAAGTCCGATCCCAGCCCGACATGGTCGATGCCGACCAGATCGCGGACATGCGCGATCGCCGCCGCCACCGCCGCCGGGCTGGTGGAACAGACCGCCGCCTCCCAATAGCCGATGCCCACCACGCCGCCGGTGCGGGCGATGCCGCGGATCTCGTCGTCGGTCAGGTTGCGGTTGACCTTGCACGTCGCCTGCACGCCGCCATGGCTGGAGACGACCGGGCGGCGGGCGATACGCAGGATGTCGGCGACCGCGCGGGGGCTGGCATGCGCGACATCGACGACCATGCCCAACGCCTCCATCCGGCGCAGCACACGGGCGCCGAGCGGGGTGAGGCCGCCCTTCGCCACCCCATGCATCGACCCCGCCGCTTCGTTGTCGAAGAAATGCGCGAAGCCGGCCATGCGGAAACCGGCGGCGTGCAGCCGATCGAGATTGGCGGGGTTGCCCTCCAGGTCCTGCAGGCCCTCGATCGAGAGCATGCCCCCCACCACCTTCCGCCCGGCCGCGCGATCGGCGAGCAGTCGATCGAGATCGGCGGGGCTGCGGATCACGCGGAGCCGCCCGTCCGAGGCGGCGGCGGTGCGGTCCAGCTTCTCGGCATGCCAGAGCGAGCGCTGGAGGAGCGATCCCCAGGTCCGCGGCGGCTGCGCTTGCGCAATGGCGAGCAGCGTGATGTTGTCGCTGTCGGCGCCGTTCGCATCGTAGTTCTGGTGACGCGGCGTCTTGGTGACCGAGGAGAAGACCTGCAGCGCGACATTGCCCGCCGCCAGTCGCGGCAGGTCGACCTGGCCGCGATCGGCGCGATCCAGCAGGCTGCGGCGCCACAGCAGCGTATCGGCGTGCATGTCGGCGATCTGGAGCCGCGCATGCAGCGCGCGGGTGGCGGGGGTGACGGCGGGCAGGGGCGTGGCGACGACGCGGTTCATTCCCGCCTCTACCACCATCGGCGCGATCCCGAAAAAGCCGATCGCGGCGATGACAAGCACCGCGACCAGGCCGATCAGGATCGTGCGCCTCATCCGCGCCGCTCCAGCGTCACGAAGGCATAGGCCGGGCGGTCGCCCTCGGCGGGGTGCTCCTCGCGCGCCGTCTCCTGCCAGCGGGCAGGGTCGAAGGCGGGGACATGGGCGTCCCCTTCCGCATCGAGATGCACTTCGGTCAGCGCGATCTGCTCGGCGCGATCGAGGAACAGCGCGAAGATCTCCGCGCCGCCGATCACCGCCGCATCCGCGCCGGCCAGCGCCAGTGCAGCCTCGACGCTGGTGGCCACCTCCGCGCCTTCGGCCGACCAGCCGGCATCGCGGGTGAGCACGATGTGGCGGCGGCCGGGCAGCGGGGCGGGGAAGGACTCGAAGGTCTTGCGGCCCATGATCATCGGCCGGCCCATGGTCTGCGCCTTGAACCGCTTGAGATCGGCGGGCAGCCGCCAGGGCAGCTGCCCGTCCCGGCCGATCACGCCATTGTCGGCGCGCGCGAGGTGGAAGCTGATCATACCGACACGTCTGCCTTGATGTGCGGCTGCGCGACATAGTCGTGGATCGCGAAATCCTCATATTCATAGGCGTCGATCGACGGCGCCTTGCGCAGGATTTCCAGTCGCGGCAGCGGGCCGGGCGTGCGGGCGAGCTGCTCCTCCGCCTGCTCCAGATGGTTGAGATAGAGGTGGCAGTCGCCGCCGGTCCAGATGAAGTCGCCCACCTCCAGCCCGGCCTGCTCGGCGAGCAGATGGGTGAGCAGCGCGTAGCTGGCGATGTTGAACGGCACGCCCAGGAAGATGTCGGCCGAACGCTGATAGAGCTGCAGGCTCAGCCGGCCGTTGGCGACATGGCACTGGAACAGGCAGTGGCACGGTGCCAGCGCCATCGCGCCCAGCTCGCCGGGGTTCCAGGCGGAGACGACCATGCGGCGCGAGGCGGGGTTGGTCTTCAGCGTTTCGATCAGCTCGGCGATCTGGTCGATATGGCCGCCGTCCGCGGTCGCCCAGTCGCGCCACTGCTTGCCATAGACCGGGCCGAGATCGCCGTTTTCATCGGCCCATTCGTCCCAGATGCGCACCTTGCGATCCTGCAGCCAGCGGACATTGGTGTCGCCGCGCAGGAACCAGAGCAGCTCGATCAGGATCGAGCGGATGTGCAGCTTCTTGGTGGTGAGCAGCGGGAAGCCGGCCCGCAGGTCGAAGCGCATCTGCGCGCCGAACACGCTGCGCGTGCCGGTGCCGGTGCGGTCCATCACCTCCACGCCATCGTTGAGCGCGCGGGCCATGAGATCGAGATATTGACGCATGGCCGCGAACCTAGCGGGGCAGGGGAGCCGAGTCACCCGGCTTCGCTCCGATTTGAACCTCCGGATCGGATCGGGTTGTGCTTCGATCGCGTGCCAGGTGGTGGCACGCTGCGGTGATGCAGATCCTCCGCCCCATGCCCTGCATCCGCGATTTTGCCGCCGCCCGCGCGCTGTTCGGCCAGCTGGCGGAGGCGCGGCTGGAGACGGCGGGCTTCGCTTATCTGGCGGGCGACGGGCGGCTGCTGGGCATGCGGCACGTGTCCAGCGACTGTGCCGACGCCCTCGATGTGCCGGTGCGGCAGATCGTCGCCGATGCGCTCAGTTTCGATGCCGCGGGCATCGTGATGGCGCACAACCATCCCAGCGGCGATCCGCGGCCCAGCCGCGGCGATCGCACCGCCACCCGCCGCCTGCTCCATGCGCTGGAGCCGGTGGAGGTGCGGCTGGTGGATCACCTGATCCTCGCCCGCGGCGGCGCGGTGAGCTTTCGCGCGCTCGGCTGGCTCTAGCGCGCCAGCGCGGTCAGGATGTCGCGATAATAGGTGATCGAGGGCGCGATCTCGCTCACCGGGGTGCGTTCGTTCAGCCCGTGCGAGAAATCGTCGCTGTCCTTCATGAACTTCGGGCTCACCGCATAGCTCGGCACGCCCTTGGCGCGGAACCACATCGAGTCGCTGGCGCCCGAGGTCATCGCCGGCACCACCGGCACGCCGGGGAAGCGGGCATGGACGGCGTCGGTCACGGCCTTCATCACGTCCGGCCGGAGCGGCGAGGCGGGGCTGGCGATGCTGCCGCTGTCGAGCGTGCGGATGGTGAGGCCGGGATCGCCCACGGCGCGCTCCAGCGTCTTGCGCACCTCCTCCACCGGCGTACCGGGGAAGATGCGGCAGTTCACATTGGCCGTGGCGCGTTGCGGCAGCGCGTTGGTGGCATGGCCGGCGGTGACCATCGTCGCGACGCAGGTGGTGCCCGTCTGGCCGACCAGCCCCGGCTCGGCGCGCAGCGCGGCGAGCGCTTCCGGATCGGCCTGGTTGGCAAGGAAACGGCGGATCATCGCCGCGCGTGCCGGCTCGGCCTGCGCGGCGGCGGCGGTCCAGCTGGCGCGGGTGATCTCGTTCACCTGGCCGGGGAACTGGTACGCCTCGATCTTCTCCAGCGCATGGGCAAGCGCGTAGATCGCGTTGTCCTTGCGCGGCGCCGAGGAATGGCCGCCGGGATTGGTGAAGGTCAGCTCGTAATCGGCATAGGTCTTCTCGGCCCCGTCGACGCCAAAGGTCAGCGGCTTGCCCGCCTCGTCCAGCCGGCCGCCGCCGCCGTCGATGTTGAGCAGCAGCTCGGCATCGGCGAAGCGCTCGGCCTGGGCGGCGGCGGTCCGCATCATCGTCTCCTCGTCGCCGGAAAGCAGCAGCACGATGTCGCGGCCGGGCTTGAAGCCGGTGCGCTTGAGGTCGATCAGCGACGCGACCATGGTCGACAGATCGTACTTCATGTCGGTGGCGCCGCGGCCATAGACATAGCCGTTCTCGACCACGGCGGTGAACGGATCGCGCGTCCAGTCGGCGGGCTTGGCCTCCACCACGTCCATATGGCCGGAGATCAGCAGCGGCTTGGCGCCGTTCTTCGCCTTGCCGGTGCCGCGATAGCGCGCGACGAGATAGGCGGTGTCGCCCATGGGCACGATCTCGACGTCGCCTTCGGCAAAGCCGCCGGCGACGAGGACCTGCTTCAGATAGGCGGCATAGGCGGGGGTCTGGTTGCCGGGGCCCGCGACGGTGCGGAAGCCGATGCCGCGCTTCAGCAGCTCCATCGCCTGCGCCTCCGCCTGCGGATGGCCCTGCGCGTGCGCGGCTTGCGCCACCGAGGCGACGGCGAGGGCGGTGGCGGTGGCAAGAAGACGCAAGCGCATGGAAATTCCCCGGGAAATTCTGGTCAGCGAGACCCTAGGGGTTGGTGCAGGCGCGTCAACCGCGCGTCCGCCGGTTGGGGGCCGCCATTCGCACCGGCGTGCCCAGCGACCCTAGCCGGGCTCCCCCTCGTGAAGCTCGACGATTTCGAACGCGAAGGACTTCCAGCC
>JAIYAA010000217.1 GCA_027489295.1 Sphingomonadales bacterium | reverse complement strand
CTGGGCGCGATCGGCATGCTCGCCGCCGCCTGGACGCTGCCGCGCGCCGATGCCCGCGGCGTGCGGCTGCTCGGCGACTGGGGCCGCGCCGAGACGTGGCGCGGCGCCTGGGCGCTCGCCCGATTCGGCGTTATCCCGGCGATCGCCTCGGGGCTGGAACTGGTCGGCTTCTCGATCCTCATCGCGCTGTCGACCCGGCTGGGGGAGACGACCGCGCACGCCTTCCAGATCGTCTTCTCGATCCACAACGTCACCTTTGGAATCGCGCTGGGGCTCGGATCGGCAGCGGGGGTGCGCGTCGGCAATGCGGTGGGCGAGGGCGTGCCGGAGGCCGCCGCCGGGCGCGCGGGAATCGCCGCGCTGCTCGCCGCGCTCGCCACGGGGCTGCTCGCGCTGTGCCTGGTGTTCGTGCCGCTGCTGGTGGTGACGCCGTTCCCGGCGCCGGGCGCGGTGCACACGCTGGCGGCGGGGATGCTGCTGCTGTGGGCGCCGTTCATCCTGTTCGACGGCGTGCAGGTGGTATTCGTCTATGCGCTGCGCTCGCTGGGCGACCAGGTGGCGGCGGGTGTCAACGGCATCCTCGCCTTCTTCCTGGTGACCGGCGGGCTGGGCCTGTGGCTGGTGCAGGCGGGGCTGGGCGCGAAGGCGCTCGTCCTCGCCTCTGGTCTCGGCATGGTCGCGGCGGCGGCGCTGAACGGCGGCCGCTTCCTCGTCGTCACCCGGCGAGTTCGCTCACGAAGCTGAGCTGGACGTTCTTCGCGCCGCTCGGCACGTCGACCTTGGCGCCGTTGAAGTCGACGCTCGCCTGCGGATCGAGCGTGCGCACCGCCGGGGTGATTCGCCAGCTATAGACCTCGCCCCCCTGCGCATCGACGAGGCGGATGCGGATATCGGGCACGTGCTGGCTGGCGGCAGTGGGGTTCAGCACCTTGCCGGAGACGATGAACAGCTTGCTGCCGTCCGGCCGCGCCTGCAGCGCAACGTTTTTGTCGCTGAACACCAGCGCCGTGCCGGCCCCGCCGATCGGCAGCCCCAGCTGGGTCAGCAGCTGCGGTGCCTTCCAATAGAGCAGCGCGGCGCCGCCGAGCAGCACCGAAACCAGCGCGACCAGCGCGGCGATGGTCCAGCGCAGGCCGCCGCGCTTGCGCGGGGCGGGCTCGTCGAAGGGATCATAGGCGGGAACCGGGTCCGGCTCGCGCGCCAGGCTGCGCGGCATGGGCGGTGCCGGCGCGGGTTCGGGTTCGGCAGCTGCGGCCACGGGTGCCGGCGCCGGTTCGGTCAGATCGAGCGGCGGGGGCGACTGGAACCAGCTATGCTTGCAGTTCGCGCAGCGCACCGTGCGCCCGTCCGGCCCGATCGCTGCATCCGGTACTTCGTAGCGCGACCCGCACTGGCTGCACTCCAAGATCATGCCAAACCCCCTGGTACCCGCCCGAAACGCCGCGGACATGGGAGTCTAGCCGCGCCGATTCGGGCCAGCAAGCGACTTGCGGGCGGCTTGAGCGCATCCTGGGCCTGTGCGATGGCGGGGGCGACCCCAAGCAACAGGAGGCCGGGCCGCACGGCGCATGGGCAATATCGTGCACTTCGAAAATGTCGGCCTGCGCTATGGGACCGGACCGGAAACGCTGTCGGACGTGAGCTTCACGCTGGCGGCGGGCGGATTCTATTTCCTCACCGGCGCCAGCGGCGCCGGCAAGACCTCGCTGCTCAAGCTTCTCTATCTCGCCCAGCGGCCGACGCGCGGCGCGGTGCGGCTGTTCGGCGAGGATGCGGGCGCGCTGCCGCGGGCGCGGCTGCCCGGCCTTCGCCGACGGATCGGCGTGGTGTTCCAGGATTTCCGGCTGCTGCCCCAGCTTTCTGCCTATGACAATGTGGCGCTGCCGCTGCGCGTCGCCGGCGTGCGCGAGAGCGAGGTCGAGGCGCCGGTGCTGGAGATGCTCGCCTGGGTGGGCCTCAGCGCGCGGGTGACCGCCAAGCCGCCGACGCTGTCGGGCGGCGAGCAGCAGCGCATCGCCATCGCCCGTGCGGTGATCGCCCGGCCCGAGATCCTCGTGGCGGACGAGCCGACCGGCAACGTCGATCCCGAGATGGCCGACCGGCTGCTGCACCTGTTCGAGGCGCTGAACCGGCTGGGCACCACCATTGTCGTCGCGACGCACGATCTGCACCTGATCGGGCGCATCCCGCGCGCGCAGCTGATGCGGATGGAGAAGGGCCGGCTGGTCGACCCGACGGGCATGCTCCGCCACCCGCCGGGGGCGGCATGAACGGGTTTCGCCGCCGCGCCGCGATCGACCTGCGGTTGCTCGGCCAAGGCCAGCGCAGCTGGGTGATGGCCGGCATCATGGCGATTATGCTATTCCTCACCGTGCTGGCGGGCGCGCTGGGGCTGGGCGTGGCGCGCTCGGCCGGGGGCATCGACCGGCAGCTTGCCGGGCAACTGACCGTGCAGCTCGTCGACCCCGATGCGACATTGCGCGACGCGCGGGCCCGGGCGCTGGTCGCGGCGATCGCAAAGGTGCCCGGCGTCTCCCGGGTGCGCGAGGCGGACCGGGCCGAACTGGCCGTGCTGCTCAAGCCCTGGCTCGGGGATGCCGGGCTCGATCCCGAGCTGCCGATGCCGGTGCTGATCGACGTGACGGCGGCGCGCGACGTGCAGGCAGCGGTGACCCGCGCCGTTCAGGCCGTTGCGCCGCAGGTGCGGGTGGACAGCAGCGCACGCTGGCTCTCGCCGGTGCGCGGCCTGCTCTCGACGCTGTTCTGGGTGGCGATCGGACTGGTGCTGGTGATTGCGGCGGCGACGGCGGGCGTGGCGCTCCTCGTCGCCCGCGCGGGGCTGGACACGCACCGCGATACGATCGACGTGTTGCATATGCTGGGTTCGACCGATCTTCAGGTGGCGCGGCTGCTCCAGCGGCGCATCGCGCGCGATACGCTGCTCGGCGGTGCGATCGGCACGCTGGCGGCGCTGGCGCTGGTCGCCCTGTTCCAGACCAAGCTGGCGCTCACCGGATCGGAAGTGCTCGGCGGCGCGACGCTGGCGGCGATCGACTGGACGCTGCTGCTCCTGCTGCCGCTCGGCTTCGCGCTGCTGGCGACGGTGGCAACGCGGCTGACCGTGCTGCGCACGTTGGGGCTGAAGCTGTGATCCGGCGGCTGTTCCAGCTGTTCGTGCTGCTGGCGATCGCCTGGGCGGCGGGTTTCGCGCTGTTCCTCTACAATCTCGGCAGGCCGCTCGGCACGCATCCCACCGATGCGGTGGTGGTGCTGACCGGCGGGCCGGGGCGCATCCAGCGCGGGCTCGACGCGCTCCGCCGCGAGGATGCCAAGCGGATGCTGGTCAGCGGCGTCAACCCGGACGTGCGCCCGCGCGAGCTGGCCGCGCAGTTTCCTGCCGATCGCGCGCTGTTCCGCTGCTGCGTCGACCTCGGCCACGAGGCGGTCGACACCCGCTCCAATGCCGATGAAACCGGGCGCTGGGTGCACGCGCACGGCTATCGCAGCATCCGACTGGTCACCTCGGATTGGCACATGACGCGGGCAAAGCTGGAGTTGCGCCACGTGCTGGCGGGCGTCACCATCGTCGGCGACGGCGTGCCGAGCCGCCCGGGGTGGCGCATGCTGCTGCGCGAATATCACAAATATCTGGTGCGCCGGGGGGCGCTCCTCTTGGGGGTCGATTGATGGACGCGGTGCGTACCTGGGGTTTTCGAATTTTCTTCTACGGCATGTCGATCGTCATGGTGTTGCTGGTGCCGGTGGCCGCGCTGTTCGGGACGCGGGTGCTGCGGGCGCACGCCAATTGCTGGGCGTGGCAGCTGCAATGGCTGGTGCGGACGATCGTCGGCGCACGGTTGCGGATCGAGGGCGATGTGCCGGAAGGGCAGCTGTTGTTCGCCGGAAAGCATGAAAGCTATTTCGAGGCGCTGGAGTTGACCCGGATGCTGGGATCGCCGGCAACCGTGATGAAGCGCGAGCTGACCAAGATCCCGCTCTGGGGCTGGGCGGCGCAGCGCTACGGCACGATCGTCGTCGATCGCGAGGCCAATGCCGCTGCGCTGCGCTCGATGATGCGCGAGGCGCAGAAGGCGCGGGCGACCGGCCGTTCGGTACTGATCTTTCCCGAAGGCACGCGCGTGCGCCCGGGCGAGGCGCCGCCGCTGCGCTCGGGCTTTGCCGGGCTCTACCGCGCGCTGGACCTGCCGGTGGTGCCGGTGGCGGTGAAGAGCGGGCAGGTCTGGCCGCGCAAGGGGCTGATGCACAAGGGCGAGATCGTGTTCCGCTTCGGTGAGCCGATCCCGGCCGGGCTGCCCCGGCGCGAGATCGAGGCGCGGGTGCACGCGGCGATCAATACGCTGAACGGGTAAGGCGAAGCCTCAGCGCGGGCGCGTCCACAGCCCGGCCGGGCGCGGCGTGGGCGTGCGCTTGCGGGCCGCGCCCCACGCTTTGGCGATCGCCGCGAGCTTCTCGCCGCCCGAGGTGGTGGTGCGGCTGTCCCAGGCGTTCGGCCCCCGCGCACGCACCTTGCGGGCGATGCCGCCATAGATGTCTGCCGCCGCCAGCACCGCCCAGGCCGAGCGGAACGACAGCGCCGCCGCCCCGCCCCGCGCGCTGATTTCATAGCCCTCGGCACGGTCCGCCAGCCGCGTGCCGAGAATGGCCAACGCCTTCCGATCCGCCAGCGGGTCTGCGGCGGTCAGCCCCACTTCCGCGAGCCAGTCGGACGGCAGATAGCATCGCCCGGCCTCGGCATCCTCGCCGATGTCGCGGGCGATGTTGGCGAGCTGGAAGGCGAGACCGAGGTCGCAGGCGCGATCGAGCACCGCGTCGTCCCCGGGCGCGACGCCCATCACCACTGCCATCATGCAGCCGACCACGCCCGCCACATGGTAGCAATAGCGCAGCAGATCGTCCTCGGTCTGCGGCCGCCAGCCGTCGGCATCGAGCGCGAAGCCGTCGATCAGGTCCCAGGCGAAGCGGTGCGGCATGCCGGTCTCGCTCGCCACGATGCGCAGCGCGTCGAACGCCGCGTCGCCCACCCAGTCGCCGGCCAGCGCCGCCGCGGTGCGCTCGCGGATCTCCGCGAGCCGTGCCTGCGGGTCCTCGACCACCGACATGCCATGGCCATGGTCCTGCCCGTCGGCGATGTCGTCGCAGCGGCGGCACCAGGCGTAGAGCAGCCAGGCGCGCTCGCGGGTTGCCGGATCGAACAGCTTGCTTGCCGCCGCGAAGCTGCGCGAGCCGCGGGCGATCGATTCGCCCGCGGTCGCGACGATCGCATCGCGGCCGGGAAAGCGCATTACAGCTGTTCGCGGCGCAGTTGCGCGATCGGCACCACCGGCTGGGCCTCGGCCATCTTGGCCAGCAGGCCGTCGATCGTGGAATCGACCAGCAGCAGCCCCTGATGCTGCGGCCGGACGAAGCCGACAGTGCCCATATGCTGCCAGAACTCGACGAGCTTGTCGTAATAGCCAGCGATGTTGAGCAGGCCGATCGGATCGGCGTGGTAGCCGAGCTGCGCCCAGCTCATCGCCTCCCAGAGCTCGTCCATCGTGCCGGTGCCGCCGGGCAGGTTGACGAAGCCGTCTGCCAGCTCGGTGAAGCGCGCCTTGCGCTCGTGCATCGTCTCGCAGACTTCGAGG
>JAIYAA010000282.1 GCA_027489295.1 Sphingomonadales bacterium | reverse complement strand
GCGGCGTGGAAGGACGGCTTCTTCGTCGTACCGGGCGTCCGCCCGGCCGACGCGCATGTCGGTGACCAGAAGCGGGTGGTGACGCCGCGCAGCGCGGTGGACGCCGGCGCCTCGATCCTGGTGATCGGCCGACCGATCACCCAGGCCGAAGACCCCGACGCCGCGGCCCGCGCCATCGCCGCGACGTTGTAGAGCAGACGGTAGTCCCCCTCACCCTTCCCACCGCCTTCGGCGGCGGGCCAGCATCGGGTCTGCCCTGCCCCCTCTCCCCTTGTGGGAGAGGTAGGGAGCGCCGAAGCCGCGGAAGGGTTAGGGGGACATCAGCTAAGCATCGGAAGCCATGCACTTCGCCATTCGCCCCGCCACTGTCGCCGACCTCTCCGCGCTCCACCCGGTGATCGAACGCGCCTATCGCGGCGAAACCGCGCGTCAGGGCTGGACGCACGAGGCCGACCTGATCGAGGGACCGCGCACCAATCTCGCAACGCTCACCGCGATCGTCGAGGATCCGGCGCAGGTCCTGCTGAGCGCCTGGGAGGGCGAAACCCCGATCGGCTGCGTCAACGTGGCGAGTCGCGGCGGCGGCACTGCCTATCTTGGCCTGCTCTGCATCGAGCCGCTGCGGCAGGCCGGCGGGCTCGGCCGCCAGCTGATCGCTGCCGCCGAAGCCCATGCCCGCGATACCTTCGGCTGCATGCGCATCGAGATGACGGTGATCGAGGAGCGCCGCAAGCTGATCGAATATTATGTGCGCCGCGGCTATATCGAAACCGGCGAGCGCCGCGACTTCCCCATCCCGATGGATCCGCCGCTGTTCATGACGGTGCTGGCCAAGCCGCTGGTCTAGCGCCTAGAGGGCAGCCATGCCCGCAACTGCGAAAATCTGTGGCCTGTCCACGCCCGAGACGCTCGATGCCGCCGTTGCCGGCGGTGCGAGCCATATCGGCTTCGTTTTCTTCCCGCCCAGCCCGAGGCATTTGCCGTTCGACAAGGCGCAGGGTCTCGCCGCGCGGGTGCCCGGCCAGGTCGGGCGCGTCGGCGTGTTCGTCGATCCCGACGATGCGCTGCTCGATGCCGCGATCGCCGCCGGACGACTGGACGTGATCCAGCTCCACAAGGTAACGCCCGAGCGCGCGGCTGCCGTCAAGGCGCGGACGGGCCGCGAGACCTGGGCGGCGCTGGCCGTGAAAACCCGCGCCGATCTCGTCCCCGCCGGCGCTTTCCGCGGCGCCGCCGACCGGCTGCTCTACGACGCCAAGGCCCCGGAAGGCGCCAAGGTACCCGGCGGCACCGGCCTGCGGTTCGACTGGAGCCTGCTCGACGGCTTCGCCCACCCCCTGCCCTGGATCCTCTCCGGCGGGCTCGATGCCGGCAATGTCGGCGAGGCGATCCGGGTGACCGGCGCGGCGCTGGTGGATGTCTCTTCGGGCATCGAGGCGGCGGCGGGCGTCAAGGATGTGGACAAGATCGCCGCTTTCCTTAAAGCCTGCGCGCGATCATGAGCACACCCAACTCCTTCCGCGCCCAGCCCGACGACCGCGGGCATTTCGGCCAGTTCGGCGGACGCTTCGTCGCCGAGACGCTGATGCCGCTGGTTCTCGACCTGGAGCGCGAATACACCGCCGCCAAGGCCGATCCCGCCTTCCAGGCCGAGTTCGACGACCTGCTCGAACATTATGTCGGCCGTCCCAGCCCGCTTTATTACGCCGAGCGGCTGACCGACGCGCTGCGCGAGAACGCGCCGGAGGGCATGGGCGCCGAGATCTGGTTCAAGCGCGACGAACTCAATCACACCGGCGCGCACAAGATCAACAATTGCATCGGCCAGATCCTGCTCGCCCGTCGCATGGGCAAGACGCGGATCATCGCCGAGACCGGCGCCGGCCAACACGGCGTGGCCACCGCCACCGTGTGCGCGCGCTTCGGCCTGCCCTGCGTGATCTACATGGGCGCGACCGACGTGGCGCGGCAGCAACCCAATGTGTTCCGCATGAAGCTGCTCGGCGCCGAGGTGGTGCCGGTGACCAGCGGTGCTGCGACGCTCAAGGACGCGATGAACGAGGGCCTGCGCGACTGGGTCGCCAATGTGGAGGACACCTTCTACATCATCGGCACCGCGGCCGGCCCGCACCCTTATCCGGAGCTGGTCCGCGACTTCCAGTCGGTGATCGGCCGCGAGGCGCGCGAGCAGATGCTCAAGCGCACCGGCAAGCTGCCCGATCTGCTGGTCGCCGCGATCGGCGGCGGATCGAACGCGATCGGCCTCTTCCATCCGTTCCTCGACGATGCCGAGGTCCAGATGCTCGGCGTCGAGGCGGCGGGCGAAGGGCTGGAGAAGCGCCACGCCGCCAGCCTCGCGGGCGGGTCGCCGGGCATTCTCCACGGCAACCGCACCTATCTGCTGCAGGACGAGGACGGCCAGATCACCGAGGCGCATTCGATCTCGGCGGGTCTCGACTATCCGGGCATCGGCCCCGAGCACGCCTGGCTGCGCGACATCGGCCGTGTCGACTATACCTCGGTGACCGACACCGAGGCGCTCGACGCCTTCCAGCTGCTCTGCCGCACCGAGGGCATCATCCCCGCGCTCGAGCCGAGCCACGCCATCGCGGCGGTCGCCAAGATCGCCCGCACGATGCCACGCGACAAGGTGATCCTCGCCAACCTGTGCGGACGCGGCGACAAGGACATTTTTACTGTCGCAGACGCGCTGGGAGTGTCGATGTGAGCCGCCTCGCGAACGCCTTTGCCCGCGCCGCCGATCAGGGCCGCGCCGCGCTGGTGACGTTCGTCACCGCCGGTGACCCCACGCCGGGCGCCACCGCCGCGGTTCTCGACGCGCTCGTCGCGGGCGGTGCCGACGTGATCGAACTCGGCATGCCGTTCACCGATCCGATGGCCGACGGACCGGCGATCCAGGCAGCGAACCTGCGCAGCCTCGCCGCCGGCACCACCACGGCGGACGTGCTCGCCATCGCCACCGCGTTCCGCGGCCGCCACCCGGAGGTGCCGCTGGTACTGATGGGCTATGCCAATCCGATGACGCGCCGTGGCCCCGAATGGTTCGCGCACGCCGCGCGCGACGCTGGCGTTGACGGCGCGATTTGCGTCGACATTCCCGCTGAGGAAGACGACAGCCTGGGCGAGGCGCTCCGCGCCGCCGGGCTCGGCAATGTCCGCCTCGCCACACCGACCACCGATGCGGCGCGGCTGCCGGCGGTGCTGGAAGGCGCGTCTGGATTCCTTTATTATGTCTCGGTCGCGGGGATCACCGGGCTGCAGCAGGCCGCCACCGCCTCGATCGAGGCCGCGGTCGCCCGCCTCAAGGCCGCGACCGATCTGCCGATCGCGGTCGGCTTCGGCGTCCGCACGCCCGAACAGGCCGCCGCCATTGGCCGCGTCGCTGACGGTGTCGTGGTGGGCTCGGCAATCGTCGAGCTGGTCGGCCGCCACGGTGCGGATGCGGCAGAGCCCGTCTGTGCCTATATCGATACGCTGAAGACGGCGCTGGTCGCCGCACGCAAGGAAGTCGCATGAGCTGGATTACGCGAGTTCGCAACGCGCTCGCCTATGTCACCACCCGTGGCGAGGAGAGCCCCGACAATCTCTGGCACAAGTGCAAGGGATGCGGACAGATGGTGTTCATGAAGGAGTTCGAGGACAATCAGAATGTTTGTCCGCATTGCGATTTCCACGATCGCATCGGCGCGACGAAGCGCTTCGAGCAGTTGTTTGACGAGGGCGCGTTCAAGCTGCTGTCGAGCCCCAAGGTGGCCGAGGATCCGCTGAAGTTCCGCGACTCGAAGCCCTATGCGGCGCGGATCAAGGCTGCGCGTGCCACGACCGGCGAGAATGACGCTTTCCAGAACGCCAGCGGCACGATCCACGGCCACAAGGCGGTGATCGGCGTGCAGGACTTCGCCTTCATGGGCGGATCGATGGGCCAGGCGGTGGGCGAGGCGTTCATCGCCGGCGTCGAGACCGCGATCGCGGCCCGCGCGCCGTACATCGTCTTCACCGCCTCGGGCGGCGCGCGCATGCAGGAGGGCATTCTCAGCCTGATGCAGATGCCGCGCACCACCGTCGCGATCGAGATGCTGCACGATGCGGGCCTGCCCTATATCGTCGTGCTGACCGACCCCACCTCGGGCGGGGTGATGGCGGCCTATGCGATGCTGGGCGACGTCCAGATCGCCGAGCCGGGCGCTACCCTTGCCTTCACCGGCCGCCGCGTGATCGAGAACACGATCCGCGAAAAGCTGCCCGACGATTTCCAGACCAGCGAATATTATCGCGATCACGGTCTGGTCGACATGGTCACGCACCGCCGCGACCTGCGCGACACGCTGGGCCAGCTGATCGGCCTGCTGTGCGAGGCGCGCGCGGCCGCTTGAGGTCTCGCTTCAGCCCTTCCCCCTCGGGGGAGAGGTTTGGGGTGGGGCAGTGTCTCACCGAGACCAATCTGCGTTCTGGAATCCCTCCACCCCAACCCCTCCTCCACGGAGGAGGGGCTTAGAGAAGGCAATGCCTGACTTCGCTCGCTCCACCGATCCCGCCGTTCAAGCCCAGCTTGACCGGCTGACCCTGCTCTCGCCCGGCGCCGACATTCTCGGCCTGGAGCGCATCACCCGGCTGCTGGAGCGCGTCGGCAACCCGCACCTCCGCCTGCCGCCGGTGCTGCATGTCGCAGGGACCAACGGCAAGGGATCGACCTGCGCCTTCCTCGGCGCCGCGCTGGAGGCCGCAGGGCTTCGCGTCCATGTCTATTCCAGCCCGCACCTCGTCCGATTCAACGAGCGCATCCGCCTCGCCGGGACGCTGATCGACGACGCCACCCTCGCCCCGTTGCTCGCCGAGGTGCTGGAGGCAGGCGGCGATATCGGCGCAAGCTTCTTCGAGGTCACCACCGCCGCCGCCTTCCTCGCCTTCGCCCGCACGCCCGCCGACGCCTGCGTGATCGAAGTGGGCCTCGGCGGCCGGCTGGATGCGACCAACGTCGTACCCGCGCCGATCGCCGCTGGCATCGCCCAGCTCGGCATCGACCATCAGGCCTTCCTCGGCGACACGCTGCCCCAGATCGCGCGCGAAAAGGCCGGCATCGCCAAGCCGGGCGTGCCGCTGGTGACGATGCGCTACGAACCCGCGATCGCCGCCGTGGTCGCGGCCGCCGGGGCGCCGGTGTTGGCGCAAGGGTCCGCCTGGGACTATGCGGTGGAGGACGGCGAACTCCGCTATCACGACGCGAAGGGCATGGTGGCGACGCCGCTGCCGGTGCTGTCCGGCCCGCACCAGCCGGGCAATCTCGCGCTCGCCATCGCGATGCTGCGCCATCAGGACGCGCTGGCGGTCCCCGACGCCGCGCTCGCCGCCGCCGCGACCGGCGCACGCTGGCCGGCGCGGATGCAGCGGCTCGGCCACGGCCCGCTTACGGCAATGCTGCCCGATGAAACCCCGGTGTGGCTCGATGGCGGCCACAACGCCGCTGCCGGGGCTGCGATCGCGGATACGGTTGCGGAGGTTGCGGCCGGCCGGCCCTGTCACCTCGTGCTGGGCATGCTGGCGAACAAGGATCCCGAGGGCCTCCTCGCGCCCCTTGCCGCGCGGCTGGCGAGCGTTACCACCGTGCCCATCCCCGGCCATGCCCATCACGCACCCGACGCGCTGGCGGCGCTCGTCCAAGGCCTCGGCGTTCCCATTGCCGACACCGCCGCGGACGTGCCGACCGCGCTGCGCAACATCGCCCTTCGCGGTGCCGATCAGCCGCCCAGCACCGTGCTCATCCTCGGCTCGCTCTATCTTGCCGGCGTGGTGCTGGAGGCGAACGGGGAACTGCCCGACTGATCGCATTCACGCCTTATTGCGATTGACTATTAATAACAGAACGGCATGATCCTCCCGACGCCCATCGGGAGAATCGCATTGCAGCCGTCCGTCCAGACCCTCGTCACCGCCCTGCCCCAGCTTCAGCCCGAGGATCCGGGCGTACGGCTGCTGCTGTTCGGCGTCCGCCAGACCGGCGCCAACGGGTTGCACGATGCCAGCACCACGCACGCCTTCCTCGTCGCGTTCGGCAAGGGTTTCCGCCGGCCGCTGATGCTGCTGCGCACGCTGATGCACGAGATGTCGGGCATGGCGACCGGCCCGGTACAGATCGCCCCCTGGTGCTGCCCGCGGATGACCGCGTCCGAAGCCGCGCTGGTCGGCGCGCTGGGCAAGGTACGGCTCAACCCTCAAGGTGCCGCGCTGCTCCTCGCCGACCTGATCGGTGTGCGCGATGCCACCGGCCTGCTGCCGACCGCGCAAGCGCTGGCGCAGAGCTTTGCTGATCTCGCGCTGCCGCTCGAACCCTGAGCGATCAGCGATCCTGGCCGGCGCTGCCGATCGAACGGTCGACGAGGCCGCTACGCATCATCCACCAGTAGAGTACGACGCCGGGTAGCGCGATCAGCGTGGTGAAGACGTAGAAGTCGACATAGCCCATCGCCTTGATCAGGCTACCCGCCGTCGTGCCGGTGATGAACCGGCCGACGATGCTCGCCCCCGCCGAGATCAGCGCGTACTGGGCGGCGGTGAAGCGCAGGTCGGTCAGCGCCGAGAAATAGGCGATCACCACCACGCCGCCGATGCCGCTGGAGATGTTCTCGAACCCGATCGCCCCGGCCATGCCAAGGTTCGAGTGTCCCGCCGCCGCCAGCGCCGCGAAGCTGAGGTTGGAGACCGCCATCAGCACCAGGCTGAGCAGCACCGACCGCTTCATCCCCATCCGCGCATAGAGCACGCCGCCGAGGAACACGCCCAGCATATAGGCGAGGAAGCCCAGCGAGACGTCGTAAAAGGCGACTTCGTCGTTCGAGAAGCCGAGATCGTTGAACAGCAGCCGGAAGGTGAGGTTGGCGAGCGTGTCGCCGATCTTGTGGACCAGGATGAAGGCGAGCACGATAAGCGCGCCTTCCCGCGCGAAGAACTGCACGAACGGCCGCCAGATCCCGGCCGCAACCGTCGCGACGCTGCGGCGCTCGGCGGGGGCGCGGTGCCGCTCGGGTTCGCCGACGATCAGGCCGGTGAGGATTGCCGGCAGCGCGAACACCGCGCAGGCAGCATAGCCCGCGGTCCAGCCCGCCTGCCCTGCCACGACCAGCGCGACCGCGCCCGCCGCGACCGAGCCGATCCGCCAGCCATATTGCGACATGCCCGAGCCGTAGCCGAGCTCGTGCGGCTGGAGGACCTCGATCCGGTAGCCGTCGATCACGATGTCATAGGTGGCCCCCGCCGCGCCCATCAGCACCGCAGCGGTGACGGTAGGCCAGATATTCGCCGGATCGGGCACCACCAGGGCGAGGTTCACCGTCGCCGCCACGACCAGCACGCCGGCGACGATCAGCCACGACACGCGCTGGCCGAGCCGCCCGAGCAGCGGAATCGGAACGCTGTCGACGATCCACGCCCAGAGAAACTTGAAATTGTAGACCAGGATCGCGAGCGTGAAGGCGGTAACCGTCGACTTGTCGATGCCGGTCTGCGCCAGCCGGGTGGTGAGCGTCGCGCCGATCATCGCGAAGGGAAAGCCGGAGGAGACGCCGAGCGCGAACGAGGCCAGCGGGCCTTGTGCGAAATAGGGCCTCACGCCTTCCGGCAGGTCCGCCCGCCAATCCGCCGGTGCCGCCGCGCGCCCGAGGAAGAACGCCGCGGCAAAGGCGATCAACGCCGCGCCACCGCCCCAGCCGAGCGTGAGTACCGCGCCGCCGAGCGACTTGGCCGGCGAAAACAGCGTAAACAATACCGCCAGCGCCAGCAGCGCCGCACCGACCAGGCTGCCGCCGACGATCAGGCTCGCTCCGCCCCGCCGCCGCCAGACGAGGCTCAGCACCAGCGTCGCACCCAGCGCCAGCAGGCCGAGTAGGAAGGTCATTGACGGTGCGAGCGTGGCGGCGCCGTTGGTCCAGCCGGTGGCGAACGCGGATCCGGCCACGGGTGCACCGTCAACGCGCACCCAAGGCGCCGCTAGCAGGAGGAGGCCGGCCAACAGGGCCTGTTGGGCGAGGATATAGAAGGTGCTGGCGCGACCGCGCGCGGCGATGGGGGCTTGTTCGTTCGGCATGGAAGGCGGAAACTAGCCGAAAATTCGGGAGAGGATAGCCATGAACGCACCGACGCACGGCCAGCGCGCGCTGGCGGCGATGCTGGCGCAGGGCGGCGATGCCGGCATGGGGCCGATCAGCCATGTCGACGCCAGCGTCTACACCAGCCCGGAACGCTTCGCCGCCGAGCGCGCGCGGATCTTCGATCGGGCCCCGCTGGTCCTCGCGCCCTCCGCGTTGCTGCCCGAACCGGGCATGGCGGTGCCGCATGACGGATTTGGCAAGCCGCTGCTGATCACGCGCGACAAGCAGGGCGAGATCCACGTCTTCCTCAACGTCTGCCGGCATCGCGGCACGCGGCTGGTGGAGGGTTGTGCCGCGCTGAACGCCCCCCGCCTCGTCTGCCCCTATCACGCCTGGAGCTACACGCTGGATGGCCGCCTCGCGGGCATTCCCCGCGCCGAGGCCTTTCCCGGCCTCGACAAGGCAGATTTCGCGCTCCGCCGCCTGCCCTCGCGCGAAGCCGGCGGGCTGATCTGGTTCGCGTTCGACGAAGCGGCCGACTTCGCCCATGCGGACACGCTGGCGCAGGATTTCGCTGCCTTCGATCTCGCCGGCCAGCATTGCTTCCGCCGTCGAACGCACCGGGTACCCGCCAACTGGAAGCTGGTGATGGACGCCTTCCTCGAGAGCTATCATATCCAGCGGCTCCACGCGGGCAGCATTGCGCCGTTCTTCCAGGACGGCATTTCGGCCGCCGATCGGATCGGCCCGCATCAGCGATCCGCGGTCGGCCGTGCCGCGAGCATCGCCGAACTCGCCTCGAACGACTGGCCCACGCTGCGCGGCGCCATCACCTACACCTACCAGATGTTTCCCGGCGCGGTGCTGGCGGTGAGCCCAGACTATATCAACCTCATGGTGCTGATGCCGCAGGCGGTGGACGCGGTACTGGTCGAGGACTTCATGCTGATCCCCGAGCCCCCCGCCACGGAAAAGGCGCGCGACCATTGGGAACGCAGCTGGCAACTGCTCGATGGCGGCGTATTCGCGTCGGAGGATTTCCGCGCCTGCGCGCTGGTCCAGCAGGGCCTTTCCGCCGGCGCGATCGACCGCGTCACGCTCGGCGGGCTGGAAACCGGGGTCCGCGTTTTCCACGATGCAGTCGATGCGTGGGTTTTATGCGACGATCCTGACAGTACCCGCGCGAATCACCCCAACGGGCAGGCTTCTGTTCAGGAAGGGGTGCTATAAGGCGGGGACTGAGCACAGGAGGTAGCCATGTCCCGTACCCGCACCCGCGCCGTCGCAGCCCCGAAGCAGCCATCGCCTTCGGAAATGGTCGCGAAACTGGCCGTGCTCGCCTCGGTCTTCGCCTGGGCCGGCGTGGTCGTCACGCTGTTCGTGCACTGATCGGCGTCATCCGCCGATAAACAGGCTGAAACTGCCGGGGAGGCGGCGCGGCACCTTGCCGCCTTCCAGCACCGCCTCGATCGCACCGATCGCCGACAGCAGATCGCGCTGCGCATAGGGCTTGGCGAGACATCCCGCCGCCAGCGCGCGCGCATCCGCGGGGCAATTGCCGGTGACGAACAGCACCGCGATGCCGCGGGCGAACGCGGTCTGCGCGACCTCTACCCCGCTGCCATCCGCCAGATTGATATCCGCCAGTACGAGATCGATCGTCTCGCCATCGTCGAAGACGCGATTCGCGTCCGCCACCGAATCCACCGTGGCGACGATCGTGAACCCCGACTCGCGCAGGAAGTGCTCGGTATCGAACGCCACCAACGGCTCGTCCTCCACGACGAGCAGATGTTCGATCCGCCGCTTCTTCCTACCGAACAACATCCTGTTAGGGCCCCCGAATCAACCGCTTGGCAAAGCCCGTAACGCGCGGGTCACGAACTGGCACCGTATATATTTTTGCCAGCCCCGCCGAAATCGCTATAGCGCTGCAGTGTCTGACTCCAAGCCCCAGAAAACCGCCGGCGCGCCGCAGCGTATCGCCAAGCTCCTCGCCCGTGCCGGCATCGCCTCGCGCCGCGAGATCGAGCGCATGATCGAAGAGGGGCGCATCGCCCTGAACGGCACCACGCTCGATACCCCCGCGACCATCCTCACCTCGCTCCACGGCGTCACCGTCGACGGCAAAGCCGTGGCCGAAGCGGCGCCCGCCCGCCTGTTCCGGTACCACAAGGCCGCCGGCCTGCTCACCGCCGAACGCGACTTCACCGGCCGTCCTACAATCTACGACAATCTGCCCGAGGGCCTGCCGCGGGTGATCCCGGTCGGCAGGCTCGATCTGAATACCGAAGGGCTGCTGCTGCTCACCACCGACGGCGAACTGAAGCGCGAGCTGGAGCTGCCGGCGACCGGCGTCGAGCGCAGCTATCGCGCCCGCGCCTATGGCCAGGTGAGCCAGGAACAGCTCGAGGACCTGATGCTCGGCATCGAGATCGAGGGCGTTCAGTACGGCCCGATCAATGCCAATATCGAGCGGCGGACCGGCGCCAATCTCTGGATCGAGATGACGCTGACCGAAGGCAAGAACCGCGAAGTCCGCCGCGTGCTGGAGTTCCTGGGCCTGCAGGTCAGCCGGCTGATCCGCACCCGCTATGGTCCCTTCTACCTGGGCGACCTGCCCGCCGGCGACGTCGACGAGATTCGTCAGGCCGATCTGATCACCTTCCGCACCGTGCTGGGCAAGCCGGGCGGCGGCAAGGCGGCGTCGAACCTCCAGTTCGCGGTGCGCCAGCGCGCGGTCGAGCCGGTCGAGAAGCCGGCCAAGATCGAACCCGAAGGCCGCCGCCGCATCGCCAAGCCGGTGGCGGCGCCGGCGGCGAAGGGTCCGGTGTTCACCGCCCGCGCCACCCCCAAGGCCAAGCCGAAGACCGCCGAGGAGCGTCCGCGCACTGCCGGCCGGCTCAGCGCCCGGGATGCCGGCGACGCAGTGGCCCAGCCGGGCCGGGCAGCCCGTGCGAAGAGCTTCCGAGACGCCCGCGCGCCACGTGACGGCGATCTCGTCGATCGCCCCCGCGGCCGACGCGATGCGCGAGGCGACGCGCGCAGCGAACGCCCCTTCGGCGCGCGCCCGAACCGCGGCGATGACCGGGCGACCGATCGTCCCTTCGGTGCCCGTCCGAACCGCGACGACCGGGCAACCGATCGTCCGCGCGATGCCCGGCCGCCGCGTGCCGGCGGCGGCGACGCCGGCGAGCGCCCGCGCAAGGCCTGGGCGCCGCGCCCGGATACCGATACCGGCGAACGCCCCCGCAAGCCTTGGGCGCCCCGCACCGGGGACGATCGCGACGCCCGTCCGCGCACCGCACGCGCCCCGCGCGCCGGTGAGGGTAACGAACGGCCGCGGTCGGCCTGGGCACCACGCGGTGGCGATGCCAACGAACGGCCGCGCGGCCCTCGGCCCGACCGGAGCGGCGGCGCCGCAACCGAACGTCCTCGCACGCCGCGCCCGCCACGGGGCGAGGGTGGCGGCCATGACCGTTCGGGCAGTCCGCGCCCAGGCGGCCCCAATCGTCCGCAACGCCCCGGCGGCCCCGGTCGTCCGCCGCGGGGGCGCGGCTGATGCGGATCATCGCCGGAGAATGGCGCGGCCGTCCGCTCGCCGCACCCAAGGGTGACACTACCCGCCCCACCGCCGATCGCACCCGCGAGGCGCTGTTCTCGATGCTCGCCTCGCGTCTGGGCAGCTTCGACGAGCTTGCCGTAGGCGATTTCTTCGCCGGTTCGGGTGCGCTGGGACTGGAGGCGCTCTCGCGAGGCGCCGCCTCCTGCCTGTTCGTTGAACAGGATCGTGCGGCGCTGGACGCCCTCAAGGCCAACATCGCCAAGCTCGGCGCCAAGGGCACCGATGTCCGCCCCGGCTCGGTACTGGCGCTGGGCCCGGCCCGCGCGCCGCTCGACCTGATACTGATGGACCCGCCCTATGGCACCGGCGCTGGCGTCGTCGCGCTCGACAAGCTGGCCCGGCTGGGCTGGACCGGCCCGAGCACCTGGATCAGCATCGAGACCGGCAAGACCGAGGATGTCGAACTCGCCGGTTTCGTGGTCGATGCCGATCGCGTCTATGGCAAGGCGAAGCTCACGCTGCTCCGCCCCGCCTGAAGGATCAGCGCCGCCGCGTCAGGAGGAGTCCGATCAGGCTCAGCCCCGCGGCGGCGGCCAGATACCAGCCGACCATGCCGATTCCGCCGCGCTGGACCAGCGTCTCGGCGATCAGCGGCGTTAGCCCGCCGCCGAGGATGCCGCCCAGGTTGAAGGTCACCGAAACGCCGGTATAGCGCACCTGCGCCGGGAACAGGCTGGGCAGCCAGCCGCCCAAGGGTCCGTAGACGAAGCCCATCACGAACAATCCTGCTGCGAGCCAAAGGAACACCGCGCCGAGCGATCCCGGCACCAGCAGCGCCGGCATCGCCAACCCCAACGGTACCATCGCTACGCAGCCGAGCGCGAGCACCAGCGTCGCGCCGCGCTTGTCCGCCATCCAGCCAGCGACGCCAATGCCCAGCGCCATGAACAGGATCGCCGCCAGTTCCGCGCCGAGGAACGCCGCGCGCGGGTAGCCGAGCGTCTTGGTGCCGAAGCCGATCGCGAACAGCGTCGCCACATAGAAGAGTGCGAAGCAGGCGACCGTTCCCAGCGTCCCCGCCAGCGTCGCGCCCAGATGCTCGCGCAGCAG
>JAIYAA010000202.1 GCA_027489295.1 Sphingomonadales bacterium | reverse complement strand
ACCGTCGGCCGCGTCGAGAAGATGTCGAAGTCGAAGAAGAACACCGTCGACCCGACCGAGATCGTCGACCAGTATGGCGCCGACGCGACCCGCTGGTTCGTGCTCTCCGACAGCCCGCCCGAGCGCGACCTGGAATGGAGCGAGAGCGGCATCGAAGGCGCGTGGCGCTTCGTCAACCGGCTGTGGCGCCTGTTTGACGGGCTGGAGAACGCGGAAGGCGAGGACAAGGACCTCGACCGCAAGCTCCACCGCACCATCGCCGGGGTGGCCGAGGACATCGAGGCGCTGACCTTCAACAAGGCCGTCGCCAAGCTCTACGAGCTGACCGCGGCGATCGAGAAGGCCAAGCCCTCCGCCTCGCGCACCGCCGCGATCCGCAGCCTGGTCCGCATCGTCGCGCCGATGGTGCCGCACATCGCCGAAGAGGCCTGGGCCGCGCTGGGCGAGACCGGCATGATCGCCGATGCCGCCTGGCCCGAGGTCGATCCGGCGCTGCTGGTCGACGACGAGGTGACGATCGCGGTGCAGGTCAACGGCAAGCTGCGCGATACGCTGGTGATGCCGAAGGGCGCCGCCAAGGATATCGTCGAAGCCGCGGCACTTGCATCGGACAAGATCGTTCGGTCGCTCGAAGGCAAGGCGCCGCGCAAGATCATCGTGGTGCCCGATCGATTGGTGAACATCGTCGCATGAACAAGTCCGTCGCCCTGCTCGCCCCCCTCGCCCTCGCGCTCTCCGCGTGCGGGCTGCATCCGATGTACCAGGGGGGCAGCGGCGGCGCAGTCGCGACGACACTGTCGGCGGTCGAGGTCGCGCCGATCCAGGGCCAGTCGGGCTGGCTCGTCTCGAACGCGCTCAAGGACCGGCTGGCCAATAACGGCGGTGCGGCGTCGTACCGGCTCGAAGTGAAGCTCGACGACCAGATCATCGGCCTGGGCGTGCGGCGCGACGACTCGGTCTCGCGCGAGCGGCGGACGCTGCGCGCGCGCTACCAGCTGGTCGACCTGCGCAATGGCCAGGTGGTGCTCGACGCCACCGCCGGATCGGATGCGGGCATCGACGTGGTCGGATCCGAATATGCCACGATCGCCGCCGAGAAGACGGCGCTGGAACGGCTCTCGGGCATCGTCGCCGACCAGATCGTGGCAAGGCTGGCGCGGACGGTGCGCGAAGGCGGCGCGCGGCCCAAGTGAAGGCCAATGCGGGCCAGATCCGCGCGGCGGTAGAATCGCCCCGGCCCGATACCCGGCTCTATCTGCTCCACGGCCCCGACGAAGCGGGCGCCGCCGATCTCGCCCAGCGGCTCGGCAAGGCGCTGGGGCCAGACGTCGAGCGCATCGACATCGACATGAAGATGCTGCGCGACCAGCCTGGACTGCTGGCCGACGAGGCGGCGTCACTCTCGCTGTTCGGCGGCGCGCGGTACATCCGGATTTCCAATATCGAGGAAGGTGCTGCCGAGGCGATCGCGTTGCTGCTCGGTGCCGAGCGCGCGGGCAATCCGGTGGTGGCGATCGGCCCCAACCTCAAGACCAGCGGCAAGCTGGTCAAGGCGGCGATCGCTGCGCCGAGCGCGATGGCCTTTGCCTGCTACGTGCCCGAAGGCGCGGGCGCGGCGCAGCTCGCCGGCACGATCGCGCGCGAGCATGGCCTGCGGCTCACCGGCGACGTGCCGCACCGGATGGCAGCGGCGGCCAATGGCGACCGCGCGATCCTCACCCGCGAGATCGAGAAGCTGGCGCTGTTCCTCGACGCGGATCCTGAACATCCCCGCGATGCCGATGGCGCCGCGCTCGACGCGATCGGCGCGGACCTGGGCGACGGCGAGCTGTTCGGCGCGATCGAGGCGATTCTCGACGGGCGCGTGGCGGAAGTCGGCGAGGAACTGGCCAAGCTGGGCGAAGGCGGCGGCTCGGCGATTCCGCTGATGCGCCAGCTCGTCCGCCGGCTGATGACGCTGGCCGAGCTCCGCGCCGAGATGGACCAGGGCGCCAGCATCGACGATGCAATGGAGCGCCACCGCGTGTTCTTCAAGGAACGCCCGGCCACCGGCCGTGCGCTCCGCCGCTGGGGCGCCCCGCAGATCGCACGGGCGATCGAACGGGTGCGTCAGACCGAACGTGCGATGATGAGCAGCGGCAGCGCGGGGGAGTTGCTCGCCGAAGTGGAATGCGTGGCGATTGCCCGCGCGGCGGCGCGCGCGAAGGGCTGATTCGATCTTCCCCGGCGCGGGAAGAATCTGGGGGATTCCCTTCCTTCCGCGCCCATGCTTCATGCGCTGGATGATCCGCGCCCACCTTGCCCTGCCCGCCCTGCTCGCTTTCCCCGCCGCCGCGCATGCCCAGCAGGCGGTGCTGTTCGACGGCCGCACCACCGCACCGGTTCTGCACGACGACGCCACGTCGGCAAAGCTCGCCGGCGAGCTGCTGGCCCGGGACATCGGCAAGCGCGCGGGCAAGACACCGGTCGTGGCGGGCGACCTCGCCGCCTGCGGCAAGCTCTGCGTCGTCATCGGCCAGAAGGATTCAGCGCTGGTCCGCGCCGTGGCCGCCGACGCGAAGGTCGATCTCGCCGCGCTGGACGGCCAGTGGGAGCGCTATGTCCGCGTCCTCGCCCCCTCGAGGCAGCATCCCGGCCGCTCGTACCTGCTGATCGCCGGGTCGGACGCGCGCGGCGCGATCTGGGGCACGGTGGACCTCAGCCGCGCGCTGGGCATCTCGGCCTGGGAATGGTGGGCGGACGTGACCCCGCGCCATGCCGAGCGGCTGGTGGTCGATGGCCGCCGGCTGCTCTCCGAGGCGCCCTCGGTCCAGTATCGCGGCATCTTCCTCAACGACGAGGATTGGGGCCTCCAGCCCTGGGCCGCCAGGACCTACGAACCCGAGACCGGCGATATCGGCCCCAAGACCTATGCGCGCGTGTTCGAGCTGATGTGGCGGCTCAAGGCCAACATGATCTGGCCGGCGATGCACGAGAGCACCAAGCCCTTCTACCAGATCCCCGGCAATGCCGAGACGGCCAGGGACTATGCCATCGTCGTCGGCACCTCGCATGCCGAACCGATGATGCGCAACAACGTCCGCGAGTGGGACGAGAAGGCGGAGGGCCCGTTCAACTTCTTCACCAATCGCGACCGGATGGTCGACTATTGGCGCCGCCGCGTGGACGAAGTGAAGGCGTACGAGAACGTCTATACGATCGGCCTGCGCGGCAAGCATGATTCGGCGCTGGAAGGCGCCAGGAGCCCCGAACAGGCGCTCGCCGCCACCACCCAGGCGATCGACCTGCAGCGCGGCCTGCTCGCCACCGCGCAGGGCAAGCCGGCGGACCAGGTGCCGCAGGTGCTGACGCTCTACAAGGAAGTGCTCGACGTCTATCGCAGCGGGCTGAAGGTGCCCGAGGACGTGACGCTCGTCTGGCCCGAGGACAATTACGGCTATCTCGGCCAGCTCCCCACCGCCGCCGAGCGGGCGCGAAAAGGTGGCTCCGGCCTCTACTACCACATCAGCTATTGGGGCCGGCCGCACGACTATCTGTGGCTGGCGACCACCCATCCGGGGCTGATCCGCGAGCAGCTCGACCGCGCCTGGGCGACCGGCACCCGCAAGCTGTGGGTGGTCAATGTCGGCGACATCAAGCCGGGCGAGGTGCTGGCCAGCTATTTCCTCGACGTGGCCTTCGACGCGAAGCTGTTGAACAAGCCGGTGCGGGTGCAGCTCGCCGACTGGGCCAAGGACCAGTTCGGTGCGCAGGGCCCGGCCGTCGCCGACGTCCTCATGGACTATTACGACCTCGCCTGGGAGCGGAAGCCCGAGTTCATGGGCTTCAGCACGGTCGAGCCCGAGACGCCGATCCGCATCGACGACTATGTCCGCTCGGGCGGCGACGAGGCGCAGGCGCGCATCGCCCGCTACGGCGCGCTGCTGGGCAAGGCCGAGGCATTGGGCGCGACCGTGCCCGCCGATCGCCGAGATGCGTTCTTCCAGCTGGTGCTCTACCCGGTGCGCGGCGCCGCCAAGCTCAACGAGCGCAACCTCAAGCTCGATCTCGCCGCACTCTATGCACGTCAGGGTCGTGCCAGCGCCAATACGCTCGCCGAGCAGGCGCGCGCGGCGCACCAGATGATCGTCGCCGATACCGCCGCCTACAATGCCCAGAATGGCGGCAAGTGGCGCGGCATCATGGACATGGCCCCGCGCCGGCTCGCCGTCTTCGCCGAGCCGACCTATCCGAAGATCGACCTCGCGCCGGTCGCCCAGTGCGGGGCGGATGCCCGCGCGCTCGCCTTTGCGCCCGGCAAAGCGGAGACGCGGTTCATGACGGTCTATGGCAAGGGCGCCGTCAGCGACTGGACGGTCGAGGGGCTGGAGGGTGTCGAGCTCTCCGCTCGCGCAGGGAGGCTCGATGCCACCAACGGCTACGAGATGCGCGTGGCGGTGAAATATGACGGCAAGGGCGCGATCGCCGCGGGCAAGATTCGCTGCAATGGCACGATGGTATATCTGGAACCCGTCCTCCAGCCCTTCCCCGCCGGCGACGCCACGCCCGAGGTAAACCACATTATCTCGCTCACCCCCGCCGACCTGACATTGGCGGGCACGCCATGGGAACGGATCGCCGAGCTTGGTTCGCGCGGCGCCGTGTTGCGCAGCAAGCTCGACCTGCCCTCCAGCGACCGGGCCGAGGCGACAGCGCCGCTAGTCCTGCCGTTCCAGCTGGGCAACAAGGGCGATACCGAGCTGAAGATCGTCGGCCTGCCGGTCCATCCGCTGAGCTCCGCCAACAAGCTGCGGCTGGGCGTGCGGGTGGATGGCGGCGCGATGACCGTGCTGGACTATGAAACCCATGGCCGCAGCGACGAATGGAAGGCCAACGTCCTGTCCAACACCGCGGTGCGCACGCTCAAGCTCGGCCTGCTCGCCGCGGGTGCGCACCGGATCGAAGTCTTCGCGATGGATCCCGGTTTCCTGCTCGACCGGATCGACGTGCGGCTGGACGGCGCCCCCGACTATTACGGCGCGCCGCCGACCCGCTGAGCCGCCAGCTCGGCGGCGGCCACCTCGCGCAGCCGCCGGGCGACCTCGGGGTTGATCCCCAGATCCTCGGCGGCCCGCTCGCGCGGCCCCAGGCTGCGCGGATCGCGGCCGGTGATCGCGCCGAATTCGACCAGCGCCTCCAGATAATAGCCCTCGGCGCTGGCGTGATACTGGTCCCAGGTCCACAGGCTGAACTGACCGAAGGCAACGCCGTCATAGGGATTGGCATCGGCAAAGCCGTCGCGGATCGCGCGGTTCCAGGCGGTGCCCACCGGCAGCACGCCGTGAATGCCGTAGCCAGGCGCGAGCCCCAGCCTGTTTGCCGCCAGCAGATCCTCGGCCATCCGGTAGATCGACGATCCGTGCCAGTGGCCGCCCGGCCGATAGGTCTGGTCGGCACGCGACCAGGTCGCGACCAGCTCGACCTGCGCCGCCGGATTGCGCGCGTGGACCAGCGCAGCCAGCGCGCGCGCCGCCGCGAGATGGCGGGTCGGGTCACCCGGTCGCTCGGCATCCAGCGTGCTGAAGCCCTGCAGCACCACCACGTCCCAGCGCCGATCGATCAACGCCCGCCGATTGGCGAGGTGCCAGGCGAGATCCTTGCCGGGCGACGTCTCCAGGCTCACCTGCCAGTCGAGCCCGGATTCGATCGCGAAGGTCCTGAACAGCGCCGGCACCCCGCCGATCCCCTCGCGGTTGAGGTCGGCCACCCGATCGGGGCGGTAGCGCATCACCGGCGAATTGGCGCCGAAGGTGAAGCTGTTGCCGACGAACAGGATCGTCCGGGCCGCCGCAGGCAGCGTCCAGGCGAGGCAGGCGAGGATCAGGGCGAGGCAGCGGGCGATGATCGGCATGGTCATCCTTCTAGCCGTCGAACCACCACCTTCACAACGACTTGGCGCCGGAATTCCCGTTCCCTATTCGTTCGTGTCGCGATATAGCCAGCCCATGGCAGCGCCGCCCACCCGGAAGATCCTGCACATCGACATGGATGCGTTCTACGCCTCGGTCGAGCAGCGCGACGATCCGAGCCTGCGCGGCAAGCCGGTGGCGGTGGGATCGGCAGCGGCGCGCGGCGTGGTGGCGGCGGCGAGCTACGAGGCCCGCGCCTTCGGCGTGCGCTCCGCCCTCCCCTCGGTCACCGCGCTGCGCCGCTGCCCGGACCTGATCTTCGTGCGGCCCCGCTTCGAGGTGTACAAGGCGGTGTCGCAGGCGATCCACGCGATCTTCGCCGACTATACCGATCTCGTCCAGCCGCTGTCGCTGGACGAGGCCTATCTCGACGTGACCGAGGATCGCCGTGGGCTGGGCACCGCCTGGGCGACCGCAAAAGAGATCCGCGCGCGCATTCTGGCGGAGACCGGCCTCACCGCCTCGGCGGGCATCTCGTACAACAAGTTTCTCGCCAAGCTCGCCTCGGACCATCGCAAGCCCAACGGCCAGTTCGCGGTGACGCCCGAAATGGGCGCGGCCTGGGTGGAAACGCTGCCGGTGTCGCGCTTCCACGGCGTGGGACCGGTGACCGCCGCCAAGATGCAGCGGCTGGGAATCGAGACCGGCGCCGACCTGCGCGCCAAGTCGATGGCGTTCCTGCTCCAGCATTTCGGCAGCAGCGCCGAATGGTATCACCAGATCGTCCGCGGCGTGGACGATCGCCCGGTGAACCCGAACCGCGAGCGCAAGTCCTCGGGCTCGGAGACGACGTTCAGCCGCGACCTGACCGAGGATGCCGAGATCGAAGCGGCAGTGCTCGGCCAGGCCGACGATGTGTGGGACTGGTGCGAGCGCACCCAAGGCTTCGGCCGCACCGCGACGGTGAAGATCAAGTACGCCGATTTCCAGATCATCACCCGCAGCCGCAGCCATCCGGCGCCGATCACCAGCCGCGCGCAGCTGCACGCGGCGAGCATCGCGCTGCTGCGATCGGTGCTGCCGACGCCCAAGGGCATAAGGCTGGTGGGGGTGACCGTCTCCAACTTCGACCGCGGCGAGGCGGCACCGTTGCCGCTGTTCGGCAAGGCAGAGGCTTCGTAACCGAAGCAATCTCAATCACCTGCCCGCCTGGGAGAGGAACCGGGCTCCCCGGTCGCGCGCTTGTTCGCAGCAAGCAAGGGGACGATGATGGATTCGAAGGGGCGCGAAGCGCAAAGCCCATGGGCAGTGCCCTGGGCCGGCTGGAAATCGGTATTGTGGCGCTGCTGGAACGAGGCGGGCGACGACAATATCGGGCTGATCGCCGCCGGCGTCGCCTTTTACGGGTTTCTCGCGCTGGTGCCGCTGCTGGGGGCGGTGGTGCTGTGCTACGGCCTCGTCGCCGATACCGCGACGGTGCTGCACGACATCCGCGCGCTTTCCGCCATTCTGCCGCGCGATATCGCCGGAGTGATCGGCAACCAGCTGCTCGGGCTGGTCCACAGTCCGGACGGCGACAAGGGCCTGGGCATCCTGATCGCCCTAGCGATCGCGCTGTTCGGTGCGCGCAACGGCGCCGGCGCGATCATCGCCGCGCTCAACATCGCCTATGAGGAAAAGGAGAAGCGCAACTTCTTCCGCGTGAACCTCACCGCGCTCGCGATCACGCTGGGCGCGGTAGTGGCGGCGGTGTTCGCCGCCGTGGCGATGACCATGCTCGGCGCGCTCGACCGGCTGCTCCCCTTCGCGCCGAACGCGCTCTTGGTAATGGGCAAGCTGGTCAGCCACCTGCTGCTGACGCTGGCGGGCGCGGCAGGCGCGGCGGCGCTGTATCGCTTCGGCCCGTCGCGCGCGCAGCCGCGCTGGACCTGGATCACGCCCGGATCGCTGTTCGCCGCGCTGCTATGGCTGGCACTGACGCTCGGCTTCGGCGCCTATGTCCGCTATATCGGGCGCTTCGATGCCACCTATGGCGCGCTTGGCACCATCGTCGCGCTGCTCACCTGGCTGTACCTCTCCGCCTATATTCTGCTGTTCGGCGCGGAGCTCAACGCCGAGCTGGAGCACCAGACGACGCACGACACCACCACCGGCGCACCGCGACCGATCGGCGAGCGCCGCGCCTGGGTGGCGGACAACGTCGCCGATTGAGCGGGCAACGGCTCGTCGCGCGGGTGGTGGCCCTGGCCTGCCCGCTTCCCCTATAGCGGCATCCATGCTCCGCGTGCCCCTGATCCCGCTTCTGCTGGCGCTGCTGTTCGCCGGCCTCCCCGCCCAGGCCCAGCAGAACAGCTTCGACCTTGCCGGCCCCGACCTGAAGCTCAGCGTCACCCGCGGCGGCGCAACGCTGCCCATCGGCGCGGTCCCTACGCTCCAGCCGGGCGACAAGGTGACCGCGGAGGCGGCACTGCCGCCGGACCAGTCTGCCCGGTATCTGCTGGTCGTCGCGTTCCTGCGCGGCGCCACCAACCCGCCGCCCAAGGACTGGTTCTTCGTTGCCGAAACGTGGCGCAAGAAGAAGAACCGGCTGGAGATCGAGGTGCCCAAGGGCGCCGAGCAGGCGGTGCTGCTGCTCGCCCCCGAGACCGGCGGCGGGTTCGACGCAGTACGCGATGCCGTGCGCGGGCGGCCGGGCGTCTTCGTTCGCGCCGCGCAGGACATGTTCCAGGCCTCGCTCGATCGCGCCCGGCTCGATGCGTTTGTGGCGGCGATTGCCCGGATCGGCGAGACCGCGCCCGAGCGGCTCGCGACCGACGCGCCGGTGCTCGCCAACGCGCTGCGCATCAAGCTCAATGCCGACTGCCTCACCCGGCCCCGCGGGTTGCAGGCGGCATGCCTCACCCAGAACCGCGATTCGCTGGTGCTCCAGGCGCAGCGCGGCACGACGCTGGCCGAAACGCTGACCGGCGCGCCGGTCGACCTGGCCTACAGCCTGGCCGCGACGCCGCAGGGCGGCGGCGGCTTCTACAGCCCCTATATCGGGCTGGCCCGCGACGTGGCGAAGCTGTTCGGCGCGTTCCGTAGCCCGCAATATCAGTATCTGCCGGCGATCGCGATCGGCCGCGGCGACACGCTGAAGCTGCTGCTGAACAGTGCGCCCTCGTTCCAGAACCCGCGCTCGGTGCTGGTGGCCGCGCTGCCGCCGCTGGGCGCCGCACCGCCGCCGATCTGGCAGGCGGGCGGGCCGACGCCGGTGTGTCTCGCCAAGCCGGGGCTGACACTGCCGCTGGAAGACGCGCCGCTGCTCTATGCCACCGATTATGCCCGCGGCCTTTCGGTGCGGATCACCGGTGCCGACGGCAAGACCCGCGATCTGGCCGTCACCCCCGATGTCGAGAAGGGCGGCGTGCGGCTGGACGGCGCGCTGCCGGCGGATATCGGCACCGTCGCCAATGCGGTGCTCCAGGGCCGCTGGGGGTTCGGCGACTTTTCCGGGCCGCGCCTGCCGGTGCAGCTCGATGCGATGGGCGCGTGGCGCGCGACGCCGGACAGCAACGTCGTGGTCGGCCGCGACCATCCGCTGGTGTTGCGCGGCGGGGCGGCCTTCTGCGTCAGCCAGATCGCACTGAGCGACGCCGCCGGCACGCGCACCCCGGTCCCGTTCAAGGTCACGAGCCAGGACGAACTGACCATGACCCTGCCGCTCAAGGACGTGAAACCCGGTGCGCTTACGCTGAATGTCGCTCGCTTCGGCGCCGCACCGCCGGACACGATTCCGCTCACCGCCCGGCTCGAGGCGAGCCGGCTCGATCGTTTCGTCGCCTATGAGGGCGATCATGGGGGCATGCTCGAGGGCGCCCGGCTCGACCAAGTGACCGGGCTCGACTGGAAGGGCATGCACTTCACCGCGGGTGCGCTGTCGCGCGGCAGCGACGGCGACCGGCTGGCGCTGACCGCGGAAGCCGCCATCCCCGCCGGCGAGGGCGAAGCGGTGGTTCGGCTGCGCGACGGGCGGAGCGTCAAGCTCGCCGTCCGCGCCGCCGCCCCGCGTCCGGTGGCGGCGGTGCTGAGCCGCGCCGCGGTATCCCAGCCGGCCACGGCCGGCCTCGCCATCGTGCTGCCGGAGGGCGTAGTGCCCGCCGATGCGGCGATCGACTTCTCGTTCCGGGTGACGCGCGGGGCGTTGGGCGACGGCGGCACGGTGGAGATCACCGGACACGACGGGCCTGTCGCCCGGCTCCGCTTCGCCGATGGCGGATTGCAGCGCATCGGCACCGACGTGGTGGTCGCGCATGTCGCGCCGCGGACGCTGCTCGGCCCGGGCGTGGCGGGTCCGCTGCGGTTCCGGCTGGTGCAGGACGGGGCGGTCGGCGACTGGCAGCCGCTCGTCACCGTGGTGCGGTTGCCGGTGCTCAACGGACTGACCTGCCCCGCGGACAGCGCCTCCTGCACGCTGGCCGGGCGCGACCTATTCGTCGTGTCGGCGATCAGCGGCGCCGCCGATTTCGCCCAGTCGACGCCGGTGCCGCTCGGCTTTGTCGGCACCAGCCTGGCGCTGCCCAGGCCGGCCGGGAAGACGCTCTACCTGCGGCTGCACGACGCGCCGGACAGCGTCGCGACGGTGACGCTGCCCGGCTGATCGGCGCAGCGTGCATCTGGAACAACCGGACCGCCTCGACCGTTCAAGAACACAACAGGAACGAACGCGAGGTGATCATGGCGGAACCATTGCACAACCCGAAGCTCGACGAGCATCCCGGTTCGAATACCGAGAAGGACCCCGACGACTGGGTTTCGGGCGATGACCCGATGACCGGCGCCCAGGCCTCCTACCTCACGACGCTGCTAGAGGAAGCCGGCGCGCCGCCGATCGAAGGCACGCTGAACAAGGCCGAAGCGTCGAAGCGGATCGATGCCTTGAAGGAGCAACTCGGCCGCTGACCCGCGGCCGGCCTGTTCAGCCCTGCTTGGAGAGCGTGTCGAACGCCTTCAGCCGGGCGAGCAGCGCCGGCATCTGATCGAGCGGCACCATGTTGGGGCCGTCGCTCGGCGCCGTATCGGGTGCCTGGTGCGTCTCGATGAACACCGCCGCCACGCCCACCGCCACCGCGGCACGGGCGAGCGTCGGCACGAATTCGCGCTGGCCACCCGAGCTGGTGCCCTGCCCGCCCGGCTGCTGCACCGAATGGGTCGCGTCGAACATCACAGGATAGCCGGTCTCCGCCATGATCGGCAGCGACCGCATGTCGCTCACCAGCGTGTTGTAGCCGAAGCTCGCCCCGCGCTCGCACAGGATGACGTTCTCGTTGCCCGACGAGGCGATTTTCCTGGCGACGTTCTTCATGTCCCAGGGCGCGAGGAACTGGCCCTTCTTGACGTTGATCGCGCGGCCCGTGTGCGCGGCGGCAACCAGCAGGTCGGTCTGGCGGCACAGGAACGCCGGGATCTGGAGCACATCGACCACCTCGGCGACGGCTGCGCACTGGCCGGCATCGTGCACGTCGGTCAGCACCGGGCAGCCGAACTCGGCCTTGAGGTCCGCGAACACCTGCAGCGCCGCGTCCATGCCGATGCCGCGCGGCGCGTCGATCGAGGTGCGGTTCCCCTTGTCGAACGAGCTCTTGTAGATGAAGCCGATGCCCAGCTCCGCGCAGAGCTTGGTCAGCGCCTCGGCCATGAAGAAGGCGTGGTCGCGGCTCTCCATCGCGCAGGGGCCGGCGACGAGCACGAACGGCTTGTCATTGGCGATTTCGATGACACCGACCTTGACCGTCTTCATATCCAAATCCTTCAAAACGCACCGCATTCGGCGAGGATAGCGTCCACGTCGCGGCCGCGCGCCGCCTGCATGCGGATACGCGCCTCGTTCGAGAGCACGTTCCAGGCGGCTTCCTCGATCTCGGGCCACAGCGCCCGCGGGATCGCCACTATCCCATCCGCATCGGCAAATACCACATCGCCGTTGGCGATCGTGACGTCGCCCATCGTGATCGGGCGGTTCATGGCTTTCAGCGTGCCTTCGTACTTGATGTCGTCGCAGGTCTGGCCGCGGGCATAGACCGGTAGCCCGAGCGCGCGCACATCGGCGGTGTCGCGCGTCGCGCCGTCGATCACCGCACCCACCGCGCCCGAACGGATCGCGAGATTGGCATTCAGATCGCCGAAATAGGCATATTCGGGCACGTCGGTCGCCACCATGATCACGTCGCCCGGGCGCACGAAGCGATAGGATTGCAGCGCGCCATAGATGCCGTGCCATGGCCCGTCGGGCGAGCGATCGGGCCGCTCGGCCAGCGCCGCCAGCTCGATCGTCTTGGCACGGCCGAGGAACTTGCCGCCGCTGGTCGGGCGCAGCACCTTGGGCAGCACCACCCGGTGGCCGCGCTCCTTGAGGATGTCCGACAGGACCGGCGAGGAGAGATGCGGCAGCATCGCCCGGAACCGCGTCACCTCGGCCTGGCGGAAGCCGGCGGCGACGGTCTCGGCGATGACGAGGTCGTGATGGTGGTTGATGTCGATCTGCTCGATCGGATCAAGGTCGAACAGGATCGGGCGGGTGCCGAAGCGGCGGGTGGCCGCCCCCTCCCCCGTGCGCCGCACGATGTAGAGGCTCATCGCCTCGACGATCGTCTCCGGCAGCTCGACGCTGTTGGGGATGCGGCCGGTGCCATAGGCCGGCCCTTGCCCGGTCCAGCAATATTGCTTGGCGCGCGTGACGGCGACAAGGCTGTCCGCCTCCGGCTCCGCCAGCAGCCGCGCGATCGCGCGGCCGATCGTCTCGGCGGTAACGAACGGCGCGGTGCACAGCAGCTGGATCCAGATGTCCGCATCGGGGCGCTGCGCGCATTCCCAGGCAAACATGCCGTGCCCGTCGGTCGCGTTGGTGGCGAGTTCGGCCGGGCGCTGCAGCCAGCTGACCGGCAGATCGCTCGCCATGTCGGCCATCACCTTGCTCTCGGTATCGAGGCAGACTTCGGTGATCGCCGGGCAATCCAGCGCCTGGAGCAGCTTGCGCTTGAACAGGTGTTCGCCGTCCAAAATGCGGGTGTTCTTGTCGGAGACTCGCTCGCTATTGCCCTTGGCAGGGACGAAGGCGACGATCTTCAGGGGCTTAGCCATTCATCATATCCTTGGCATGCAACATGCCGTGCAGACGTCCCTCGTCGTCGACCACGGGCAGAACCAGAAATCCCCCGTCGCGGTCGCGCAGGAGGAGCAGTGCGTCGCCCAGCGTGGCGGTAACGTCGATGACCTGCGGGTGCGGCTGCATCAGCGCGGCGGCGGGGGTATCGTAGACATCGCGGCGCGACTGGAAGTGGCGGCGGACATCGCCGTCGACCACCAGGCCGAGCAGGCGCTGGTCGGCATCGACCACGCAGGCCGCGCCCATCCGCCCGGCCGACATCGCCGCGAGCAGGTCGGCCACCGGCGCGTCCGGCCCCACCTTGGGCAGTTCGTCGCCGGTGCGCATCAGCGTACGCAGCGGGATCGACTGGCGGCCGAGCAGCCCGGCAGGGTGGTGGCGCAGGAAATCGGCGCGGGTGAAGCCGCGCGAGCGACTGACCGCCACCGCCAGCGCATCGCCGATCGCGAGTTGCAGCGTGGTGCTGCACGTCGGTGCCATGCCGATATGATCGGCCTCGCCAGCGGTGATCGCCGGGATGAGGATGTCGACCGCGCGGGCGAGCGGCGAATCGGGCCGGCCGATCACCCCGATCAGCAGGCAGGCGCGCGCCTTCAGCAGCGGCAGGATGCGCGCGATCTCGTCGGTGGTGCCGCTGTTCGAGAATAGCAGCACGACATTGCCGTCCTGCACCGCGCCCAGATCGCCATGCGCCGCTTCGCCGGCGTTGAGCACGAAGGCAGGCGTGCCGAGGCTGGAGAAGGTGGCGGCGACCTTGGCCGCGATCAGACCCGACTTGCCCATGCCGAGGCAGGTCAGCGGGCTGGCCTGCCCGGCGATCACCGCGACGGCATCGGCGAGCGACGGCGGCAGCACCGCCTCGAACGCCTGCAGCGCACGGCGCTCGGCAGCGATCACAGCGCCCGCCCAGGCGAGCGCGGTGCCCGGCGCGGAATCGAGTGCGCGGGCAATGGCGCCGAGTTTCATGCGGCATCCTCCATCTGATCGGCGAACCGCTGGAGTCGACCGATCCCGGCTTCCCAGCGGGCGGTGTCGAGCGGGTGCAGCGCGCGATCGATCACCATTGCGCCGGTGAGGTCCGGATCGGTGGGATAGAAGGCCTCGTTCGCATAGTGATAGCCGAACCAGCGCTGCACCGCCGCGGCGTCCGGAGGCTGCGTGCTTCCGCTGCGCACCGTGGCGAGGAAGCTGGCGAGATCGGGTTCCGCGTGCAGCCAGGGCGCGCTGGCGAAGCGCGAGGTGCGATACGTGGGCGTGCCGAACGCCGCGGCCGTGGCAAAGCTCTTGGAATCGCCCAGCACCACCCCGTCGACATGGCGGGCAAGCGCCATGGTGGGCGGTACGTCGAACACCGGCCCGTTGACGAGGATCGTGCCGTCGAGGCCGCGGAGAAATTCGAACAGCGTGTCGCGTTCGACGTGCAGCGTGTTGAGCGGATGATCGGTGATGACCAGCGTTACCCCCGCCGCCTGCGCCTCGGCTGCAACCGCGGCGACCAGCGCCTGATTGGTCAGCCCGCCGGGGCGATGCTGCAGGAAGAAATTCTCGGCATGCTCATATTCCAGCGGCAGCAGCACCGCGGGCCGATCGGTGGGGATGCCGATCGCGCCGAACACCGCCCCGCGATCGTGCGTCGCCGCGAGCCAGTGCGCTGTCATGTCTGCCCAGAAGGGCGCGATCAGGGCATCCAGCCGCGCGGCCGCGTCCGGCTCCAGCGCGGGCATCGCACCGTTGACGAAGGGCGCACCGGTGAAATGCACGGTGTTCGCCGGCGAGACGGGGCCGAACGGCGCCGTTACCGCCTCCATCACATAGCGGACCGTGCCGGGAAACGCCCGCGGCGTCTCGAAATCGGCGCTTCGGCAGAGCACTAGATCGGGCGCGAGCGCGCGGACATAGGCGATCAGGCCCTCGCGGTCGGCAGGGACGGTCCGCAGGCTCGGATGATCGGCATCATCGACGATCGCCCAGCGCAGATCCGGCAGATCGGCACAGCGCGCCAGATCGCTGGGGCCCAGGCCCGTATT
>JAIYAA010000199.1 GCA_027489295.1 Sphingomonadales bacterium | reverse complement strand
GTTGAAGATGCTGAACGCGCCCTGGAAGGTCTCCGGATCGCGGGCGACATAGTTCAGGCTGGACGTATACTGCCAGCTCGCCTGGAACACGCCGTTCAGCTTCTCGGTCAGCGCGGGTGAATATTCGATGGCCGCACTGCCCTTCCATTCCGGCGATTGGATCGCCCGGGTGCCGGTGAGGTTCTGATAGGCGGGCGAACCCGCCACGCAGCCCAGCGCCGCGGTCTGCAGCGGGTAGCACTGCGCCACCGGGAACGAGGTGTAGGTCGCGTCGAGATAGGTCGCGCTGCCATTGACCGAAAGATCGCGCGTGATGCGCGCGGCCGTCTCGAACTCGAGGCCCTTGGTGTTGAGCCCGCCAACGTTGGTCAGGCGATAGTTGCTGGTGCCGTCGGCCAGCGTCTCGATCGACTGGGCCTGCAGGTCGGTATAGTCAGTGTCGAAATAGGTGACGTTGAACGTCATGCGACGGCCGAAGAACTGGGTGCGGACGCCGAATTCCTTGTCCTTCGAACGCTCGGGACGGATCGGGCCGGCTGCAGCGCGATTCGCGTTGAAGCCGGTGGTCAGATCATAGGTCTGGCCCTTGTAGCCGGTGGCGTAGCTGCCGAAGAGCATCACGTCGCGCGTCGCCTGATATTGCAGGCCCAGGCGATAGGTGGTGGCGTTGTCGCTGGCATGGCCAGCCCAGCTGGCGGGCACCGCTAGGTTCTTGTCGAGGAAGGTGTATTTCACCCGCTCGTTCTGCGCGCGGCCGCCGACGGTGGCCGTGAGGTTCTTGACGAACTCCCAGTCGATCTGGCCGAACGCCGCAACCTGGCGCGAGCCCGAGGTGGCGTACCAGTTGGCGAGCGAGAAGGCCGGGCCGCGCATGAACGGGCGCTGGAACCCGACATTGGCGTAATAGACGCCGAGCGCATAGCGGAACGCGTCCGTGCCCGGCGACAGCAGCCGGATTTCCTGGGTGAACAGCCGCGACTTGAACGCGCCGATCTGGACGTTCCGGCCATAGCTGCCCGGCGCCGCCGTGTCGTCATGGTCGATATAGTCGTCCATGCGGAACTTGTCGTAGGAGGTGAGCCCCAGCACGTTCAGTTTGCCGATGTTGATGTCGGTGCGCAGCATCGTGCCCCAGCCCCAATATTTGGTACCGGCGCGATCGTTGTTCGCCACTTTCTGGTTGAGCGGATCGACGGTGATGCCCGGCAGCGTCACGTCGGCGGTGAGGCCCGGCTGGCGGCGCAGCACCGCACCCGGCGTCATGCGGATGAACGGGCGGCCCACCGTAGTGTTGCCGTTCATGTAGTTGCCCGAAAGCGTGAAGACGACGTCCGGCGTGGCCTTCCACTTCAACTTGGCGCGCGTGCTCAGCGTTTCGCGGCCGTTGACATTGCGGCCATCGATCACGTTGCGGACATTGCCGCCCCAGTTCGAATAGCTGGCCGAGACGACATAGCCGAGCGTGTCGTTGATCGGACCGGTGACGCTGAAATTGCCGCCATATTCCTTGTCGTCGGTAGCGAGCAGGTTCGCCTTGACGTGAAAGTCGCTGGTCGGCTGGGTCGTCATGATCTTGATCAGGCCGGCCGAGGCGGCCTTGCCGTACAGCGTGCTCTGCGGGCCGCGCAGCACCTCGATCATCGCCACGTCGGGCAGGTCGGTGAAGGCGCGCGCCTGGAAGGCGAGCGGTACGCCGTCGACGGTCACCGCCACCGACGATTCTACGCCGATGCCGAAGGCGAAGGTGCCCACACCGCGCAGCGAGACGTTGGAATTGACCGGGTTTTCGGCGCTGCGGATGGTCAGCGAGGGCGAGACCCGGCCGAGATCCTGGAAGTGGCGAACGCCCTGCGCTTCGAGCTGTGCCGGCGTGACCACCTGCACCGCGAGCGGCACGTTCTGGATGTTCTCGAAGCGCTTCTGTGCGGTGGTGGTGACGATGATCTCGACATCGTCCTTCACCGGCTTGGCGGTCTGGGCCGGCGCGGCGGCGCCGTCCTTGCGCTCTTCCGCGGTCGTTGCGTGCGCTGCGCCGGCAAGAAACGATGCGGCGAGCGCAAGCGTGCGCAGCGGAAACTGGTAACCCCTCATTAATCATGCCCCTTCGGAAGGTGAATCGCGTTCTCCTCTCCCAATGCTGCGCCGGCAAACCCGATGGGCACGCCAGTCGTCTTGTTTATGAGAATTGTAGGACAACTGCTCGGACGCGAACGATTTCTCGAAGATATTATGAGATGAAAAGGTTCGCATTCAGCAGGGTGTTGCCTATCCGCCACAGCGTCTACGAAGGCCAAAACAAAAGGGACGGAAGCAATCGCTCCCGCCCCTTCGATCCAGTCTGTTGTGAACAGGATCAGTAGTTTACGCCAAGGCGGATCCCGGCATAGCGACGGAAGTCGCGCGGCAGCACGGCCTGGGTCGCGAGCTGATTTCCGAAATTGCCGGCCGAATTGACCAGCGACGGATAATATTGCTTGTCGAACAGGTTGTTGACGAACGCCGTCGCTTCCCAGCGGCGGTTGTGGTCGCGCACACCCGCGCTGAGGTTGAACAGGCTGAACGCCGGCTGGAAGGTCTGCGGATCACGCGCCACATAGTAGATGCTGGACTGATACTGCCAGCTGCCCTGCAGCACGCCGTTCAGCTTTTCGGTGATCGCCGGGGCGAAGTCGATGCTGGCCGAGGCCTTCCACTCCGGCGACTGCACGGCACGCGTGCCGGTCAGGTTCTGGCGCCCCGGCGAGCCGGTGCAGCCCTGCGCCGCGGTCTGTGCCGGGAAGCACTGCGCGACTGGGAACGAGGTGTAGGTGGCATCGAGATACGTCGCGGCACCGCTGAGCGTCAGGTCGCGGGTGATGCGCGCGGCGCTCTCGAATTCGAGGCCCTTGGTGTTGAGGCCGCCGACATTGGTGAGGCGGAAGTTCGTGGTGCCGTCCGCCAGCGTTTCGATCGACTGGGCCTGGAGGTCGGTATAGTCAGTGTCGAAATAGGTGACGTTGAACGTCATCCGGCGCCCGAAGAACTGGGTGCGGATGCCGAGTTCCTTGTCCTTCGAGGTTTCCGGACGGATCGGGCCGGCGGCAGCGCGGTTGTTGTTGAAGCCCGTGGTCAGATCGTAGGTCTGGCCCTTGTAGCCGGTGGCGTAGCTGCCGAAGAGCATCACGTCCGGTGTCGCCTGATACTGCATGCCCAGGCGGTAGGTGGTGGCGTTGTCGCTCGCATGGCCGGCAAAGCTCGCCGGGACCGCCAGGTTCTTGTCGAGGAACGTGTACTTCACGCGCTCATTCTGCGCGCGCCCGCCGACGGTGGCGGTCAGGTTCTTCACGAACTCCCAGTCGATCTGACCGAACGCCGCGACCTGGCGCGAACCCGAGGTCGCGAACCAGTCGGCCAGCGAGAAGGCCGGGCCGCGCTTGAACGGCCGCTGGAAGCCGACATTGGCGTAGTAGATGCCCAGCGCATAGCGGAACGCGTCGGTGCCCGGCGAGAGCACACGGATTTCCTGCGTGAACAGCCGCGACTTGAACGCGCCGACCTGGACGTTGCTACCCGCCGGCACCGTCGCCGCGGTGTCGTCATGGTCGAGATAGTCGTCCAGCCGGAACTTGTCGTACGAGGTCAGCCCCAGCACGTTCAGCTTGCCGATGTTGATGTCGGTCCGCAGCATCGTGCCCCAGCCCCAATATTTGGTGCGGGAATCATAGTTGTTGCTGACCGTCTGGTTGCTCTCGCTGATATTGACGCCGGGCAGCGTGACGTTGCTCGTCTGCCCCGCAACGTTGCGCAGCAGTGCCGTCGAGGCCATGCGGATGAACGGACGGCCCACGCTGGTGGTGCCGTTCAGATAGTTACCCGAAAGCGTGAAGGTGACGTCCGGCGTCGCCTTCCAGCGCAGTTTGCCGCGGCTGTTGAAGGTCTCGCGGCCGTTCACCTGCTTGCCGTTGAACAGGTTCTTTACGTTGCCGTCCCAGTTCGAATAGCTCGCCGAAAGGACATAGCCGAGCTTGTCGTTGATCGGGCCGGTGACGCTGAAATTGGCGCCATATTCGCTGTCGTCGGTAACCAGCGCGTTCGCCTTGACGTGAAAGTCGCTGGTCGGCTGGGTGGTCATGATCTTGATCAGGCCGGCCGAGGCGGCCTTGCCGTACAAGGTGCTCTGCGGACCGCGCAGCACTTCGATCATCGCCACGTCGGGCAGATCGGTGAAGGCGCGCGCCTGGAAGGCCAGCGGGACGCCGTCGACGGTCACCGCCACCGACGATTCGACGCCGATGCCGAACGCGAAGGTGCCGACGCCGCGCAGCGAAACGTTGGAGTTGACCGGGTGTTCGGCCGGGCGAACGGTGAGCGAGGGGGCAACCTTGCCGAGATCCTGGAAGTGGCGAACGCCCTGCGCTTCGAGCTGGGCCGGCGTCACCACCTGCACGGCCAGCGGCACGTTCTGGATGTTCTCGAAGCGCTTCTGCGCGGTCGTGGTGACGATGATCTCGACATCGTCCTGTGCCGTCTTCGCGGCGGACTGAGCGGCCGCAGCCCCGGCAGCGGCCGTTGTCGTGGCCGCGGTCTGGTCCGCCGTCTGCCCTTGCGCAGTACCGGCCATGCACGCTGCGATCAGCGCAGCATGTGCCACAGATACGTGATAACCTTTCATTAATACTCCCCTTTTCCCGCAGGTTTGACCCGCTCTCTAATTTAGACGCTTGGATAATAGGTTAATCGATACTCCGAGAAACATCGTGGAAACACGGAACACAATCGATTTTACGCTACGACCACACCCCGTTGTTGCCCGAAGGACACAGGCTGGCTGTCTTGCCCTTCGGTCTCCACAACATGATCGTTACCTAACGGTAACAACAGGACAATTCCGGGTTCTGCGGGCGTGGCACCCGTACGCGTGACGCGCAGCTTGACCTTCCCCGCGGCGACCTCACCGTCCACCTGCCAGCGGGTGCGGTCACCCGCACCGTCGCCGGCATCCTCGATCGCCTCGCAGGTGAAGCTACCTTCGCGGGGCGGGAACAGCCACAGCCCGCGTCGCATCGGCGCCGGGCGCCACCCACCTTCGGCCAGATCGACCAGCATCGCCGAGCCGGTCCGCGCGAACAGCGGCGGCGGCCCGTCCAGCGGCGCGGGGACGGTCACCATGGTGCCGCCGGAGAAGGTCTCGCCGGTCCAGACATGGGTCCAGTCCGCGCCGGCGGGCAGATAGAGCCGTCGTTCGGTCGCCCCCTGCTCCATCACCGGTGCAGCGAGCAGGTTCGGCCCGAGCAGATGCTCGTCGCTCTCTTCCCAACACCGGCGATCCTCCGGGAACGCCGCCCAGGTCGGCAGCACCATCGGCGCATAGTCGGCGTGGTGGCGCAGCAGCAGATCGTAGAAGAACGGCACCAGCCGCTGGCGCAGCCGCATCAGTGCCTGGATCGCCGGAAGCGCATCCGGGTACATCCAGGGCTCGTTGACGGTGCGGTCGTCGTTCCAGCTGTGGATGCTGAAGCGCGGCATCAGCACGCCCGCCTGCACCCAGCGCACCAGCAGTTCCGCATCCGGCGCGGGGCCGGCAAAGCCGCCGACGTCGTGCCCGCTGTTCGATACGCCGGACAGCGCCAGCCCCAGCGCCATGCGGGCATTGTAGCGCAGCGTCTTCCATTCGGTGCGGTTGTCGCCGGTCCAGGTCTGGGCATAGCGGTGCAGGCCCGCCATGCCGGCGCGGGTGACCACATAGGGGCGCTCGTCCGGCCGCGCCTCGATCTGGGCGCGGCGCGAGGCGCGCATCATCAGCAGCGGCTGCACCGGCCGCATCGCAGCGGCCGGGACCGCGTTGCCGAAACCGGTGAAGCGCGCGCGCGCGTCCCACACCTCATATTCGTTATTGTCGTTCCAGGTCGAGCGGATACCTTGGTCGAGCAGCGCCGTCTTCACCTGTGTGCGCCACCAGGTGGCGGCGTCGGGGTTGGTAAAATCGACATAGCTGCCGACCTCGTCCCAGAACTGCGCCTCGACCGGCTGCCCGCCCGCATCGTTGACGAAATAGCCCGCAGCGGCAACCTCGTCATAGCGCGGATGGCTGCGCAGCAGCGCGGGCTTGATGTTCGGCACCAGCTCGACGCCGGCGTCGGCATAGCTTTTCACGAACGCCTGCGGATCGGGGAACTTGGTCCGGTTCCAGTGGAACACATAGCGCTTGTCGCCGATCGAGGTGTAGCCCGACGACAAATGGAACGAGGTGCAGCCGATGTCGTGCTCGGCCAGCTTCTCCAGGAAGCCCGCCATCTGCACCGCCGCGTCGGGCGCGTCGGTATAGGTCATGGTCGAGCCGGAATAGCCGAGCGACCAGCGCGGCATCAGCGCCGGGCGGCCGGTGAGCCAGGTGAAGCGCCGGGTCACCGCGAGCGGATCGGGGCCGGCGATCATCCAGAGGTCGAGATCGCCATGATCGGCGACCATGTGGCGGTAGGGCCCGTGATAATTGTCCAGCTCGCGACCGAAATCGAAGGCGATGTCGGCGACCGTGTCGTAAAAGGCGCCGTGGCAGCGCCCGTCCCCGTCCGCCACCAGCACATAGGGGATCGACTTATACTGCGGGTCGCTGGTCTCCGCGTCATAGCCCATCGGATCGAGATTGGTCAGGCGGAAGCTGCGGCCAGCGCGGTTGGCGTCGCCGGTGCGGTCGCCCAGGCCGTAGAAGCGCTCGCCGGGCCGTCGCGCGACATAATGGTGCGCCTTGCCGTCCCACCAGCCGAAATCATAGGCATGGGTCGGACGGTCCTCGGCCATCGGCACCCAGGCCTCGCCCGCGCGCTGCTCCCAGCGACAGTGCAGCCCGTGCAGCCGCACGGTGAGTCGGATGTCGGCGGTCTCGAGCACCAGCTGCTCGGCGTCGTGGCGTAGGCGATAGGTCGGGCAGGTGAACCCCGACACGTCCAGCCGGTCGCGGCCGGGCTCGTCGATGTCGCTCTGGCCCGGCGCGATCGCCCAGCTCGGCGGGCTGGTGACGGTGCCGTTGGCGAGCAGCAGCAGGCGGACAATATCGTCTTCGAGGACGAACAGGTGCGCGACGGCGCCGGTATCCGATTCCAGTGTGATCCGCCCCTGCCCCTCCCCGGCAAGCGCGAAGCGCGGGGGATTGGAAAGCGTGGCGCGTCTCATTTCACAGGCTCCGGAAGGCGAAGATGGCGCATGCCGGCGATCAGCACGACCGCGCCTAGAATGTCGAAAACGGACAGCATGCCGAACAGCGGCCCATAGCCGATCCTGTCCGCCAGCTGCCCGATCAGCAGCGAAAACAGCAGGCCGCCGGTCCACCCCGCCTGGCCGATAAAGCCGTTGGCGGCGCCCACTTCCTCGGCCGTGAAGACATCGGCCGACAGCGTGTTGATCAGCACCGAGATCATCTGGTGGGCGAAACCGCCGATGCAGAACAGCGCGATCGCGGTGTAGGGGCTGGCGGCCAGGCCGATGCAGCCCGGCGCGATCATCAGCACCGCGCCCAACGTGACGCCGGTAACGCGCGAAGTGATCAACTTCAGCTGGAAGCGCTTCACCAGCAGCGGCGAGAGATAGCCACCCAGCACGCCGCCCAGATCGGCGGCGAGAAACGGCAGGAAGCCGAAGATCGCAATCTGCTTCAGGTCCATGCCGCGCTCGCTGGCGAGGTACAGCGGAATCCAGAAGCTGAAGGTCTGCCACGCCGGCTCGGCGAGGAAGCGTGGCACCGCGATGATCCAGAAGCGCGCGGTCCCGAGGATTTCGCGGGCCGAGGCGCGGCGCGCCACCGGCTTGGGTCGTCCCTCGTTGATCAGCGCCAGTTCCTCGGCCGTGATGGCCGGATGCGCTGCCGGGCTCCGGTAAAAAGCCCACCACGCGACCGACCACACCAGGCCGATCGCGCCGGTGACCACGAACGCCATGCGCCAGTCGGCCCAGAGCGTCACCGTCGCCACGACGGGAACGGCGAGCGCTGATCCCAGCGAGGTGCCTGCGTTGAACCAGCCGACCGCCACAGATCGCTCACGCGCCGGGAACCACTCCGCGATCGCCTTGATACCGGAAGGAATCGCAGCGGACTCGAATACCCCAAGCAGGCTGCGGAAGAAGACGAGCGCGATCCAGCCGCCGACCAGCGCGTGCAGCATATTGGCGACCGACCAGGCCGCGCCGAACAAGGCAAAGCCAGCGCGCAGCCCGACACGGTCGACGATCATGCCAGCGATCGGCTGCATCACCGTATAGGCCAGCTGAAAGCCGCCCACGACATAGCTGTACTCTTTGGTCGACATGTGCAGCAACGTCGTCAGCTGCGGCGCCAGCACGCCCAGCGAATTGCGTGCGAGATAATTGGCAATGGTGCCGGCGCAGATCAGCCCGACGATCCACCAGCGAAGATGGGCAATGCGCCGCATAGACCTTCCACTGCCCTCCCTGAACGGCCTTCCCCCGGCCGCCCTAGTCTTGATTTGTCAGGCCATCCTGCATCGTTTGGCCTTACCAATCAAGCGTCGGTTTCGTGCACCTGCACCCGTGCGGCCGCACATGCTGCCGCGATCTCGGCGTGTACGAGTCGATCGGTGACCAAATGATCAACGATGCCGATCTCGGCGATGCGCACGGGCGCGGGCCGCCCAAACTTGGTCTGGTCGGTTGCCAGGATCACGGTGCGGGCCTGCTCGATGATCGTCTGCGACACGCGCACCTCGTCCATGTCGAAATCGAGCAGCGTGCCCCCGGCATCGATCGCCGAGGCGCCGATCAGCGCGTAATCGAGCTTGAAGCCACGCAGGAAATCCATCGCCAGCGCGCCCACCACGGCGCGGTCGCTGGCGCGCACGCGGCCGCCGGCAACGACCACCTCGATGGTCGGCACGCCGCCCAGAATATCGGCGACGTTCAGGTTGTTGGTCACCACCAGCAGGTGCCGATGGTGGACCAGCGCGCGGGCGATCGCTTCTGTGGTCGTACCAATGTTGATGAACAGGCTGGCACCGTTCGGCACCAGCGCCGCCGCCGCGACGCCGATCGCCGCCTTGGCGCCGGCCGCGACCTGCCGGCGCGACTCGCGATCGAGATTGTCGACCCCCGAGGTCACCACCGCGCCGCCGTGCACGCGCGAGAGCATCGCGCGGCTCGCCAGCAGGTTGAGGTCGCGCCGGATCGTCTGCGGCGTCACCTCGAGCGCGGTGGCCAGCGAGTCGACCGTCACGCTGCCGGTGTGGCGCGCCAGTTCCAGAATGCGCCGGTGGCGCAGCGCGACCAGATCGGGTAGCTCCTCGGCCATCAGGCCGATTTCGCCAGCGGCAGTGCCTCGCCGGCGAGATAGGCCTCCAGCCGTGCCTCGGTGCCCGGCGGCACATGCAGGCCCAGCTTGCTGCGCCGGTAGAGAATGTCTTCCGCCGTCACCGCCCATTCGTGGCCGCGCAGATACTCGACCTCGCGCGGGCTCAGTCCGCCGCCCAGATCGGCGCCGAGATCGAACGGCGTCATCGCATTGCCGAGCAGCGTCTCCACCCGCGTCCCATAGGCGCGCGCCAGGCGGTGCAGCAGCGGTGCCGGCATGCCCGGCCGCGCAGCCTGCAGCGCCGCGACGAAGCCATCGAAGTCGCCGTCCGGCAAGTCGCCGCCCGGCAGCACCGCGCCCGCCGTCCACGCCACGCCCGCCTTGGGGAAAAAGCGCGACAGCTCGGCCATCGCGTGCTCGGCGAGCTTGCGATAGGTGGTGATCTTGCCGCCGAAGATGCTCAGCATCGGCGCGCGCGCGTCGTCGCCGTCGAGATCGAGCACATAGTCGCGCGTCACCGCCGAGGCACTCCCCGCCTTGTCGTCGTAGAGCGGGCGGATGCCGGCATAGCTCCACACCACGTCCGCCTCGCCGGGCGGATTGGCGAAATAGCGTGCGGCGGTGTCGAGCAGGTAGCGCGTTTCCTTGGCGCTGATCTGCGCCTTGCCGGGTGCGCCCTCCCACACTTCGTCCGTCGTGCCGATCAGGGTGAAGTCGCCCTCATAGGGTACGGTGAAGACGATCCGGCGATCGGGGTTCTGCAGCATGAAGGCATGATCGCCCTCGTACAGCTTGGGCACGACGAGATGGCTGCCCTTGACCAGCCGCAGCCCGCGATCGGCGGTGACGTCCGGCGTGCGGCCGAGCACGTCCGCCACCCAGGGGCCCGCGGCGTTGACCAGCGCGCGCGCCCGCACGGTGCGATCGCCCGCCGCATCGGCAAGGGTCGCGATCCACTCGGCACCATCGCGGCGCGCGCCGACCAGCGCGGTGCGGGTGCGGATCGCCGCGCCGCGCTCGGCCGCGTCCATCGCGTTCAGCACCACCAGCCGGCTGTCCTCCACCCAGCAGTCCGAATAGACGAACGCCTTGCCCTGCGCGGTCTTCAGCCCGTTGCCGAACGGCGTGCGCGCGAGATTGATCGTATCGGTGCCGGGCAGCTTCTTCCGCCCGCCGAGATGGTCGTAGAGGAACAGCCCCAGCCGCACCATCCAGGCCGGGCGCGGCGACTGGGTCTGCGGCAGCACGAAGCGCAGCGGCCAGATGATGTGCGGCGCCATTTCCCACAGCCGCTCGCGCTCGATCAGCGCCTCGCGCACCAGGCGGAATTCGCCATATTCCAGATAGCGCAGCCCGCCATGGATCAGCTTGGTCGAGGCCGAGGAGGTGTGGCTCGCGAGATCCTCTTTCTCGACGAGCAGCACGGACAGGCCCCGCCCCGCCGCGTCGCGGGCGATCCCGGCGCCGTTGATGCCGCCGCCCACCACCAGCAGATCGTAACGCTCGTCGGAATGCGCGGCAGCCATGGTTCGCCTCATGTTCGTTCGTTTTCGTTTATAGCAAAGCGAACCTGAAAACGAAAGCGTTGACGTTCGACCGAAAATCTACGAGCGTCCAAACGAACAATGGAGGGGAAGTGCGCGTGGACCGGACTCACATTCTCGCGATCGATCAGGGGACGACCTCGACGCGCAGCGTGATCTTCGATTCGGCCGGCCGCCGCGTCTCCACCGCCCAGACCGAGTTCGAACAGCATTATCCGGGCCAGGGCTGGGTGGAGCATGATCCCGAGACGATCTGGCGCGACGCGCTGACCACCGCGCGCGAGGCGCTGCTGAAAAGCGGAGTCGGCGTGGCGGGAATCGCGGCGATCGGCATCACCAACCAGCGCGAGACCACGCTGGTCTGGGACCGCGCCACCGGCGAGACGCTCCACCGCGCGATCGTCTGGCAGGACCGTCGCACCGCCGATCGCTGCGCCGAACTGAAGGCAGAGGGCGCGGAGGCCGAGGTGCGGGCCCGCACCGGATTGCTGGTCGATCCCTATTTCTCGGCGACTAAAATCGGCTGGATCCTCGACCATGTGCCCGGCGCCCGCGCACGGGCCGAGCGTGGCGAACTGGCGTTCGGCACGATCGACAGCTTCCTGCTCTGGCGGCTCACCAAGGGCGCGGTGCACGCGACCGACGTGACCAACGCCGCGCGCACCAGCCTGTGGAACATCCACAAGGGCGAATGGGATGCCGAGCTGTGCCGGCTGTTCGGCATTCCCATGGCGCTGCTGCCCGAGGTGCACGACAACGCCCATGTCTATGGGATGGCCGACCCCGAATGGTTCGGCCTGCCGATCCCGATTGCAGGCATGGCGGGCGACCAGCAGGCGGCGCTGTTCGGCCAATGCTGCTTCGCGCCCGGCACCGCCAAGTCGACCTATGGCACCGGCTGCTTCCTGCTGCTCAACACCGGCGACAAGGCGGTCACCTCCGAGCACCGGATGCTGACCACCCCGGCCTACCGCATCAACGGCCGCACCGCTTATGCGTTGGAAGGCTCGATCTTCGTGGCGGGGGCGGCGATCAAGTGGCTGCGCGACGGCATCGGCGTGATCACCCATGCGCGCCAGACCAACGACATGGCGACGCGCGTATCGGACAGCCACGGCGTCTATATGGTCCCGGCGTTCGTCGGCCTCGGCGCGCCGCACTGGGATCCCGAGGCGCGCGGCGCGATCTTCGGACTGACGCTCAGCGCCACCCAGGCGCATCTCGCCCGCGCGGCGCTGGAGGCCGTGGCCTACCAGACCTACGATCTCGTCCAGGCGATGGTGCGGGACGGCGGCACCCGCCCGGCGATGCTGCGCGTCGATGGCGGCATGGCGGCAAACGACTGGCTGTGCCGCTTCCTGGCGGACATCCTCGACGTCGCGGTCGAGCGGCCCGACGATCTGGAGACCACTGCGCGCGGCGCGGCGTTCCATGCCGGACTTGCCGTTGGACTGTGGTCGGGGCTGGACGAGCTGTCGGCGATCTGGTCGCGGCAGGCCTGTTTCGAGCCGGCGATGGACGCGGACCATCGCACCACCCTCCTCGCGGGCTGGCACGACGCGCTCCGGCGGACGCTGGGATGAGCCGCCCCTAAGCCCCTCCTCCTGGGAGGAAAGGTTGGGGTGGAGAGATGCCAGACCGAAGATTGATCTCGGTGAGACACGGCCCACCCCTCCCCTGAAGGAGAGGGCCTAAGAAGGCCGTTGCCTCCCCCTTCGACTCCGTCTAATACTGAACCGGATGGTTCAGTGTAGCAGTGCCGTTCTGGACGCCTCCTTCGCCGCCCTATCGGACGCCACCCGTCGCGGCATCCTGGAAAGGCTCGGGCGACGGGAAAGCTCGGTGTCAGCGCTGGCCGATGCGTTCGACATGACCCTCTCCGGCATGAAGAAGCATATCGGCGTGCTGGAACAGGCGGGACTCGTCACCACCGAGAAGGTGGGCCGGGTGCGCACCTGTCGGCTGGGTGGCCGCGGCCTGATGGCGGAGGCGGCCTGGATCGAGGGTCTGCAGCAGCTTTGGGACGCGCGGTTCGACGCGCTGGACGACATCGTGGAAGACCTCAAACGCAAGGAGCAGTCGGATGGGCCTGAGCATGCATGATCCCGCGACGTCGCGGACCAGGGTAGAGCGTACCTCGGACG
>JAIYAA010000197.1 GCA_027489295.1 Sphingomonadales bacterium | reverse complement strand
GCTGGGACAGCCTGGCGACGACGCTGCGCACCCTCCACGCAGCCACCGGGCGAACCTATGGCTGGCATGCCGATTATGCCTTCGGGCGCGTCGCCATTCCCAACGGGCATACCAGCAACTGGACGAGCTTCTGGGCCGATCGGCGCCTGCGCTGCCACCTGCCCCATGTGCCCGCGACCCTCGCGCGCCGGCTCGAACGCCTCGCCGATCGCGTGTCCGATCTGCTGCCCGCAGACCCAGCACCGGCGCTGCTCCACGGCGATCTGTGGGGCGGCAATGTGCTCGTGTCGGGTGGCCGCGTCACCGCGCTGATCGACCCCGCCTGCTATCATGGCGACCGCGAGGTCGACGCGGCGATGCTGACGCTGTTCGACGCGCCCCCTGCCCGCTTCTTCGAAGCGATGGCGCTGGAGGCCGGCTGGCAGGCGCGCCAGTCGATCTACCGGCTCTGGCCATTGCTCGTCCACTTGCGCCTGTTCGGCAGCAGCTACGCCGGCGCGGTGGAGACGGCGCTGGCGGCGGTGGAGTAGGTCAGCCGAACAGCCGCGCGAGACTGCGTTCCAGCATCACCAGCTGCCACAGCGTGCGGCCATGCTCGGCGCGGCCGGCACGATGGTCTTCGGCGAGCCGGGCGATCGTGCGCGGTTCGAACCAGCCGCTCTGCAGAAGCAGCGGCGAACGGGCGAGCGCCGCTGCCTCCTCGGCCAGCGCGTGGCGGAACCAGCCGCTGATCGGGGTGACGAACCCCATTTTCGGGCGATAGAGGATCTCGCGCGGCAGCCAGGGCTCCAGCGCCTTCTTCATCAGCCACTTGCCCTGCCCGCCCCGGATGCGCAGCGACGGCGGCAGGCTTGCCTCGAACTCGACCAGCCGGTGGTCGAGCAGCGGCTCGCGCGCTTCCAGGCTCACCGCCATGCTGGTGCGATCGACCTTGGTGAGAATGTCGCCGGGCAGCCAGTGCCGGATATCGGCATATTGCGCGCGGTCGAGCGCATCGCGCGCGGGCGCGCCGCGCATCGTCTCGACATAGCGGGTCTCGGCACGGTGCCCCTCCAGCGCGGCCCGGGCGGTGGCGCTGTAGAGCTGGTCGCGCAGGGCCGGCGTGGTGACGCCCACCGCCTTGGCATAGGCCTCCGCGCCGTCCTCGGCGAGCGCGAGCAGCGTCGTCTTGGCGCGCAAGGGTCGCGGCGCCCAGTCAGCCTTGGGGTAGAGCGCGCCCAGCCGCCCGAATACCCGCGTCCGCAGGTCGGGCGAGAACAGCCCCCGCACCCGCTCTTCGCCGGCAAAGAAACGGTGGCGGCGATAACCGGCCAGCGCCTCGTCCGCCCCGTCACCGGACAGCGCGACCGTCACGCTTTCGCGGGCGAGCTGACAGACGCGGTAGGTTGGCAGCGCCGAGGCGTCGGCGAAGGGCTCGTCGAACGCGGCGACCAGCGTGTCGATCAGGCCGTAATCCTCCGGCCCTACGGTGCGGGTGCGGTGGCTGGTGGCGAAGCGCTCGGCGACCTTGGCGGCATGGGCGGTCTCGTCCAGCCCGGCCTCGTCGAAGCCGATGGTGCAGGTCTTCACCGCCGTCTTGCTGCGCTCGGCCATCAGCGCGACCACCGCCGAGCTGTCGACCCCGCCGGAGAGGAACGCGCCCAGCGGCACGTCCGCGATCATCCGCGAGCGGACCGCGGTGCGCATCCGCTCGATCAGTTCGGCCTGGAGGTCGCGAGTGCTGCCGGTGGCGCGACGGGTAAAATCGATATCCCACCAGCGCACCGGCTGCGGGACCGGCCGCCCGCGCTGGAGCAGCAGGAAATGGCCCGCCGGCAACTTCTGCACGCCGGCGACGATGCAGGCATCGTCGGGCACATAGCCGAGCCCGAGATAATCCTCTACCGCGCGAAAATCGGTGGCGCGGCGGAGGAGCGGGTGCGCGAGCAGTCCCTTGAGTTCCGACGCGAAGGCGACCGCGCCGTCGGCGAGTTCGGCATAATGAAGGGGCTTCACCCCGAAGCGGTCCCGCGCGAGGAACAGGCTCTGCCGCTCCGCATCGTAGAGCGCGAAGGCGAACATGCCGTTCAGCCGGGCGAGCAGGTCCGGCCCCCAGGCGCGCCAGCCGTGGAGCAGCACCTCGGTATCGCTGTCGGTCTGGAACCGGGCGCCCAGCGCCTCCAGCTCGGCGCGGACCTCGCGGAAATTATAGATCTCGCCGTTGAAGGTGACGGCGAGGCTCTGGTCGGGCAGCGCCATCGGCTGCACGCCGCCTTCGAGGTCGATGATCGCCAGCCGGCGATGACCGAGGCCCACCCCGGCGACGCACCACACGCCCGAACCATCGGGCCCGCGATGCGCCTGGGCGTCGCTCATCGCGACGATGCGGGCGGGGTCGATCGGCTTGGCGAGCAGGGGGTAGAACAGGCCGGCAATGCCGCACATCAGCGACAGCCCTCGACGTCGATCATCCCCACCCCGTTCCTGTTCGTGATCCGCATGCTGGCGGGGCGGTACCAAGCACGGCGTGCCGGCGCCAGCCCGACGATACCCCGGCTCATGCCGAACCGGCGAGCAGTGCGTCGAGCGGAGCCAGACGCGCGGCCCAGCTGTAGCGGGCGATCACGCGGGCCCGGGCAGCTGCGCCCAGCGCGGCGGCGATCTCCGGCTCGGCCAGCAGGCTGAGCACCGCATCGCCGAACAGGTCCGGACCATCCGCGACCCGCAGCGTGCCAGCATGGTCGATCCCCTCGGCCGCGGCGGGCGAGGCGACCACGGCGCGCGCCATCGCCATGCCTTCCAGCACCTTGTTCTGGATGCCGCGGGCAAGTTGGAGCGGCGCCACCACCAGCGCGGCGGCGGCAATCCAGTCGCGCACATCGGGCACGGTGCCGGTGACCAAAATCCCCGGCCGCGCCGCCAGCGCCTGCACCGCCGGGGTGGGCGCACGGCCGACAATGGCGAAGCGCGCAGTTGCATGCGATTGCCGGATGCGGGGGAACACCTTGTCGGCGAACCAGGTCACCGCGTCGATGTTCGGGCGATAGTCCATCTGGCCGGTGAAAACGAGCAGCGGCCCCTCCCCCGCGACCGCCGGGAAACGCCGGGCGGGGTCGTAAAAGTCGGTGTCGATGCCGTTCTCGATCGCGTGTACCCGCGGCGCGGCCGTCTGCGCACGGAACAGCGCGGCCTCCGCCTCGCTGACAAACAGGCTGGCATTGGCCCCGCAGGCGACCCGTCGCTCATGCGCGAGCAGCAACGCCGCCTCACGCCGGTGGACCCAGGCCATCGGCGGCCGCCCGCCCTCGGCATAGGCGGCGAACTTGGCCGAATCCATGTCGACAAAGTCCATGATCACGCGCTGCTTCGGCGCCGGCGGCAGATACTGCGCCATCTGGCTGGAGAAGAGGAAGATGGTGTCGATCGGCCGCGCCTCGAGCAGGGCGTTCACCGCCTGCCGCATCTCCGGATCGGCGAAGGCGACCAGCGAGACCGGCCGGCGCTGCAGCATCGCGCGCAGGCCGGTGAGCGCGTTGGGCGGCGACCGCCAGAAGATCTCGCGACTGGCCGTGTAGGGCGCGAGCCCGCCCTTGCGCTGCATGTCGTCGGCATCGTCGGCAAACGCGACGAGGTGCACGCGGTGATCCTTCGCCAGGTGCCGCAGCAGGTGATAGGCGCGGATCTTGTCGCCCCGATCGGGGGGATAGGGGATGCGATGCGCAAGGAACAGGATTTCGCCCATCAGCCGAGCCCCCGCGAGATCCAGGGACCCATCCGGTTCGCGGCCCATAGCGGCAGCCGCTTCCAGGCGGCGATCTGCAGCCGGTATTTGGGATCGAGCGGATTGATGCTGCGCGGCGCTGCACCCGCGGCATGGCGGGAGAAATAGACCAAGGGTTCGGGCGCGAACCCCCAGTTCTTCTTGAACGCCGCAGCCCCGGTACCGAGCTTCGAGCGGCCGAAATCAAAGCGGGTGCATCCCCGCGCACGGGCGTGCGCCATCAGCGCGAAATACATGCGGTCATTGGCGCGCAGCCCCCGCGCCGCCTCGGTCCCGCCACCCCAATAGGGGTAGATGGTGCCGCGCCAATAGAGACTGAGCACGCTGGCCACCGGCTCCGCCCCGTGGCGAACGGTGAGGATATCCGCCTCCGGCCCGAACGTCTCCAGCACCGCCGCGAACAGCGCCGCCGGGAACACAGGGGTGCCGAGATTGCGGACGCTCTCGCCATAGACCGCGCGATGCGCTTGGCGCGCGGCGCGATCGCTGCCAGTTTCCACCGTCAGATCCGCAGCGAGCGCCTTGCGCAGCTCGGCGCGCTGCTTGCGCGGGACGGCGAGCAATTCGGCGTCGTCATCGGCGGCGAGCGGACGGGCGAAGCCGACATAGGTCGCATCGTCGCGGTGCCAGCCCGCGCCCGGGTTCGGGCCGCCGCGCAGGTCGACGCTGGGGCAGCGCAGCCGCTCGGCAAGCGCCCTGGCGGCCTCGGCCAGCGGCGCCACCGCCGCGTCGCTGCCGGCAAGGATGCCCCCGCCCACCCCGAAACCGGCCGAGACCAGCGCCCGGCCGAACAGCGGCGAGGCGATCGCGGTCAGCGGCAGCACGCCGCCGATGCCACCGTCGCCCGTCTCGGCCACCAGATAATGACTTGCCTGTCGGCAGCCCTTCGCCACCGCGATGCTCCATTCAGGCAGATGGAAGGGCGTGGCGTCGGCCTGGGCGTCCACCCAGGCGCGCAAGCGGGCCTGCTCGCGAAGATCGCCAAGGTCTGCGCTGCGGATCGTCAGCGTCATGCCAGCCGCTCCGCCGCCGCCTGCGCGATCGCGTCCACCCGGCCCCAGGCATGCGCCCTGGTCAGCGCGCGCAGCTTGCCCGCCATCGCGCCCAGCCGGGCATAATGACGCAACCGCGACTTCAGCGGCGCAGCGCGCACGCGCGGCTGGGCGGGGTCGATCTCCCAGGGGTGAAAATAAAAGATCGCCGCTTCGCCCGCCGCATTGGCGTCACGCACCGCGCGGTTTGTCACGCCTTGCGGCAGCAGCCGGAAGAAGCCGCCGCCGGCGGTCACCTCGCGTCCCAGCACCCGCGCGATGGTGATCGGCAGCTCGACAAGGCCTGCATCCGCCAGCGGCCGGAACGGCACACGCGGCGCATCGGGCCAGCCATAATGATCATGCGCGATCGGCGCGATGCTGGAGGAATAGGCATAGCCCGCCTCGGCCAGCACCGCATGCGCCCAGGGTGTCCGCCGATCGATCGAGAAGCTCGGCGCGCGATAGCCGTTCACCGCCACCCCGCCGGCATCCTCCAGCGCCGCCCGCGCGCGGGCGAGATCCGCGCGGAACTGGTCCGGCGTGAGAGTGAAGACGCGGGCATGGTCCCAGCCATGGCTGGCGACCTCGTGCCCCGCCTCGACGATGCGGCGGATCAGCGCCGGATGCCGCGCGGCGACCCAGCCGAGCGTGAAGAAGGTGGCGCGCACCCCCGCCTCGGCGAACAGCGCCAGCACGCGATCGGTGTTCGCCTCGACCCGCCGCTCCAGCCCATCCCAGTCGGCGCGGGCGATGGTGGTCTCGAACGCGCCGACCTGGAACCAGTCCTCGACGTCGACCGAAAGGCCGTTCTGCACCGTCATCGCTCAGGCCACATTGCCGCGCAGCGCGGCGAGGTCGATGCCGCTGCGGCCGTCGTCCTTCTCGACCCAGTCGACCAGCAGCGCCAGTACCCGGCGCAGCGCATCCGCTTGCGAGGCCACCTGCGCCTCCAGTTCCGCCACCCGCCGCTCCAGCGCGCGTGCTTCCGCCGATCCCGCAGGCACCGCGCGCAGCTCGGCCACCCGGCTCGCCCGCACCGGCGCGGGCGCGGGCGCCACTTCGATCCGATCCTCCACCACGCTTTCCTGCTCGATATCGTCGATCACCGCCGCGACGTCCGGTGCGCCGAAATTCTCGATCTGCTCGACCCCGCCGTACAGCAGCAACCGGCTCGCCAGCTGGTTGAGCCGGCGCGGGATGCCCCCGGACCAGCGATGCATCGCCGCGATCGCATCGCCGGTGAAGCGCGGGCGCCCCTGCCAGCCGACGCATTGCAGCCGGTGCATCAGATAGGCTTCGACCTCCTCCACCTCCATCGGTGCGAGATGGTGCATCGCGATCACCCGCTGGCGCAGCTGCTCGAACTCGGGCTGCTGGAGCACCAGGCGAAACTCGGGCTGGCCGAGCAGGAAGATCTGCAGCAGCGGATAGCCGCCGGCCTGGAAGTTGGAGAGCATGCGCAGCTCGTCCAGGCTCTCGCCCGGCAGCGCCTGCGCTTCGTCTACCACCAGCAGCGTCCGCCGCCCGGCACGGGCGATCGCGTGAAGGCCGTGCTCGATCGCCGAAAGCAGCGCCGCCTTGGACAGCCCGTCGCCGGGCAGCCCCAGCCCTTGCGCTACCAGCCGCAGCAGATCGTCGGCGCGCAGGTGGGTCGAGACGATCTTCACCACGTTCAGCCGCTCGCCATCCAGTTCGGCGAGCAGGTGGCCCATCAGCGTGGTCTTGCCCGCGCCGGGATCGCCGGTGATGACGACGAATCCCTCCCCCTGGCTGAGGCCGTACCCGAGATAGGCCATCGCCTTGCCGTGCGTGGCGGTATCGAACCAGAAGCGCGGATCGGGAGTCAGCTGGAACGGCCGGCCGCGCAGTCCATAATGGTCGTCCATCATCGTTCCCGTCTCCGGAGCGGCGCCGCTCCCTCCATTCTAGAAGGCATAGCGCGCACCGAGCAGCGCCTGTGCCGATAGCTGGTCCGCTCCGGACCGTTGCGTGCCGTAAACGCCGGCGGTGGCGGTGAGGCTGAGCACGCCGAAGCGATGCGTATAGGCAGTATTCGCACCCCAGCCGAACACGGCATCGCTGCCGGGGATGTCCCCGTCGGTATAGCTGGCGAGCAGGTTCAGCCCGATCGTGCCGTCGCGGCCGGCCGCGAGCTGGGCAAAGGCCTGGGCGTACAGGCTCTCGTCCCAGCTGCCGCCGGTGCCCACGACACCGACCGGCGTTAGGAAATCGCGGCGGGCGAAGCCGGTGCCGATCCCCAGCCGGGTGCTGCCGCGGCTCCACACCGCGTTTGCGGTGAGCCCCCGCCCGCGAAACGCCGCGGTCGCCGCCGAGGAGAAGGCCCCGCCCAGGCACCCGCCCGCTGCTGCACCGCTGGTACCATAGATGCAGGCCCCCGCCTGCGCGCCGAAGGGGTCGGCGGTGGTGACGAAGCCCACCGGCAGCGCCGCCAGGCTGCTGCCCACCTGCTGGCCATAGGTTTCCACCGTGTCGTAGACTGCGATCTGCACGCCGCTGCCGCCACTGCGCTGATAGGTGAAGCTGCCGGTGTAGCGCATCGCGCCGTAGCGCCGGCCGATCCGCACCTCGAGCGCGGTGCGCCGGCTCGGTCGCCAGACGACGCCGCCATCCCAGAACAGGCCGTCGAACGCATAGGCGATCCGCAGGGATGAGGCAGGGTCGGTCCGGTACCGCCCCGCGCTGTCGAGCACCGGTTGGCCGGTGCGAACGTCGAGCACCGGGTCGCGCTGCCGCACCGTGATCTGCTCATAGCCCGCGCCGGCGACCAGCGCGACGGTGCGGCTGACCGGCGCGATCGCATCCCCGCGCGCCGAACTGCTGGCAAAATGCTGGTCGAGCTGGCTCGCCGTTTCGCGGACCAGTCCGCCTGTAAGGCTCAGGCCGATCGGCAGCACCGTGCCGGGCCTGGCGCCGACGCTGGCATTCACGGCATGCGAGGTGGAATGATCGAAGCGGTCGACGCTCGGCGACCCCGATGCGACGCCCGTGGCGGTCCCGTCATCGATCTGGGTGAAGCCGAAGCGATAGGTACCCTGCACGAACATCGGGCCCAAATGCGTATCGAGCTTCGGCCCCGCACTGACCGAATAGAGCTGGCTGACGTTGCGGGCGTTGCCGGCATTGTTGGTCAGCGCATCGCCCCGCGCATCGGTGCGCGTGCGGGTGGCGATCGCGCCCGCTTCCACCGTCAGGCCCCGCGCTGCCTTGATCTCCGCGCGGGCAAGACCGTTATGGCTGTCGCCGGCCTGCAGGCTGCCCTTCTCGGTGAAGCGGCGCTGATACTGGTAGCTGACCTGCACCTGCATCCGCCGCGTGCGGATCTGGCCGTCGAGCCCGGCCCCCAGCTGCGTGTAGGTGAGCGCCTCGCCGCCGTTCAGCTCGGCCAGCGCGACCTGGCTGATCTCGATATAGGGGGTGACGGTCGCACGGCGCTGGGCCGCTGCGGGCACGATCGCAGCGGCGCACGCGGCCAGAACGATCGCGCCACGGATCACCTGCCGCCCTGCGCATAATAGCTGCCGAAGCGCCGGCCGGCTGGCTGGAAGGACACCGCGTTGAGGACGAGCTGGATATGCTCGCACCCGTCCAGCGCCGCGACGGCGGCGCGCAGATCCTCTTCGCTGGTGCGATCGGCGCGCACCACCATCATCGTCTGGCCGACATGCAGCGCCAGCACCGAGGCGGGCGAGGCCGCCAGCGCCGGGGGCGAATCGAAGATGACGATCCGGCGGGGATTGGCGGCGGCCAGCCGATCGAGCATCGCGCGGGCGCCGTCGCTCGCGAGCAGTTCCGTATCGCTCACGCTGCGCGCGCCCGCGGGCAGGATGGCGAGCTGCGGCACATCGGTATCGACGATGCATTCCTCCACGTCGATCTGCCCCGCCAGCGCCTCGAGCAGGCCAGGGCCGGCCATCACGCCGAGGCGCTTGGAGACGTCCGGCTTGGCGAAATCGGCGTCGACCAGCAGGATCTCGACGTCCTTCTCCGCCGCCATCGAGAGCGCGAGGTTGATCGCGCAGAAGGTCTTGCCCTCGTTCGGCTGGGCCGAGCAGACCAGGATCATCCGCGCGCGATCGGCATCCACGCCGGCCACGCCCCGCGCGGTGAGCAGCAGTTGCCGCTTCACCATGCGGAATTCCTCGGCCAGCGGCGTGATCGGTCCGCCAGGCACCAGCATACCGCCCGCGGCGAGCCGCGTCCGGTCGATCGGCACCATCGGGCGATCTTTGGACGACATGACCGCCTTCTCCACGCGGGCGCGGGGTTCCGGCTGCTCGTCCGGCAGGCCCGGCATCATCGCGACGGCGCGCTGGATCAGCGAGCCGTAGAAGCTCTTGGGGCTGTGATCGTTCATCGCTCAGGCCCCCGCGCCGTGGTGCAGCATCACGACGAGCAGGATCGCCGCATAGGCTGCCCCCAGCCCCGCCACGCCGCCGAGAAAATGCCTCAGTTGCCGGCGACGCTGTGCGGCCTGCACCGGCGTGATCACCTCGCCAATCGTGCCGATCACCGGCATGCCGCTGGCCTTTTCCAGCCGCGTCGCGGTGTCGAAGGTGGTGCGCAGTTTCGCCAGCAGGAACGCCGCGGCCACGCCCGCGCCGAGCCCGGCAACCAGCACCGCGGTCAGCAGCATTGGCCGGTTGGGCGAATTGGGTGCGCGCGGCTGGGTCGGCGGGTCGATCACGCTGAACTTCACCGCATCGGTCTGGCTCTGCGCCTGGCTGCTGATCCGCAGCTGTTCGCGATCGGCAAGCAGCTTGCCATACTGGTCCTTGAGCACCTGATAGTCGCGATCGATCTGCCCCTGCTCGGCCGCTTCCTGCGGCGCCTGGCCGAGCTTGGCGCTGAGCGTGGCGAGATCGCCCTGGATCTGCGCACGGCGCTGCGAAAGGGCTGCGACCTGCGCCGCCTTGTCGGCCTGCATCGCGCGCAGGCTGAGATAGAGCGGATTGGCGAAGCTGCCGCCACCCCCGCCGCCGACGGGCTCGCGCCCCACCGCCGCCTGCGCGCCGGCAATTTGCTGGCGCAGCGCAATCACGTCCGGATGTGCCTCGGTAAAGCCGCGCGCACGGGCCTCGGAAAGCTGGGCCTGCAGGTCGGCAAGGCGGGCCCGCGCCGGGCTCACGCCGGTCGCGACCCCGCCCTGCCCCGCCACGCTGGCCGGCGTGCCCGCCATCTGGGCGTTGACCGCACTCAGGCTGCTCTGCGCGGCGGCGAGATCGCCTTCGATCTGCGCCAGCTGCTGCTGGGCGGCGCCGATCCGGTCATCGAGCGAGCCCGTGCCCGGCAGGCTCCCGAGAAAGCGCGACTGGAAGTCGGCGCGCTTGGCCTCTGCCGCCTGCAAGGCCTGCTGGCGCTCTGACAGCTGCTGGTCGAGAAAGGCGAGCGACTGGCTGCTCTCGTCGCGGCTGTCGGCCAGCTTGTTGTCGCGGAACAACGCGATCAGCTTCTCCACCACCTGGCGCGCGATCACCGGATCGGCACCGGTCACCGCGATCTCGAACAGATTGTCCTGCTGGGCGGTGAGCTTGATCGCCCTTTGCAGCCCCGCGATGCGCGCGGCGAGATCGGCGGGCTTGGTGATCGTCCTGGCGAGATCGGTGCCGCGCACCACCTTTTCGAGGTTCACCGCGCTGGTCAGCGTCTGACGGATACGGTCGATATCCTGCTGCTGGCCCGCCGTGCCTGCGCCGCCGTCGCTCGGCAGCACCTGACGCAGCTCGACCAGCACGCGGGCCTTGGATTCGTAGCTGTCGGGAATGCGCGATACCGCCGCCCAGCCGACCACGCAGATGGCCCAGGCGATCGCCAGCGCCAGCGTACGGCGCATCCACACCGCATGGATCGCGCTGCGGACCTCGTCGAACAGCCCCCCCATCAGAACATGCTCTGCGGGATGATGATCACGTCGCCCGGCTCCAGCCGGACATTGGCCGAGGTGTCGCCGCTCTTCAGCAGGTCCGACAGGCGCAGCTTGTACTCGCGCTGCTTGCCGGTCTGCGGGTCGAAGCGCACCAGCCGGGCGCGGTTGCCCGCGGCGAACTCGTTGAGGCCGCCCACCGCGATCATCGCGTCGAGGATCGACATATTGGCGCGGTAGGGCAGCGAAGACGGCTTCTCGGTCGCGCCGACCACCCGCACCTGCTGGGCGAAGGTGCCGGAGAAATTCTCGACGATCACCGAGACGATCGGATCCTTGATGAACTCGCCGAGCGCGAGCTTGAGATCGTCGGCGAGCATCGCGGGCGTCTTGCCCACCGCCGGCATGTCGTTGATCAGCGGGGTGGTGATGCGGCCATCGGGGCGGACCTGCACCTTGGTGGTCAGCTCCGGGTTGCGCCAGACGAAGATGCTCAGTTGGTCGAGCGGGCCGATGACATATTCGTCGCTCGGCGCCTGCTTCGCACCGACAAAGCCCGCGGCGGGCAGTTCCGGGCGCGCGCCCTGGCCGCCGCACGCCGATAGCAGCGCCGCCAGCGCCAGCGTCGCCGCCGCCTTGAACCGTCCTGAACCCGCCATTCCCGTGCCTCCAAACGGCAACAGGCGGGATTGCCGCACGCCGCTGCCGGTCGGCGAGCTATGGCGCAGGACGCGTAAATTTAGCGTTAGGCGTCAGACGCCTGCCAAAAGCTCGCGGACCGGCGGGTGGCCGAGAAAGGCCTGCGGGCTGGCACTGGCGCCATATGCCCCCGAGGCGAAGACCGCGATCAGGTCGCCCACCGCCGCGCGCGGCAACGCCACCCTATCAGCCAGTCGGTCGAGCGGGGTGCACAAGGGGCCGACGATCGTCACCACCTCCTCGGCCGGGTCCTGCATGCGATGCGCGACCGCGACGGGATAGTTGCGGCGGACGACGGTGCCGAAATTACCGGTCGCGGCGAGGTGGTGGTGGAGCCCGCCATCGACGACCAGAAAGGTCTCGCCCTGGCTCTCCTTCCGGTCGATCACCCGGGCGAAGTAGATCCCCGCCTCCCCCACCAGCCAGCGGCCGAGTTCGATCGCATAGTGCGTATCGAGCCGATCAAGCGCGCCCGCCAGCGCCGCGCCGACCGATTCGACATCGAGGCCCACGTCGCCGGGGAAATAGGGGATGCCGAAGCCGCCGCCCAGGTTGACCAGCGGCGGCAGCGCGCCCGCTTCCTCGGCCAGTCGCGCGGCGAGGCCGATGGTCGCCGTCTGCGTCTCGATCACCGCCTCCGCCGAAAGCGCCTGCGACCCCGCATAGATATGGAAACCGCGCCAGTCGGCGCCCGCTGCGAGCAGCCGCCGGACCAGCGAAGGCACTCGGCCTGCATCGATGCCGAACGGCGAGGCGCGGCCGCCCATCTTCATGCCGGAGCCGCGCAGCTCGAAATCGGGGTTCACCCGCACCGCCAGGCGCGGGGCGATGCCCAGCCGGTCGCCGATCGCAAGCGCGCGTTCTGCCTCGCCTTCGGATTCGAGGTTGAGCGTCACCCCCGCGCGGATCGCTGCTTCCAGCTCCGCATCGCGCTTGCCCGGCCCGGCAAAGCTGATCGTGGCCGCCGCCATCACCGCCAGCGCCTTGCCCATCTCCCCTGCCGAGGCGACGTCGATGCCGTCGACCAACGGGGCGATGGCGGCGATCAGCGGCGGAAAGGGATTGGCCTTGATCGCATAATGCAGCGCGACCTGCGCCGGGATCGCGGCGCGGAAGCGGGCGATTCGCGCCTGCACGGCGCCGACGTCGTACAGGTACAAGGGCGTGCCCGCCTCCGCCCAGTCGACCGCGCTGCGGCCGGCCACGTGCAGCATCGGCTGCTTGGCAAAATCGGCAGGGATCGGCCCGATCGGCTTGGCGTTCATAGAATCTCCGTCTTCAGCCCGGACCGGTCGAGCTTGCCATTCGCGTTGCGCGGCAGGCTTTCCCGCCAGACATAGCGTGCCGGCTGCTGAAAGCTGGGCAGGTCGCGCCGCAGCCGCGCGCGCAATGCCTCTTCGAGGCTGCCGTCCCCGCGCGCAACCACCAGGATCGCCTGGCCCAGCCGCGGATCGGGGACCCCCAAGGCGACCGCCTCGCTGGTCTCTCCGCCGGCTACCACGGCTTCCTCGATCTCGGTCGGGCTGATCCGGTTGCCCGAGGACTTGATCATCTCGTCGTCACGGCCGACGAACCGCAGCAGACCGTCCGAATCCTCCGCCACAGTGTCGCCAGACCATACCGCCAGCCCCTGGTGCTCGGCAAAGGCGGGCGCGGCACGAAAGCGCAGCGCCGTCCGCTCCGGATCGCGCCAATAGCCCTTGGCGACCAGGGGGCCCGCGTGCACCAGCTCGCCCTGGCGCGCGCGCCGCCCTTCGGCATCGACGATCAAAATCTCGGCGAACGGGATGGCGCGGCCGATCGATTCGGGGTGGGCATCAACCAGCCCGGGATCGAGATAGGTCGAGCGGAACGCCTCGGTAAGCCCGTACATCGGGTAAAGGTCTGCCCCAGGAAACCGGCTGCGCAGCCCCTGCACCAGGGGCCGGGTAAGCGCGCCGCCCGAGTTGGTCAGCCGCCGCAGCCGCGCCGCGGTTTCCGCCGGCCAGTCGGCCTCGAGCAGTTGCACCCAGAGCGGCGGCACCCCCGCCAGCGTCGTGATGCCGAAGCGCTCCACCGCCTTCACCACGTCGCGCGCCGTCAGATAATCCAGCGGCACCACCCGCGCACCCGCCGCCCAGGTCGAGAAGAGCTGGTTCTGGCCATAGTCGAAGCTGAGCGGCAGCACGCCGAGCACCCGGTCCTGGGGCGTGATCTGCAGATAGTGCGCGACGCTGATGGCGCCGAGCCAGAGATTGGCGTGGCTGAGCATCACCCCCTTGGGACGCCCCGTCGAGCCCGAGGTGTAGAGGATCGCCGCCACTGCATCGGGGTCGCCGCCGGCCGGCGGCAGCATATCTTGGGTACTGGCAAGGTCCTCCTCAAGGAATACCCGGCACGCCGCGGGCACGTCGCCGGGTTCCAGCGCCGCCAGCCGCGCCTTCTGCGTCACCAGCAGCCGCGCCCCGCTGTCCTCCAGAATATGCGCGACCTGCGCCCGCTTGAGCGCAGGGTTGATCGGCACATGCGCCAGCCCGGCGCGGGGTGCGGCGAGCGGTAGCAGGCAGGCGGCGCGCGTCTTCGGCAACCAGCTGGCGACCCGCTCCCCGGCGGCGAGGCCGTGCGCGGCGAGCGCATGGGCCATGCCGCCCACCGTCGCCTCGAGCTCGGCAAAGGTCAGCGTGCCGGCCTTGTCTTCCAAAGCGACGGCGTCCGGCGCACCACGCAGCGGCAGCGCGTCTATAAGATGCGGGGCGGGATCCAGCGCGATCATGCTAGCACCCATAGTCTTGGCAGCGCCGCCGCCAAGCCTTACGGGTACGTAAAAATCACCACAGGGGATCCTCATTGCGGCCTGAAACCATGCTCGACATCGAAACCACCGTGCGCGCCGTGCTGCGCGACGTGCTGGGGTTGAGCGACGACCGCGTGGCGGCATTCGATGCCGAAACACCGCTGTTCGGCGCACTGCCGGAACTGGATTCGCTGGCCGTCGCGGGCGTGCTGACCGAGATCGAGGATCGCCTGGGCATCCTGATCGAGGACGACGAGGTGGATGGCGAGATGCTCGAGAGCTTCGGCACCCTCACCCGTTTTGCGGCGCAGAAGGCGCTGGGGTGATCGAACCCTATGACTGGGCTGGCGGTCGGGAAGCGATGCTGCGCTTCGGGCCCGGCAGTGGCCCGGTCGTCGTGGTGGCACTCCCCCTGTTCGAGGAGGCGAACCGGATGCGCGCCTTCGCGGTGGCGATCCTGCGCGGGCTTGCCGAACGCGGCATCGCCGGGGTGCTTCCCGAACTTCCCGGCACCGGCGAAAGCCTGATCCCCAGCGAGCGCATCGCGCTTTCCGATCTCCGCGCGGGCCTTGCCGCCGCTGCCCGCACCGCCGGCGGGCGCGCCTATTCGATGGCGCTCCGCAGCGGCGCGCTGCTCGACTCAAGCGTCGCCCTGCGCCGCCGCTGGCACTTCGCCCCCCAGACGGGCGACGAACTGCTGCGCGCGCTGCGCCGCCTCCATCGCCACGGCGACGTCCCCGGCTATGACGGTCACCGGCTGCCCGACACGTTTCTGGAAGAGCTGCCCGACTGTGCGATCGAACCGGCGCGCACGCTGCGGCTGGAGGGCGATACCCGGCCCGCCGACCATCGCGTGCAGGGCCGCGCATTGTGGCGCGAAGCAACGCCCGACAACGACCTGCCGCTTGCCGCGCTGCTCGCCGCCGATCTCGCCGCCTGGGTTCGCGCGTGCGAAGCCTGATCAGCTTCCCCTGCCTCGGCGATCTTCTGCTGGGCACGCTGGACAGCGCCGCCGGCAGCACGGGGCTGCTGATCGTCTCTGCCGGCAACGAGATCCGCAGCGGCCCGCATCGCAGCATGGCGCAGCTCGCCCACCGCATCGCCGCAGCCGGCTACCCTGTCCTGCGCTTCGATCGGCGCGGCGTGGGCGATTCGGGAGGTCTCAATCGCGGCTTTCTCGAAAGCGGGCCGGACATCGCTACCGCCGCCAAGACGTTCCGCCGCGAAGCGCAGCTTCGGCGGCTTGTCGCCTTCGGCATTGGCGACGCCGCCCCCGCGCTGGCGCTGTTCCACGGCGAGGCACGGATCGACGCGCTGCTGCTTGCAAACCCGGTGATCGTCGGCCCGCCCCCCCCGCCCGATGAAAGCGAGACCGAGGATCCCGCTCCGCGCGGCTGGATGCGCCACGTGCTCGGTCGCGTCGCGGTACGTCGGGCCGCGCTGCAGCCGAGTATCGCGGGCGCGCTGGCGACCGCGCTGACCCAGGCCGAGCTGCCGGTGACGCTGCTGCTCGCGACCCGCGACGAGACCGCCGCCGCCTTCGCCGATGCGCTGCACAAGCCGACCTTCGCCGCCGCGGGCACGCGCATCCGGCGCAAGCAGTTCGATACCGCCAGCCACGTCTTTGCCGGCACGCCCGACAAGGCCTGGCTTTACGAGCGGGTGATCGAGGCGCTCGCCGAACAACAAGCGCCCTGACCTCCGCTTACTCCGCGGCTTGGGCTACCGTCTCGAAATCGGCAGCGGCCAGGTAGCGCTCGGCATCGAGCGCGGCCATGCAGCCGGTGCCCGCGGCGGTGATCGCCTGGCGGTAATGCTTGTCCATCACGTCGCCGCAGGCGAACACGCCCGGCACGCTGGTGTTGGTGGTGCCCTTCTCGACCTGGATATAGCCATCGTCGTCGAGCGCGATGTGGCCGCGGAACAGCTCGGTCGCCGGATGATGCCCGATCGCGACGAAGCCGCCGTCCACTTCCAGGGTCGAAAGCTCGCCGGTGACGGTGTCCTTCAGTTCGATCGCGACCAGGCCCTCAGGCTGGCCGCCGCCGATGAAGCACGAGACCTCCTTGTTCCACGCCATGGTGATCCGCTCGTTGGCGAACAGGCGCTGCTGGAGGATCTTCTCGGCGCGCAGCGAATCGCGGCGGTGGATCAGCGTCACGTCATGGCTGTGGTTGGTGAGGTACAGCGCTTCCTCGACCGCGGTGTTGCCGCCGCCGATCACCGCCACCTTCTTGCCGCGAAAGAAGAAGCCGTCGCAGGTAGCACAAGCGCTGACGCCCTTGCCCTTGAGCAGCTCTTCCGAATCGAGGCCCAGCCAGCGCGCCTGCGCGCCGGTGGCGATTACCAGCGTGTCGCCGGTATAGACGGTGCCGCTGTCGCCGACCATGCGGAACGGGCGCTGGGTCACGTCGATCTCCACGATCGTGTCCCACATCATCTGCGCGCCGACATGCTCGGCCTGGGCCTGCATCTCCTGCATCAACCACGGGCCCTGGATCACCTCACGGAAACCGGGGTAATTCTCCACATCGGTGGTGGTCGTCAGCTGGCCGCCGGGCTGGATGCCCTGAACGACGATGGGGGCGAGCCCGGCGCGCGCGCCGTAGATGGCGGCCGAGAGGCCGGCGGGGCCCGAGCCCAGGATCAACATGCGGGTAGAATGGGTGGCGGTCATGCTCTGCTTTCCGACGAATCTTCGATGCCGCTTCTAGAGACAGGGCATCGTCGGAAGCAACATGGCGTCGTGGGACATTGGTGCAACGCCGTACCGGAACGGAAAAGCTGTTACGCCGCGAAGACCAGCTTCAGGCCGATCAGCGCAGGATCCACACCGCCACGCTCGCCCAGAACAGCACGCTGCCCATCGCCATCAGCAGCAGGCTGCGCGAGGCAGCCGGGTCGACACCGCGGCCCTCAACCAGTTCCGGCGGCAATTCCTGCAGGGTACGCATCTACGCAACTCCGTTCAAACGATCCTCTTCCTACAGATGGTTATAGAGGAATTCGGCCGGTGTACCGTTCAGGGATTATGCCTAATTTATGACAGCTGGTCCGGAGCGGCGGAGGTTGCGTGCACGTCCAGCGCCGGGACCGGAACCGGCAGAGTCTCCTCGGATACGAACCCCACCACCGCATCGTCGACATCGGGCCCGTCGAGCACGAGCACGCTGGGCGCCAGCGCCTGCGCGTCGGCGAGCGAGTAGAACAGGAGCAGGCGCGTGCGAGACGTGCGCTTGCCATTGTCCAGCACCATCGCCAGCCGACCGGACGCCAGCCGCACCGTCATGCCCGGCGGGTAGAGCTGGATGCTCTGCATGAACTGGAACAGAAGCGTCTGGTCGAAATGCCCTTCCCAGCGCCACATTTCCGCCAGCGCCCGCGCCGGCGCCCATGCGCGCTTGTACGCCCGGTGCGAGGTCAGCGCGTCATAGACGTCGCAAATCGCTCCCATCCGTGCCGGCAGGCTGATCGTCTCACCGCCCAGGCGGTGCGGATAGCCCGCCCCGTCCCAGCGCTCATGGTGATGCAGGCACACTTCGACGGCCAGTTCCGGGATCGCGGGATCCTCTCGGAGCAGCGCGGCCCCCTCCTCGGGATGGGTGCGGACCAGCGTTAGCTCCTCGGGCGAAAGCCGGCCCGGCTTGTCCAGCACCGCATCGGGGATCGCCACCTTACCGACGTCGTGCAGGAGTCCGGCCAGTCCGAGCGCACGCACGCGATCCGGGTCGAGCCCGAGATGACGGGCGAAGTTCACCATCAAGGTGCAGACCGCGACCGAGTGGAGATAGGTATATTGATGCTTGCTCTTCAGCTGGAGCACCCGAAGCAGCGCCGGCGCGTTGCAATCGAGCTGCGCCGCGATGTCGCTCACCAGCGCATTGACCTTTTCCTGCGAAATGGCGCGGCCCAGGCGCACGTCGTCGAAGGTGCCCCGCACCGTGTCGAGCGCGCCTGCGACGAGCTTTGCCGCTTGCGCCTGCTGGGCCTGCAGTTCGGCGGGAGCGTGTGGCGCGTGGGAGCGAGCCTGCATCGACGCACGGCGTTGCGCCGCACTGTCCGTGGCTGCCGTCGCCGTACCTTCCGCGAGCCGATTGCCTTCCGCTGAGTCGGGAAGCGGATCGGCAGACGGCGAGGATTTCGCCAGATCGATGACGACGCCGCCGCGGAACTGACGCACCTTTTGCAGGTCCTGAGCTTCCGTCAGCAGAAAACGCGATCGCCAGAACGGGTGCTCCCACCAGGAGCCCTCGAAGCCATGGATGAACATTCCAAGGCGGACGTCCCCCGACGGAACGGTCTTCAGCGACCGCATCGCGACCTCACCTCTCGATCACCTGTCGCATGGCGCGAACCAACCCTTTCCAGGCGAGCAGCTTGTCCGCCGCCACCCAATGCCTGTCTTCGACTATGCGCAGACGGCCTAAAGGACCATGGGGAAAGAACGTTAGTCTTGTACTAACGTCGGCCGTCAAAATGCTTGGGGATGGTAGCGGAGGAGGGACTTGAACCCCCGACACGCGGATTATGATTCCGCTGCTCTAACCAACTGAGCTACTCCGCCCCGAGCCGAGGACGGGCCATCTATGTCGGTGGGCTCGATCCGTCAAGCGACCATCTACAGGAATTTTCATTCGATGCGCAAAGAGACCGCGGCTCGTCCAAGAGCGGCAGAATACACGAAACGGGTCTTTATATGCATATCTACGTATATCTGCATTGCCGAAGGTGTGGGCGCGCTTTACGAAAGGGCCGCTGGAAATACCCCGACATACCACCCAGATTGGGAGGAAACATGCGAACTCCTGTTCTTGCCCTGCTCACCGCTGCTGCGATTGCGGCGCCCGCTACTGCCTCCGCCGCCACGACGATCGACGGCACGCTCGGCGCGGCAATATTCGGTATCACGCCAACGGATTCGACAAAGCCGATCGGCGCAGGCACCACGTTCACGAACATTTTCACTTTCGTCTCGGGGACCGGCAAGCAATTCTCCGCTGTCCCGGTCGGCCTCTCTTCGCCGATCATTTTGAGCGCTGTCACTGCGACGAAGAACAGCGCCGTGACGTTCTCTAGTGCCTTCGGATCCTATCTGGGGACGATCAGCACCGTCGATCTGCAGAACGTGACGGGCAGTGCAGCCGTCAAGCTAACGTCGCTTGGCACGTTCACGCCGACGGGCGCGCTATCGGGCTATAGCGGCGGACCAGCCTCCCTCACCTTCACGTTCAACCAGACGGGCGGCGCCGGGGCGACCGTTTCGGGAAGCTTCACGCTGGCCTCGCCGCCCATATCGAGCCCAGTGCCGGAGCCGGGCGTGTGGGTCATGATGATGACCGGCGCAGGCATGGCGGGCTTGGCTGCCCGCCGTCGCCGGAAGAAGGCCAGCAACGACGCCTGATCGGGCGCGCGTCTCTGCCAAGTGCAGGCGGCACCGACCTCGGTGTCGCCCTCACGGCATCCGTCGATCCGTCCCCTCAGCCATCAATGTCCCTCCGCCAGACAGCGGGCTTCGCCTGCAGGTGAGGATGATCGGTGTGGGGTCAGGCGGGAGGCGCGCAGCATCGAGCCTCTTTGCCGCTGCCTGTTGCTTTGGCCCGCCCCCGCGCGTCGTGCCGCCAGCCTCGTCGACAGCCGACCAACCGAACGACATGCGGTCAGATTTCGACCTGGCTACCCAGTTCGACGACGCGATTGGTGGGCAGGCGGAAGAACTCCATCGCGCTTTCGGCGTTTCGCAGCATCCAGGCGAACAGTTTTTCGCGCCAGATCATCATGCCCGGCCGCGCCGAGGGCAGCAGCGTCTGCCGCGCGAGGAAGAAGCTGGTCTCCATCATCTTGAACTCGGCGCCGCAGGCGTCAACCGACTTCAGCGCCGCCGGCACATCCGCTTCCTGCATGAAGCCATAGTACAGGATCATGCGGTGGAAGCCCTTGCCCAGATCCTCCACCATCAGACGCTTTTCCTCGGGCACATAGGGCACGTCGCTGATCTTCACGGTCAGCAGGATCACCCGGTCGTGCAGCACCTTGTTGTGCTTGAGGTTGTGGAGCAGCGCATGCGGCACCCCGTCCGGCGAGGAGGTCATGAACACCGCGGTGCCGCGCACGCGGGTGGCAGCGTTCGCGGCCGATTCGATGAAGATCTGGATCGGCATCGCGCTCTCGCGCAGCCGGGCGATCATCAGCTTGCGCCCCTTCGCCCAGGTAGTCAGCAGCGTGAACACGATGAGGCCGACCATCAGCGGGAACCAGCCGCCATCGGGCACCTTGGTAAGGTTCGCCGCGAAATAGGCGAGGTCGACCGTGAAGAAAACCGCCAGCAACGGGATCGCGTAGCGCTTCTTCCAGTGCCACAGGTTGAACAGCACCACCGCCAGCAGGCAATTGTCGATCAACATCGCGCCGGTAACGGCGATGCCGTACGCTGCCGTCAGGTTCGACGAGGTCTGGAAGCTGAGCACCAGCAGGATCACCATGATCATCAGCGCCCAGTTGATGATCGGGATGTAGATCTGCCCCGCCGTCGATGCGCTGGTGTGATCGATCCGCAGCCGAGGCACGAAGCCCAGCTGGATCGCCTGCTGCGTTACCGAGAAGGCGCCGGAGATCACCGCCTGGCTGGCGATGATCGCCGCAGCGGTGGCGACGAAGACCAGTGGCAGCCGCAGCGCCTCGGGCGCGAGCAGATAGAAGGGGCTGCGCAGCGCCTCGGCATCGCGGATCAGCAGCGCGCCCTGCCCCATATAGTTTATCATCAGCGCCGGCAGCACGAACCACAGCCAGGAGACGCGGATCGGGTTGCGGCCGAAATGGCCCATATCGGCGTAGAGCGCCTCGGCCCCCGTCACCGCCAGCACGATCGAGCCGAGCGCCAAAAAGGCGCGCAGCGGGTCCAGCGCGAAGAAATGGACCGCATGGTGGGGCGACAGCGCCTGCAGCACCGTCGGCGTCTGCACGAGGCTGATCACCCCCAGCGTGGCGATGATGACGAAATAGATCATCATCACCGGCCCGAAAAACGTGCCGACGCGCGCCGTGCCCGTCCGCTGGATCGAGAACAGCATGACGAGGATGACCACCGCGATCGGCACCACCAGCCGGTGGAAGCCCGGCGCGGCGACCGCGAGTCCCTCGACCGCCGACAGCACCGACACCGCGGGCGTGATCATAGAATCGCCATAGAACAGCGCGGTGGCGAATACGCCAAGGAGCACGATCCCCTGGGTCCAGCGGCGCTGGCCGCCCCGGCCGGAGATCAGCGCGAGCAGCGCCAGACTGCCGCCCTCGCCCTTGTTATCCGCCCGCATGATGATCGTGACATATTTGAGCGTCACCACGACCATCATCGACCAGAACATCAGGCTGATCGCCCCCAGCACGTGCGGGGTGTCGAGCGGCAGTTCGTGATGCTCGTTCGCGAAGGTCTCGCGGAAGGCGTAGAGCGGGCTCGTGCCGATGTCGCCGAACACGATGCCGATGGCACCGAGGGCGAGCTTCCAGGTCGGGTCCTGGCCATGGCCATGCCCGCCGTGCGGTTCCGAATCGGGGAGGAGCGCGGCAGTGTCTCCGGTCGCGGCGGGGATCACTGCTGCGACTGACGCTGAAGGGAGCGAACCGACCTGGCCATAGTGACCTGTGTTCTCGTCATTATGAGGATGCGGGCGGTTAGCATGCGCAACATGCCCTATCAACAAGCGTGTCAGGGCCGAAAGACGCTCCAGCGCCCGCCCTGTTCCAGCACCGGTAAATAGTTATCCCACAGCGCCGAACAAGGCGTCCCCCTCGCCGCGGGTAGGGACCTCGCGCAGCACGAAACTGCTGTTGATCGTCACCACGCCGGGCAGCCGGCCCAGATGTTCGCGGTGGAGGCGCTCATAATCGTCGAGGTCGCGGCACAATATCTTCAGCCGATAGTCCTGCCCGCCAGAGACCAGCGCGCATTCGACGACGCCGTCGATCCGGCCGACCGCCGTTTCGAACTGCGCCAGATCCTCTTCGACCTGCGTACCCAGCGTGATGTCGACCAGCGCGGTGACGCGGAAGCCGAGCCGGCGATGGTCGAGCCGGGCGCCGTATCCGCGAACCATCGCCTGCGCCTCGAGCGCCTGGATCCGTCGCGTGCAGGCGGACTGCGACAGCCCGACCGCCGCCGCCACCTGGCTGACAGGCGCGCGCGCATCGGCAGCGAGCAGTTTGAGGATTGCTGTGTCGATTCGATCCATCACGCATGGAATGCGGCAATTTCGATCAAATACGCAAGATCCATGCGCAGAACTATCGCGAGGCCTGCTCTCTTTGCAGGGATTTGCGCACCGGCTTTGGGGTAGAATGCGGCCACAAACCATAGGAGAGTTCCCATGCGCATCGGCGTGCCCAAGGAAATCAAGAATCACGAATATCGCGTCGGCCTGACCCCGGCTTCGGTGGCGGAGCTGGTGCATGCGGGTCATCAGGTCCTGGTCGAAACCAAGGCAGGCATGGGCATCGATTTCGACGATGCCGCCTATACCGCGGTCGGCGCCCAGATCGCCCCGGACGCCGCTGCCGTCTTCGCCAATTCGGACATGATCGTGAAGGTGAAGGAGCCGCAGCCGCAGGAAATCGCCCTGCTCGAGCCGCGCCACCTGCTCTTCACCTATCTCCACCTCGCCGCCGACAAGCCGCAGGCCGAAGGGCTGATGGCATCGGGCGCCACCTGCATCGCCTATGAGACGGTGACGTCGAACTCGGGCGCCCTGCCCCTGCTCAAACCGATGAGCGAAGTTGCCGGCCGCATGTCGGTGCAGGTCGCCTCGCACTATCTCGAGAAGGAACAGGGAGGCCGCGGCGAGTTGCTCGGCGGCGTGCCGGGCGTGGCGCCGTGCAAGGTCGCGATCCTCGGCGGCGGCGTCTCGGGCATCAATGCCGCCCAGATGGCAACCGGCCAGCGCGCCGACGTGACGATCTACGACATCAACAACGAGCGCCTGGCCGAGCTCGACATGCATTTCGGCAGCCAGATCAAGACCGCCTATGCCAGCAAGTCGGCGATCGCCGAGGCGGTGAAGACCGCGCAGGTGGTGATCGGCGCGGTGCTGGTGCCTGGCGCCGCCGCCCCCAAGCTCGTCACCCGCGACATGCTGAAGACGATGATGCGCGGCTCGGTGCTGGTCGACATCGCGATCGACCAGGGCGGCTGCTTCGAGACCAGCCGCGCGACCACGCATGACGATCCCGTGTTCGAGATCGACGGCGTGATCCATTATTGCGTAGCGAACATGCCCGGCGCGGTTGCCCGCACCTCGGCCTTCGCGCTCAACAACGCGACGCTGCCGTTCGTGCTCAAGCTGGCCAACCACGGTGCCGAAGCGGCGATGCAGGCGGACCGCCACCTCGCCAATGGCCTCAACGTCTCGGGCGGCAAGATCCGCCACCAGGCGGTGGCCGACGCGCTCGACCTGCCTTTCGAAGCCTGGGCGGGCTGATATCGGCACGCCGCCCGGGGTTCTCGGCCCCGGGCGGCGGTACCGCGGTTCAGGCGGCTTCGGCGCAGTTTTCCGGCAGGAAGTCGACCAGATTGCCCAGTTGCACGCGCGGCGACCGCAGGCGCGGATCGGCCATCGCCGCGAGGAAGGCCTGGTGCTGCGGATGACCCGGCACGAACACCGCCTTGGCGGCGTATTCCTGGGGACTGAACGTGCCCCAGTTCGTCACCTTGCCGAAATAGATGCTGGTCGCGTCCAGCGCTTCCACCAGCGACACCGCATCGCCCATCTCGTGGAAATTCTCGGTCTGGACGGTGAAGCTGAGCGCAAGGCGCTCGACCAGCCCTTCCGCGAGGAGATCGGCGGCGAAGCGCAAGTTCTTCTCCATCACGTCCCAGCGCGCGCCACGGCGCAGCAACTCGTGCGTTTCCTTCGACGCGCCGTCGATGCTGATCTGCAACGAGAACACCCGGCGATGCAGCGCAGGGAAGCGTTCCCACTCGCGCGGCGTGAACAGCATGCCGTTGGTCATTACGCGGAAGCGGAGATCGGGATATTCGTCGGGCGTCAGCCGCTCCATCAGGCGGCGGAAGTTCTTGCTCGCGAACGGATCGCCCGAGCCGGTGATGAACACCGTCTTGGCGCCTTTCAGCATCGGCAAGATCGCACGTTCCTGCATCGAGTCGTAGCGTTGCCGCGTCGCTTCGTCGGCAGCGATTTTCTGCGTGCGGCAGCTGGGGCAGGAGAGATTGCAGGTCAGATCATAGGCGAGGTTCACGTCCTCCGGCCCGTGGGCCATCTCGGTTTCGTTCTCCTCGATCAGGCGCGACAGGTTCGGCCACCGCGCGGCGACTTCGTCCTTGGTCGGCAGGGCGCCGGCCTGGATCGTCGGGCAGGCCATCTTGTTGCAATGCCGATAGCTGCCGTCATGGATGCTCGCGCGCACTTCCTGTGCCGCCCGCGAGTTCCACACATCCTCCCAATCGGCGTCGTTGAGGTCGCCGGCCGACTTTTGCAGCCAGCTGGCGCAGCACTGGTGCGACGAGCGGTTGAGGACGTGCAGCTCCAGGAACGGCTTCACGCAGAACCGCCCTTCGAGCTTGTACTTGGGATTGTCCGGATCCTGGAGCCCGTGCGCGTAGAACAGCGCGCCCTCCACCAGCGGAGATCCGTTCAGCCTTGTCGAAAGATGGGTCAGCCGGGTGATCGCCGTCGGCAGCGCATCTTCGTGCGCGTCGCACATCGCCACTACCACTTCGAGCGCGATCGCCACCGGGCCGGAAACTTCGGCGTCGCCGCTGAGCACATTGGCATGGACGCTGCGGGCGATGGCGGCAAACAGCGGCAAGGCTGCCAGAAACTGCGGGAATGCGGCCCACATTTCGGGCCGGTCGTCCGGCTGCAGCAGGTCCTCCAGCATGATCCGTAGCATTTGCTCGGCCTGGGCCTTTGCCGCGAGGTCTATTTCAGCCTGGTCGTTCTGGAGAAAGTCCGCCGCCTTCCCGGTGACAATGTGCATAGCTCTGGTCCCTGATTCCGCTCGCACGAGCGACACCGTCGACGACGGCTCTCGTCCCAATATAGAGCGGTTGAGGCCGGTTAGGGGGCAGCGGGGCGTTTGGGCGGTGCCGCGCGCAGCGCCGCGTCGGCAAGGCCGGGGTCGAGCTTCAGCATCACGGAAACCATATCGTCCCGATAGGTCGCGCCTTTGGGAACGTGCAGCAGCGTCTTGCCCCATTCACGGCGCGCCGCCTCCATATCCCCGGCGTACGCCAACGCGATGCCGTGATAGAATGGGGGTCCCGGGTGATCGGGCCCCAGTTCCTCCGCGCGGGCGAAGGCATGGCGCGCGCCGGGAGACAGCTGGTCGCCGTCATGTTCGGCCAGCGCAAGGCCGAGAACGGACCACAGGGCCAGATCGGTCGGCGCCTTGCGCACGGCACCCAGCATCACCGTCGCCGCCAGCTGCGGGGCGCCCGCCCGGGTCATCGCGTCGGCAGCCATGAAATAGCTGTAGTCGAAGTTGAACCGCCCGAAGAGGCCTTCGCGTGCCGCGATCAGGTCCGGATCGAGCGGACGGACGCTGGCGACACCTTCCACGGGATGATCGGGCAGTGCCGGCTGGCCCTGCCAGGCATAGCCCGCCCCTGCCAGCATCACCGCCATCGCCGGCACCGTCCAGAAGCGAATCGGGAAGCGAATGAGTAGCAATAGCGCAATTCCGAGCAGAGCGAGCCCGCCGAACACGAACCAGCCCATCATGCCGCCCCCCGCTTGAACAGCCGCCGTGCGATCAGCACCCCGAGCCCCAGCAGCAACAGCGGCGCGATCCACAAGGGTGCGGTCGCCCAGCCGAACGGCGGATCATAGGTCACATAGTCGCCATAGCGCTCGATCAGCCATTTGCGGACCTGTGCCGGGCGCTCGCCCGCGGCGATCCGCTGGCGGACGAGCGCGCGCATCTCGCCCGCCATGTCGGCATCGCTGTCGGCAATGCTCTGGCCCTGGCAGACGAGGCAGCGCACCGTCTCCATCAGCGCCTTGGCCTGCGCCTCCTGATCGGGATCGGGCAGCTGGGTATAGGCGAGCGGCGATGCCGGCAGGTTGGAATCGGCATGCGCCGCGGGGGCGAACAGCAGCGCGAGCACCGCCAACATGCGCTTCACTTGGTCTTCTCCAGCGCGGCGAGCAGCTTGGGCACGTCCTCGGCGCGAATGTCGCCGATATGCTGGTCGACGATCACGCCACGGGCGTCGATCACGAAGGTCTCCGGCACGCCCGACGACCCGAGCGAGAGCTGCGCGCGCATCGCATGGTCGTCGCCGATGCGGGTATAGGGATCGCCGTTGCGGGCGAGGAACGCCTGCACATCCGGGTTGGTGTCCCG
>JAIYAA010000239.1 GCA_027489295.1 Sphingomonadales bacterium | reverse complement strand
GTGGAGTTCGACGGCCGCCCCTTCATGGGCTGGCAGCGGCAGGATCACGGCCCCAGCGTCCAGCAGGCGATCGAGGATGCCGCCTATGCGGTGACCGGTGAGGACGTGGTGGTCCACGCTGCCGGCCGTACCGATGCGGGGGTGCATGGGCTCGCCATGCGTGCGCATGTCGATATCGCGAAGCCAATCGCGCCTTTCCGGCTTATGGAAGCGCTCAACGCGCGCGTGCGGCCCAACCCCGTCGCGATTCTCGCCTGCGAGGAAGTATCCGAGGATTGGCACGCCCGTTTCTCGTGCCTTAGCCGCCATTACGAATATCGGATCGTAACACGGCGTGCGCCGCTCACTTGGGAAAAGGGGCTTGCATGGCGCCTGTCCGGCCCCCTCGACGTCCCTGCCATGCAGGCGGCAGCGGCCTATCTGGTTGGCCGCCATGACTTCACCACGTTCCGTTCCGCCCATTGCCAGGCGGAAAGCCCGGTGCGCACGCTTGATCTGCTCGACGTGGTGCAGGAAGGCGAGCGGATCAGCGTGTTCGCCTCGGCGCGCTCGTTCCTCCACCACCAGGTGCGGTCGATGGTCGGGTGCCTGTCGCTGGTCGGCCAGGGCAAATGGGCGCCGGAAGACGTGCGCGACGCGCTGGAGGCGCAGGACCGCACGACGCTCGGCCTCAACGCACCGCCGGATGGTCTGTTCTTTCTTCGGGCAGAATATCCTAGCGCGTGAACTTCGCTGCCAGTTCGACATGGGTCGACCAGCGGAACTGCCCCACCGGCTGCACCCAGTCGAGCCGATAGCCGCCCTTGCACAAAACCTCCGCATCACGAGCGAACGTACTGGGATTGCACGAAACATAGGCGATGATCGGCGCCTTGGAAGCGGCCAGTTCGCCCACCTGCTCGCGCGCCCCTGCCCGCGGCGGATCCAGCACCACGGCGTCGAAACGGTCGAGCTCCGCGCTCGTCACCGGTCGCCGGAACAGATCGCGATGGTCGCCGAATACCTGCCGCCCTGCCGCCCCTGCTGCTGCCTTGAGGGAAAGGATCGCATCGCGCGCCGCCTCACCGGCGTAGACCTTCGCCTTGTCCAGCGCGAAGGTGAAGGTGCCGAGGCCGGCAAACAGGTCCGCCACCATCCGGGCATCGCCGACGATGTCGCGCACCGCTGCGACCAGCGCCGCCTCGCCCTCGGGCGTCGCCTGCAGAAAACTGCCGCTCGGCATCGGTACGGCGACGCCCCCCAGCGTGATCGTTACCGGCACTGGCTCCCAGCGTGCGGTCGGGCCGAAGCCCTCATCGATCGCGAACCGCGCCAGTTGCTCGGCCTGCGCGAACGCCGTGATCGCCTCGGCCGCGGCCAGACCCTCGGGATCGATGCCCTCGACCAGCACGTCACGACCCTGGTCGCTCAGCGCGAGGTGGACGTTGACCCGCCGCGCATCGGGCAGCAGCGTCGCGAACAGGCGGCGGAGCGGCGCCAGCAGCCCAAACAGATCGGGCGCGAGGACATGGCATTCGGTCAGGTCGACCAGCTTGTGGCTACCCGCCTCGGTAAAGCCGATCCGCACCTGCTTGCCGCGCCGCTCGGCATGGAGCGTGGCGCGGCGGCGCGTATGCGGCGGCGAGAGCTGCGGTGCGCGGATCTCCGCGTCGAGCCCTTGCGCCGCTAGCGCCGTCCCGATGCGCTCGGCAAGGAAGCGGCTCCAAGCGGCATCGTCGAGGTGCTGGAGCTGGCAGCCGCCGCAGCTCGGAAAATGGCGGCAGGGCGGCGTCTGATGGTGCGGGCCGAAGCGGATCGCGCCGTCTTCGCCCACCCAGTCACCCGGCGCGGTGAGGGGGAAATGCCGGCCGTCGCTGGTCACCCCATCGCCCCGCGCGGCGACGCGCACCACTTCGACTTCGCTTACAGACATTCAGAACAGGCTTCCGGCAGTTGAGCGACGAGCTGATCGGCGAAAAACGCCGGGCCTGCAAGCTGCGCGGCGCGACCGTGCAGCCACACGGCGGCCGCCGCGGGTTCGACCCCGCTGCCGCCCTGCCCGATCTGCGCGCCCAGCACGCCGGCGAGCACGTCGCCCGTACCCGCGGTCGACAGCCAGGGCGACGCGCCCGCCAGCACGCGGACGCTGCCGTCCGGCCCGGCGATCACGGTGTCGCCGCCCTTGTGGACCACGGTTGCCCCGCTCGTCGCGGCGGCCTGCAGCGTGCGATCGATCTTGCTGCCGGTGCCGCCGAACATCCGGTCGAACTCGCCGGCGTGCGGCGTGATCCACACCGGCGCCTCGCGTGCGGCGAGCGCCGCCGCCGCGCCCTTGCCGAGCAGGCTCAGCGCATCGCCGTCAAGCACCATCGGCTTGTCGGCGGCGAGCCCGGCGCGCAGAAACGCCTCGGCGCGCCGGTCGCGGCCCAGCCCGGGGCCCAGCACGATCGCGTCGATCCGATCGCCCGCCAGGAAGTCCGCGAGATCGTCGGCATCGTCGATGGTCTGTCGGACCAGCGCGTCGGGAGCGACACCCGAAGGGTCGGGGCCGGCTAGCATCACATAGCCCGCGCCACTTGCCATCGCCGAGCGCGCGGCGAGCCGCCCGGCGCCGGGCATCGCGCCTTTGACCACAGCGACGAGCCCGCGGCTGTATTTATGGCTCTGTGGACCGGGCGCCTCCAGCCGAGGCCGCGCGACGGTGCGCCAACCCGACTCCACCGCAATGCCGATATCGGCGAGCAGCACATGGCCGCATCGGGACAGGCCATCGTCCAGGACATGCGCCGGCTTGAGCGCGCCGAGCGCGACCGTGGCATGGATCCCGCGCGGCGCGCCGAGCTCGGCGCCGCTGTCCGTGTCCATGCCCGAGGGCAGGTCGATCGCCAGCGTGAAGTCGGCGCCGCGGACCAGTTCGGCCAGCACCGCGGCGATGCTGCGCTCGAGCGGGCGGGTGACCCCGATCCCGAACAGCCCGTCGATCACCACCGGCCGCACCGGCGCGCCGTAGAGCGAGGTGGTCGGCCCGTCCCAGCGCGCATGCATCCGCTCGGCCGAACCGGGCTTCGGCGCGCCCGACGCCGCGACCAGCACGTCCAGCCCTGCCGCGCGCAAATGCCGGGCAACCACATAGGCATCGCCGCCATTGTTGCCGGGCCCTGCGAGCACCAGCACCGGCCGCCCCATCGCAAAGCGCGCCGCCTCGCGCGCCACGGCGGCGCCGGCGCGTTCCATGGCTTCGTCTTGGGAGATGCCGTGCGCGAACACCGCCTCCTCGGCGGCACGCATCGCGTCGGCGGTGAGGATCGGGGCACCGGGCGGGATCATTGCCCCGCTGTAGCGCCCTTGCCCGCCAGACGATAGCGCATCCCGCCGATCGTCACCTCGGTCGCGTCGCTACCGCGCGACACGCTGGCCACCTCCGCGCCATCGGCCGCGGCAATTACGTTGCCCTGCACCTGCAACCGCCGAAACCCGCCGTCCGGATGGTGGAGGATCAGCAGCCCGTCGCTCGCGCGCTCGACGGTGCAGACCGGCAGCAGGGTCTCGCCCACGGGCCCGCAGGATACCGTCTCGCCCGCTTGGGTCACGGGCTGCGACGCCGGATCGGCACCGCAGCCCGCCACGAACAGCAGCAAGGCGAGACTAGATATCCGCGTAGACATGGCGCTCGGCCTTGGCGCCGGGGTGCGTCACCGCGCCCTGATAGGCCGGGCCGACATTCTGGGCATAGCGATAGAGCGCGCCCGCCTGATAGTCGTTGACCCGCGGCTGCCAGCGCGCGCGGCGCTCGGCGAGCACCTCCTCGGCCACCAGCAGATCGATCGTCCCCGCCTCGGCGTCGATGCGGATGGCGTCGCCATTCTCGACCAGCGCGATCGGGCCGCCCTCGGCCGCCTCGGGACCGACATGGCCGATGCAGAAGCCGCGCGTGCCGCCCGAGAAGCGGCCGTCGGTGATCAGCGCCACCTTCTCGCCCATGCCGAGACCATAGAGCGCCGCAGTGGTCGACAGCATCTCGCGCATGCCCGGGCCGCCCTTCGGCCCTTCATAGCGGATGACGATCACTTCGCCCTCATTGATCTGGCGATGCTCGACCGCCTGAAAGGCCTCCTCCTCGCAATCGAACACGCGCGCCGGGCCTTCGAACTGGAGCCGGTGCATGCCGGCAACCTTCACGATCGCGCCCTCGGGCGCGAGCGAGCCGCGCAGGCCGACCACGCCGCCGGTGGGGGTGATCGGCGTCTTTACGTCGTAGATCACCTTCTGGTCGGGGTTCCAGGTGACCTCGTCGATGTTCTCGCCCAGCGTCTTGCCGGTCACCGTCAGGCAGCTGCCGTCGAGCAGGTCGTTCGCCAGCATCGTCTTCATCAGCATGTACACGCCGCCGGCGGCGTGCATGTCCTTGGCGACATACTTCCCACCCGGCTTCAGATCCGCGATATAAGGCGTTGATTTGAAAGCCTCGGCCACGTCGTGCAGGTCGAATTCGATGCCTGCCTCGTTCGCCATCGCCGGCAGGTGCAGCGCGGCGTTGGTCGAGCCGCCGGTCGCCGCCACCACGCGGGCGGCGTTGATGAAGGCGGCACGCGTCGCGATGTCGCGCGGGCGCAGGTTCATCTCGAGCAGGTTCATCACCTGATGCCCCGCAGCGATCGCGATCTCTTCACGGCTCTTGTACGGAGCGGGGACCATGTTGCTGTTCGGCAACGACAATCCCATCGCCTCGCCGACACAGGCCATGGTGTTGGCGGTAAACTGGCCGCCGCAGGCGCCGTGGCCCGGGCAGGCGACCTTCTCGAGCGCGGTCAGGTCCTTGAGCGGGCAGTTGCCGGCAGCGAACTTGCCGACTGCCTCGAACACGTCGACGACGGTGACGTCGCGGTCCTCGAACCGGCCCGGCAGGATCGAGCCGCCATAGACGAAGATCGACGGGATGTTCAGGCGGAGCATCGCCATCATCATGCCCGGCAGCGACTTGTCGCAGCCCGCGAACGCGACCAGCGCGTCATAGCAGTGCCCGCGGACGCTGAGCTCGACCGAATCGGCGATCACTTCGCGGCTGACGAGCGAGGATTTCATCCCCTGATGGCCCATGGCGATGCCGTCGGTCACCGTGATGGTGTTGAACCGGCGCGGCATGCCGCCATTGGCGATCACGCCCTGGCGGGCGGCGTCGGCCTGGAAATCGAGGGTGGTGTTGCACGGCGCGCTATCGTTGCCGGCGCTGGCGACGGCGACGAACGGCTTGGCGATATCCTCCTCGGAAATCCCCATGGCGTAATAATAGCTGCGGTGCGGCGCGCGCTCGGGCCCCACGGAGACGTGGCGGCTGGGGAGCTTGGACTTGTCGAATCGGTTGGTCATGGCGCGCAAGCCTATGTCGCGAGAACACCCTTTTGCGCAAGAGTGTTGCGCAGAAAAAGCGTCAGCGCGCGTAGATGCCCGGCCCATTCCAGCACCCCCGCAGGATCGCGGATCAGATCGTTGCGGATTTCGATCGCGATCGAGGGAACGCCCTGCGCCTCGGCATGACGGTTCAGCGTCGCGTTGAGCAGACGACCCGAATAGGGTTCGTTGTCGCCGGTGACGAGGCCCCGAGCGCGGAGCCATTCCACCGCCGGGCGAGCGGCGCGGGTGTCGCGGTTGTAGAGGATGCCGACCTGCCACGGCCGCGGCGTGCCGCGATCCTCGAGCTGCGGCGTGAAACTGTGGATCGACAGGATCAGCGCGGGGCGCTGGCGTTTGATCTGGTCGCGCAGGCATCGGTGATAGGGCGCGTGAAAGCGGGCGATGCGGTCCGCGCGGTCCGCACCTTCATTGCCGGGGATGCGGTGGCCGTCGCTCGCCGCGGGGATCAGCCCGGCGTGGTCGGGCTCGCGGTGCAGGTCGATCACCAGCCGCGAGACGGTGGCGAGGATCGCGGGTGCATCGAGCATCGCCGCCATCGTGCGGGTGACCGCCGCGGCACCGATATCGATGGCGATGTGCAGGTCGAGCAGTGCCGGAGCGATGCCGAGATCGATATCGGGCGGCACCGCGTTCGAGGCATGGTCGCACAGCAGCAGGACGGTGCCGTCGCCCCCGGGGAGCAGCTCCGCAACGCTCACCCGAACACCGGCCGCCGGCGCGCCTGGAAGGCGGCCAGCCCCTCGGCAAGTTCGACCCCGCCGAACGCGGCTTCGAACGCGGTGTCGAGATCGACATCGGCGGGCCGAAGCAACGCCCGCTTGAGCTGGCGGATGGCGGATGGGGCGTTCTCGGCGATGCGCCCGGCTAGCATCCTGGCGCCCACGCCCGCGTCGGGCACCCTGCGCTCGACCAGGCCCATCGCCGCCGCGCCATCGGCGTCGATCGCCTCGCCGGTGAACAGCAGCGCGGCGGCACACCCGTGGCCGACCTGCCTGGCCAGCCGCGCCACGTCTTCCCTCGGATAGCCAAGCCCGAGCCGCGCCGGGGTCACCGCGAACCCGGCGGCGTCACCCGCGATACGGAGATCGGCTGCCAGGATCAGCGCCACGGCGGCCCCGAAACACCCGCCATCGATTGCCGCGAGCACCGGCATCGGCAATGCCGCCATCGCCTCGATCCCGGCACGCATCGCGGTACGGAAGCGGGTGCGAAGCGCCGGATCGGCCTGAAGCGCGGCAAATTCGGTGATGTCCGCCCCCGCCGAGAACATGCCCGGCATGTCCGACTGGAGGATCACCACCCGGGCATCCACAAGGGTCGTGGCAATTTCCGCCAGCCGTTCCCAGCCGGCGATCGGCACGGCATTGCGTGCCGCAGCGCGTGCGAGCGCGATCGTGGCGATCGGCCCATCCCAACGAACTTCGATCATGCTGCGGGCTGTGCCCGATCCGCGCGGCCAAGTCACGCGATGGCGCGCGGGTGGACTCCTTGGCGGAGCGCACCCGCGGGCCAAAGACGGACGTTCGCGGCGCGTCAGATCCGTCGCCACCCAACTGTCCGAAAACCGTAAAGATTCGATTACCGGCCTATCGCAACCAGGTCGCGGCGCACCACCAGCCCCGCCCCGCCAGCGCAGCTGCAGCGACATCGCGAGCAGCATCGGACTCGAACAGCGCGAAGCAGGTCGCGCCGGAGCCGGACATGCGCGCGAGCAGCACCCCCGGCTGCCCCGAAAGGGCCTCCAGCACCGTGTCGATCGCCGGCGCGATCGCGCGGGCGGGCGGTTCGAGGTCATTGCGGCCCGCACGGGCAACGGCGAGCAGATCGCCGCAGCCGATCGGACCGCGATCCACGCCGTCCCAGCTGCGGAACACCGCCGCCGTGGACACGCCGACGCCGGGGTTGACCAGCAGCACCGGCGCACCGGCAAGGCCTTCCAGCGGCTCGAGCTGCTCGCCCCGCCCCCGGCCAAAGGCCGTGCGGCCGAGCAGGCACGCGGGCACGTCTGACCCGAGGCCATCGGCGATCGCGACCAGCGCTGGATCGTCGTGCGAGACGCCGTGCAGCGTTGCCAACGCCCGCAGCGCCGCCGCCGCGTCGGCCGAACCGCCGCCGATACCCGAGGCGACCGGCAGATGCTTTTCGAGCTCGATCGCATGCGCGCCGCCGCCGAATGCCTTGCGAAAGCGCGCCGCGGCGCGGGTGACGAGGTTGTCCCCCTCGCCCGCCAGCACCGCCGCGAACGGGCCGGTCAGCGTGAAGCGATCGGTATCGGCCGGCTGCACCCGCACCACATCGCCATATGCGACGAAGGCGAACAGCGTCTCCAGCTCGTGATAGCCGTCCGGTCGGCGATGGCGGACATGGAGCGCGAGGTTGAGCTTGGCCGGCGCCTGCTCGGTGACGGAAGGAAGATCGGACATCGCCCCGCCCCTAGCGCGTTCAGGAGGCGGCCGTCAGCCCCTCGTCGATCTTGCGCGCGATCCGCTCGGCATCGCCGGGGGCGGCATGGATCGCCGCCGCCCGCCAGGCATAGCGCGCCTCGAACTGCCGCCCGAGCCGCCAATAGGCATCGCCAAGATGCTCGTTCGCCGATGTGCCCGCGGGATCGTTGCGCGCGGCTGCCTCCAGCAGCGGCACCCCGCGCGCGACCTCGCCCTGCCGGACATAGGCCCAGCCCAGCGCATCGGCGGTCTCCGCATCCTCGGGCGCGATGCGGTGTGCGCGTTCGAGAAGCTCCATGCCCTCGGCGCCCGCACCGCCATGCACGATCAGCAGCGTGCCGAGTGTCCGCAGCGCATCAACCTGCGCGGGGGCCAGCTCGGCGGCCGTGCGCAGCTCGGGCAGCGCCTGCGCCCAGCGCCCGGCCCGCTCCAGCGCGACGCCGCGATCGAGATGCAGGTCGGCGCTGCCCTGCCCCCCCCGGCGCAGCGCATCGCCATAGACGCGTTCGGCGGCGTCGAAGCGGCCCGCGGCACTGAGCAGCGCGGCATAGCGCTCGACATCGAGCGGCGTCGCGCCGCGGTCCTCGGCCAGCGCCTTGGCCTCGGCAAGGGCGGCGTCCACCCGGCCGCTGCCGCGCAACACCGCCACTCGCACGGCGGCCGCACGGCGCGTGAACGGGCTGTTTTTCGGAATCGCCGCCAGCGTCTCCAGCGCCAGCGCCGCCGCTCCTCCGTCGTCGAGCGCCTGGGCGAGCAGGATGCGCGACCGCTCCTCCCCGGAATCCAGGATCAGCGCGCAGCGGCTGAGGAGGATGGTCAGCGTCGCCACGCGGTCCCCGGCGAGATCGCTGGCGAGGGCGCGAAACAGCCGCGAAAGACCATAGCGGATCGTGACCGGCCGCGCCGCGCCGAGCTGGCGTGCCACCGCCGCCAGCTCCGGGCCACCGCCATCTTGCAGGAAACGCGCACCGGCGCGGCCGCGCGCCATCGCCAGGTCGATCCGGGCATCGGCCTCGCCATCGCCCGCGAGCGCCGCCATCGCATCCACCGCGGCGCCGTCGTCCTTGCCCTGCGCCAGCAGCATCAGCGCACGCTGCGTCCCGGCATAGCGGCGGCCGAGCGCGCCGGTATCGAGGCGATCGAGCACCGCAACCCCGTCCATGCCACGCGACTGGGCGAGCCAAGCGGTGAGGATCGGCATCAGGAAGTCGAACGGCGTGCCCTTCAGCCGCTTCACCGCGTCCGCGGCGCGCGGCTCGTCGCCACCCGCGAGGTCCACCGCCACGTCGAACAGCGCCGCATCCGGCGGGGCGACGCCTGCCTTCTCCATGACGGCGGCGGCGCGGCTGGCCAGCGCCACATCCCCGGCCATCAGCGCCTGCCGATAGGCGCGCAGCGCGATCACCGGATCGTCCGGCGTCGCCGCCAGCGCCCGACCATAGCCCTGCGCCGCGACGCCTGCCGCACCCGCCGCATCGGCGGCGCGGGCGCGGACATAGTCGCTGAGATCGACGGTCTGCGCGGCTGCCGGCGCCATCGACAATTGGGCCAGCAGCAGCGCGAGCCCGGCGCTACATGTTCGGATAATTGGGGCCACCGCCACCTTCGGGCACCACCCAGTTGATGTTCTGGGTGGGATCCTTGATGTCGCAGGTCTTGCAGTGCACGCAATTCTGCGCGTTGATCTGGAACCGCAGATCATCGCCTTCCCCCACGACCTCATACACACCGGCGGGACAGTAACGCTGCGCGGGCTCCGCGTACATCGGCAGATTATAGCTGATGGGCACGTCCTTGTCCTTCAGCGTCAGGTGGACCGGCTGATCCTCCTCGTGATTGGTGTTCGAGACGAACACCGAGGAGAGCCGGTCGAAGGTGAGCACGCCGTCGGGCTTGGGATAGTCGATCCTCGGCGCCTGATCGGCGCGCAGCAGCCCTTCGTTGTCGGGCTTGTGCTGCATCGTGAACGGCCAGCGCAGCCCGAGATGCTCGCTCCACATCGCCGCCCCCGCGAGCAGCGTGCCCCAGGTGTCGCCGAACTTCTTGACCAGCGGCGCCACGTTGCGGACGCCGCGCAGCTCCTTGTAGACCCAGCTGGCCTCATAGGCTTCCGGATAGGCGGACAGCTCGTCGCTGCTGCGGCCGGCCTGCACGGCCGCAAACGCCGCCTCGGCCGCCAGCATGCCGGTCTTCATCGCGGTGTGGGTGCCCTTGATCCGCGGCACGTTGAGGAAGCCGGCCGAATCGCCGATCAGCGCGAGGCCTGGGGCCACCAGCTTCGGCACAGATTGCCAGCCGCCGTCCGAAATCGCGCGGGCGCCGTAGGAAACGCGCTTGGCGCCCTTCAGGATCGCCGCGATCTCCGGGTGGGTCTTCCAGCGCTGCATTTCCTGGAAGGGCGAGAGCCAGGGATTCTTGTAGCCGAGCCATACGACGAAGCCGAGCGCCACCTGGCCATC
>JAIYAA010000377.1 GCA_027489295.1 Sphingomonadales bacterium | reverse complement strand
GCTTCGTCACGATCACCGGCGAATATGTCAATCGCAAGCCGACCAACCGCGCCGACCTGGATCCGCGCACCACGCCGGCAAACCGCCTCACGGGCCGTTTCGGTGATCCGCAGGTGGAGCAATATACCGGCACGATCAACGCCGGGAAGGGGATCGGCGGCGGTTTTAGCCTCTATGGCTGGGCCAGCTATCAGGATCGCGACACGCGCAGCGCCGCCTTCCCGCGTCTGGCGGCGGTGAACGGGGTAGCGGCCCCGGCGGTGGTCACGGCGGGCTATCCCGATGGCTTTCTGCCGATCATCAACACCAAGTCGACCAACGCGGTCGGTGCGGTGGGCGTGAACGGCGATGTCGGTGCGTGGGGCGTTGACCTCCATCTCGGCTATGGCCGCAACAAGATCGCCTATCGCACGCGCAACTCGGCCAACTATACCTATGGCGCCGCGACCCCGAAGAACTTCTATGACGGCGCGGTGATCTTCGACCAGTGGGTCGCCGGACTGGACGTGCGCCGCAAGTTCGATGTCCTGCAGTCGCTCAACCTCGCCTTCGGTGCCGAGGGGCGGCGCGAGGGCTACAAGATCACACCGGGCGAGCAGGCCTCGTATGAGGGGTCGGGTGCGCAGGGCTTTGGCGGGTTCGCGCCGGTCAACGCGATCCAGCGCTCGCGGCGCAGCATCTCGGGCTATGTCGATCTCGAAGCGCAGGTGACCCAGGCGTTCCTGGTCGACGTCGCGGTCCGCGGCGAACATTATTCGGACTTTGGCGACACCGCCAACGGCAAGCTCTCGGCACGCTATGATGTCGCCAAGTGGTTCGCGCTGCGCGGCACCGTGTCGACCGGCTTCCGCGCGCCGAGCCTGCAGCAGCAATATTTCACCTCAATCGCCCAGGTCGTGCAAAACGGAACGCCGGTCCTCACCGGTACCTTCCCGTCGACCACGCCCGTGGCGGCCGCACTGGGCGGCAAGCCGCTGCAGCCGGAAAAGTCCACCAATCTCTCGCTCGGCACGGTGATCCGCGCCGGCGGCTTCGACCTCAGCGTCGACGCGTACGAGATCCGTCTGCGCGATCAGCTGGCGCTTTCGGAGAACATCCAGTCGAGCTTCAGCCCGCAGGTCGCGGCGATTCTCGCGCCGTTCAACGTGCCGTCGGCGCGCTTCTTCATCAACGGCCTGCGCTCGCGGACCCGCGGCATCGATGCGGTGGCGCATTACCGGATCGGCGATGCAGCGAACGCGGCGGGCGCGTTCGACTTCACCTTGGCCGGCAACGTCAACGAGATCGTCGTCACCCGCGTGCCGACCAGCACCGCGACCGTGAATCCCGCACCGGTGCTGTTCGCACGAAGCCGCGTGCTGACGATCGAGCAGGGTACGCCCGGCGAGAAGGTGACCGGCACGATCGATTGGACCAGGGGCCCCGTGGGCATCACCGTGCGCGGTACCTATTATGGCGACGTCAACCAGCCCGGCACGACGCCCGCCGCCGACATCCATACCGGGCAGCATCTGATCAGCGACCTCGAGCTGCGCTACCAGCCCCGCAAGGGCGCCCAGATCGCGATCGGCGCCAGCAACCTGTTCGACGTCTATCCGGATCGAACGATCGTCGCCAACAACTCGACCGGCGTGCTGGGCTTCCCGTCCTACTCGCCGTTCGGCTTCAACGGTCGCTATCTCTACGCCCGTCTTGGGGTGAACTGGTAAGCCAAGAACACGGGAAGGGCGCGGCCGTGCTCGCCCTTCCCGATCGTTCCGTCGGCGACTTTACATAACATGTATTATCGATATCGGAGAGTGGCCCGGAGGTGTAAGCGCAACGTACAAATGGCACAGCTCAGCAAATTTGAAATGGCACAAGCATGCTTTCGCTGAGGCGATCGTGTCCATGGGCGCCCTCGACAATGAGGGTGTGTAGCGATGGCGGTGCTGGCGATGAGCGATACCGAGATCTACCGGTTTGACACCTTGATGCGGCTCGAGCGCGGCGAGCTTCGGCCAGCTCGGGCTATGCAGCTGCTCGGACTGGAGCGCAGTCAGCTATATCGGCTGCTCCGCCGGCTACGCGCTGACGGCGCTGCTGGCCTGGTGTCGCGGAAGCGCGGGCGCCCAAGCAACCGGCGGCTGAGCGATGCCTTTCGTGAGGATGTCGTCGCCATCGTCCGCCAGCGCTACCCCGATTTTGGCCCGACGCTGGCGGCCGAGTATCTGGCCGAGCGCCACAGCATAACGATTTCGCATGAGACGCTGCGGCAACTGATGATCGGCGCCGGCCTCTGGCAGGCCAAGGCAGCCAAGCGCGCCAAGCTCCACCAGACCCGCAACCGGCGCGAGCGCCGCGGCGAGCTCATCCAGGTCGATGGCTCAGACCATGACTGGTTCGAGGGCCGCGGCCCTCGCTGCAGCTTGCTGGTCTATATCGACGATGCCACGAGCGAGCTGATGCACCTCGAGATGGCGGAGAGCGAGAGCGCCCTCTCCTACCTGCAAGCGACACGCACCTATTTAGAGCGCCACGGCAAGCCGATCGCCTTCTATTCGGACAAGCACAGCGCCTTTCGGAACAACCGCGCGACCGCCGACAGCGACGGCATGTCGCACCTGGGCCGCGCCCTCGACAAGCTAGGCGTGGAGATCATCTGCGCCAACTCGCCGCAGGCCAAGGGGCGGGTCGAGCGGGCAAACAGCACGCTCCAGAATCGCCTCGTCAAAGCGATGCGGCTTGAAGGCATCTCCTCCATCGAAGAGGCCAACACCTTCCTCCCCTCTTACCTCTTGCGCCACAATGCTCAGTTCTCCTGCCCGCCTGCAGACCCCCGCGACGCGCATCGGCCGCTTGCACCGCACGAGAATGTAGAAGCCGAGTTGGTCTGGCGCGTCGAGCGCTCGGTCACTGGCGCCTTGGCGCTCCACTACAACAAGGCGATGTTCATCCTGGAGCCGACGCCGCTAGCGCGTACACTGGCCCGCAAGCGCGTCCATGTCTGCGAGTATCCCGACGGACGCATCGAGGTGCGATACGGTGACCAGCCCCTTCCCTATCGCGTGTTTGACAAGATGCGGCGCGTGAATCAGGCAGAGATCGTAGAGAACAAGCATCTCGGGGCAGCTCTCGCGATGGCGCATGCCTTGCAGAGCGCCAATCCGCATCACCGCCAGCGGAACAACAATGCACCCGCTCGCAGTTCACAGTCCGTGGGCGTGTTCGCGCCGTCTCGCCGCGAGATAGATGATGGCCATCCGAGTACCGAGCTTCCAAAGAGACGGGGCCGCCCACCCCTCCCCCGGGTTAAGCGCAAGGTGGAAGACCTCTTTGAGGAAACGCTGACCGCCTGGTGAGCGACAAACACCTGTTTGTCGTACATCACGCAGCCTGCGCGGACCGGCAGCTCTTGCACCATCCGATCTCCAGAACGACCGAGATTGGGTGGTTAGCCGACGGGCCGCTTTTGTTGAGGATAAGCGGTAAAGCTGCCGTTTTTCGAAAGCCGCGGGCGAGGCAGCTGACGACCAGATTGAGCCACTCCAATCGGCATCACTGCTGTCGGGTCTAGCCGAAAGCGGCCCTTGAGACGAACAGGGTCCCGTTTTGAGCGTTCGAGATTGGGGGGGTCTATTGCCCTCGCCATTTACTTGCTAACGACCCAGAACAGAACGCAATTTCGCAGTTGTAGGGTCGGAATTGGGCTAGCCTGCAAGGCTCCCCGCATCGGACTAGGCAGGAGACCAAATGCCCGTAGCCAACCCTCAAGCGACCACGGGAATCGTTGGCCTCGACGACGTGCTGAGCGGCGGCCTCGAACGGGCGCGCGTTTTCCTGCTCGAAGGCAGCCCTGGCACGGGCAAGACGACGATCGCGCTGCAGTTCCTGCGTGCGGGCGCGGCATCGGACGAGCGCTGCCTATACATCACCCTCTCCGAGACAGAGGAAGAGTTGCGCTCCACCGCCGCGGCCCACGGCTGGGACCTGCAGGGCCTCGAGCTGTTCGAATTGGTGCCGCCGGAAAACCTGCTCGACGAGGAGCAGCAGCAGAGCTTGCTCTACTCCTCGGATCTGGAGCTCGGCGAGACCACCCGGCGCATCTTCGACGTGTTCGAGCGGGTCCGCCCTGATCGCGTCGTGCTGGACAGCCTATCGGAAATCCGGCTTCTTGCGCAAAGTTCGCTGCGCTATCGTCGGCAGATACTGGCGCTGAAGCACTATTTCGCGCGGCAGAACGCTACCGTGCTGATGCTCGACGACCTGACCACCGATGCGAATGACAAGACCGTCCACTCGATCGCGCACGGCGTTGTGCGCCTTGAGGAGCTTGCTCCCGAATATGGGGCGGAGCGCCGGCGGCTGCGGGTGATCAAATATCGCGGCCGGCGGTTCCGCGGCGGTTTCCACGATTTCGCGATCGAGACCGGCGGCGTGCGCGTGTTTCCGCGGCTGGTGTCGGCCGAACACAAGCGGCCGGTGGAGCGCACCGTGTTGGGCACGGGCATGCCAGAATTCGACGCGCTGCTGGGCGGCGGCGTCGAGCGCGGCTCCAGCGTGCTGGTGCTGGGCCCGGCAGGCACCGGCAAGTCGATTATGACGCTGACCTTCGTGCGCAATGCCATCGCGCGCGGCGAACGGGCGGCAATGTTCGTGTTCGACGAGGAACGCGGGCTGCTTATCGAGCGGGCCAAGAGCCTGGGCATCGACCTGCAGGCGATGATCGATGCCGAGGCGCTGGTGCTGGAACAGGTGGATGCCGCCGAGCTGACGCCGGGCGAATTTTCCGAACGGGTGCGCGTCTGCGTCGAGACGCACGGTGCGCGTACCGTCGTGCTGGACAGCCTCAATGGCTATCAGGCCGCAATGCCGGGGGAGACTGCGCTGGTGCTTCATGTGCACGAGCTGCTCCAATATCTGAACCGTCGCGGCGCCACGACCTTCCTCACGGTGGCGCAGCACGGGCTGGTCGGCGACATGAAGTCGCCGGTGGACGTTACCTATCTGGCCGACACCGTCATCCTGCTGCGCTATTTCGAAGCCTTGGGTCGGGTGCGGCGCGCCGTTTCCGTGGTTAAGAAGCGCACGGGTCCGCACGAGGACACGATCCGAGAATACCGCATCGGCACGCACGGGCTCACACTCGGGTCGCCGCTGGCTAACTTCCAGGGCGTACTCCGCGGGGTGCCGGTCATGGTCGGCGAGGCGACCCTGCTCGACGATCCCGAAACGTGAAGCACAGTACGCTTTCGGAGCGGGCATTGGTGCTGGCGCCGCGCGGCCGCGACGCGGCGATCGCCGGGGCGATGCTGACCGAAGGCGGTATCGAGGCGACCATCTGCCCTTCGCTGCTCTCGCTGATCAACGAACTGGATGCCGGCGCCGCCTTCGTGCTGGTGACCGAGGAGGCGATTACCAGCACCGACTTGAACCCGCTCGCCGAATGGCTGTCGCACCAAGAAGAATGGTCGGACCTGCCCTTCGTGTTGCTCACCACCCGGGGGGGTGGTCTCGAGCGCAATCCGGCCGCGGTGCGCTATCTGGAGGTTCTCGGCAACGTCACCTTTCTTGAACGCCCCTTCCACCCGACGACGCTGATCAGCCTTGCGCGCTCGGCGCTGCGAGCGCGCAAGCGGCAATATGAGGCGCGCACGCGCCTCATCGAACTTCGCGAGGGTGAGGCGCGGTACCGCACGCTGTTTGACACGATGGACGAAGGCTTCGCCGTCATCGAGTTCCTCGACGGCCCAGAAGGCCCGCTTTCCGATTATGTTCATGTCCAAGCCAATCCCGCCTATGCGCGGCATACCGGCATTGCCAACGTCATCGGCCAGAAGGTGCGGGAGATGGTGCCCGACGAGGCTGACGGATGGGTCGCACTCTATCGCCAGGTGCTCGTCTCCGGAGAACCGATCCGGTTCGAGCGCGAACTGGTCGCCACTCGCCGTCAGCTCGAGCTTTCGGCATTCCGCATCGAACCCTCCAGCCGCAAGGCCGTGGCGGTTATCTTCCAGGACGTGACCGAGCGGAAGCGCGCTGAGCAGGAACTGCGCGAGCTGAACGAAGGCCTCGAAGCGCGCGTCACCGCCACCGTCGCCGAGCGCGAGTCGGTGATCGCACAGCTGCACGAGGCACAGAAGTTGGAGACGATCGGCCAGCTGACCGGGGGCGTCGCCCACGACATCAACAATCTGCTCACCCCGATCACCGGTGCACTCGACCTGCTCAATCGGCGCTACGGCGCCGAGGACCCGCGGTCGGCGCGCTTGCTCGACGGCGCGCTGCAATCCGCGGAACGCGCCAAAATCCTGGTCAGCCGCCTTCTGGGCTTTGCGCGCAGGCAGGCACTGGAAACCCGCGCTGTCGACATCGCCCAGCTGTTCGGGGGAATGCGTGACCTTATCGCCAGCTCGATCGGCCCGACGATCGAGCTGCGCATGCTTCCGGTGCATGATCTGCCCGCGGGCATCGCGGATCCGAACCAGCTCGAACTCGCCATCCTCAACCTCTGCGTGAATGCCCGCGACGCGATGGAGGGCGGCGGCGTGTTGACCATCGCCGCGGATCGCGTGGTGCTTGGCCCCGACAGGGCCAGCAAGCTCAACCCCGGCGCCTATATCCGCATTTCGGTGATCGATACCGGTGCCGGAATGGACGAAGTCACGCTCGCCAAGGCGGTTGAGCCCTTCTTTTCGACCAAGGATGTCGGCAAAGGAACCGGTCTTGGCTTGTCGATGGTGCACGGGCTGGCAGCGCAGCTCGGCGGCGCGTTTGAGTTGCAGAGCAATGTCGGTCAGGGCACCCGCGCGGACCTGTATCTGCCCGTCGCCACGGCAGGGATCACCCTCGCGGCGGCGCGGCTTCCCGTCGCCAGCAAGCCGGTGCGCCCGCTCCGGCTGCTATTGATCGACGACGAGGAGCTGGTCCGCCGGGGCACGGCGGAGATGCTGCGCGAACTGGGCCATGAGGTGCACGAGGCCGCCGGCGGCGCGCAGGCGCTGGCCAAGTTGCGGACCGGCATCCAGATCGATGCCGTGGTATCCGACTATATGATGCCGCGGATGAACGGCACCGAAGTGGCTGAACGCATCCACGAAACGCACCCGCATATGCCGATCCTCATCGTCACCGGCTATGCCGGCGGCGACCTGGACCTACCGCTACCGCAACTCGCCAAGCCGTTTCGGCAAGTCGACATTGCGATGGCCATCGACCAACTGATAGCCACGTCATAGGCCGGTACCTCTGCCTTTAAGCGTCATCGTCGCCACGGGGCGCGTTCGTCCCGTGCGACATCGCCGCCGGCACAGCCGCGCCTCCGCAAAAGTCGATGGCACTCGGAGTCGTCGTACCCCGCCGGCGTTGTTGCGATTAGCGGATAAAGCCTGCCTAAGGCCGACTTCGCACCGCGCCGAACAGCGCGCGCCTTTAGGAAGCTCCTGGAGGTCGGTGGATGGCGATAAGCGGGGTCAGCAACCACGGCCGCTTGCCCCCTTCCGCGGACCGAACAATTGCGAACCAAAGCCCTGCCATGTCCGCTTCTAAGATGTCCGAGGGCACCTTCTAATGACGGAAAGTGGGCGCGTTGCTGCCAGACGGTTTAACGCCGACCGACCGGCGGCTTCTGACAGAAGCTGCCGCTCAAAGCCCGATCCCCGAACGACGCATTCTGGTCGGAAGGTGCTCCCGCGCCGCGGCTTGCTTAACGGCAGCTATGCCGGTTGCTCCCTCCAAAAGCGGCCATGTCCGCTTCCCACCCAATTTCCGCCATGGCGGCTCCCGCCCCAGATTCGGACGTACCGGATGGGAATTCGGGCTCCCAAGACCTGCCATTCGTTAAGCATGGTCTGTCCCGTTTCTCCGTCTCAAACAGACCGTTTTGGGAAAGAGCAATCGGGAACAGGTTTTGGGAAACGGGGTTCCTTGGAGGGAACCGCTGAGATTGCCGCCGCGACTGTCCCCCTGCAGGTTCCCAATCGGGAATGGTAGGAATGAGCGAGTTGCGATGCCGACCGCCAGACCGTAAAGTCGCTTCAGCATCAAGAGTTGGGCCGACGCCCAACACCAACCTGCCAGTCCGGGCAAGGTGGTGCTCCTGCATGGGGATGTGGCCGAGCCGGCAACCAGACGGAGCAAGCCACCGAGCGTCGAACCAGGTGAGGAGCGACGTTGCGTGCCCAATGATACCTCGAACCTTACCGAGCAGCTTGGATACGGCCGTGACGATCGCCTTTTAATCGTCAACTGCGACGATGTGGGATCAAGCCACAGTGCCAACGTGGCAGCGTTTCGCGCAATGACCTACGGCGTCGCCACTAGTGCGTCGTTGATGGTGCCCTGCCCGTGGGCTGCCGAGGCGGCGCGCATGTTCGAGGGCTTGCCGATGGGGGTCCATCTGACCCTGACCAGCGAGCACGCAGGCTATCGCTGGCGCAGCCTGACCGGAGCCGCGTCGCTCCACGACCCCGGCGGCTTCCTGCCCCCTACGACCGCGCTGGCCCATGCCCAGCAGGACTTGGGGGAGGTGCGCGCCGAATGCCACGCTCAGGTCGATGCCGCGCTCGCATGGGGCGTTGATGTCACGCACATCGACACGCATATGGATGTCCTGCACGCGAGCGAGGCCCTGTTCGCGATCTACCTCGACCTCGCGGCCGAGATCGGCGTGCCGGTGCGCCTTCCCCTCTCACCGGCTTTTCCGGCCCGTGAACTGGCGGCGGCGCGAGGCGTCCTGTCGGTCGATCATCTGATCTACACTTGGCCGCGCCCTACCCGCGATGTGATGCTAGAGGTGTGCCCCGACCTTCCGAGCGGCGTAACGGAACTGTTCGCTCACCCCGTTATGGATGGTGAAGAGTTGCGAGGCTACGATCGTCACCATGCGGATATCCGCGTGCATGATGCTGCCGCTCTGACCGATCCCGGCGTTGCCACGCTGCTAGATCGACATGGGATCAGGCGGATTAGTCATCGGGAATTGCAGACCGTGCAGCGAGCGGGGAACGCTTAGCCGTTTCCCAATGAACCATCCCATTAAGAATGCTTTTGCCGTCTCAAGGCCTGTTCCCGATCGAAATATGGGATCAGCTAGGAGGTACGCCGGCGGCGTCTCCGCTTGGTTGTTCAGGCTGCGCTACGGCCACGTTCATCAACAAGGTGCTGCCGGCGTTCGAAAAACACGACAATGCCAGCAAGCAACAGGACGCAGACCAAGGCAGTCGCAAACGTGTTGAGGCCAAATCCGCCCTTGGCAGCTTCCTTTGTGAGCAGATTCCCGAAGTCGGCGCCGAACGGCCTGGTGAAGACGAATGCCGCCCAGAATATGAATGCTGCGTTGATCCGGGCAACATAGTGCAAAAGCAAAACCGCGCCGATCACAGCCATGCAGACCAGCGATCCCGTGGTGTATGTGAGGCCAAAAACATAGACGAGTCCATCGCCGAACGCCGTGCCGAGGCTGTTCGAGAACAGAACGGCGCCCCAGAAAAACAACTCGCTCTCACGATCGACCACCGCGCTCACGTCACAGGTGCCCCGCCTAAGATACCAAATACCGAGGGTCAGCAACATGCCGCCGAAAAGGATGGCCGACGTCACGTTATAGCCAAGGTTGAGGGTGTGGGTCGACAGGTCGGCTATTTCGGTTCCCGCCGTGGTCGTACCGACGATCGTCGCCCAGAACAGAAAAGGACGATAGCGATCGGCACGAACCTGCGCGACGAGGAACGCCGCTAGCAGGCCCAGCGTGATGGCAAGCCCGGCGACGTAGCCCAGGTTCAGCGTCTGGGCGATGGCGTCACCCGCAACCTCACCCAATGTCGTGGCGACGACCTTGGCCAGCCAAAAGCCGAGGGTGATTTCGGCGACTTTACGGGCGGGATGCTCTCTCGTCACGTCGACTCTCTCCATACGCGCACCCCCGGGGCCGACGATCATCAGGTCGAAGCAGCAAATTCAAATCGAAACTCGTGAATGACCGGCGACATTGGGACTTTGTATAGTCGGCTCCAGCAGCGCCCATGCTTTCGTGACTAAGCCGTCACGATGCGCCAGACCTTCTTTCTGATCCCGATCCTGCTTGCCGGTTGCGGCGAGAAGGCTGCCAAGCCGCCCGCACCGCCTGCCCATGCCGAGACGATCGCGCACGAAAGCGAGCTGCTGAAGCTGACGCTGACGCCCGAGGCGCAGCGTCGCCTGGGCATCAGCCTAGAGCGCGTCGGCGGAGGATCGGCCACCGCAACGCGTGAGGTGGCCGGCGAAATCGTGGTCCCACCGATCAGCGCCAATGGTGTGCCGGTCAACTCGACGACCAATCTCCAACAGATCGGCAGCCAGCAGGCTGCGGCCGATGCCGAACTGGCGCGCGCATCGGCGCAGGCCCGCCTTGCCCGGATCGCGCTCGACCGGGCCGAGAGCCTGGTGCGCGAGGAAGCCGGCAGTGTCCGGGCGCGCGACGAAGCAGCAGCAGCCCTCGCAGCAGCGCAGGCGGCATTAGGCGCGGCACGTCAGCAGCGCCGGCTGCTTGGACCGGCGGTCGCCTCGCTCGGCGCGCAGCCCGTGCTATGGGTCCGGGCGTCGGTGTTCGGCAGCGATATGGGCGAGGTGCGCCGTGAAGCCTCCGCCACGATCCGCACCCTCGGCGACGGTGGTGCCCCCCGTGCGGCGCGCCCGGTGCAGGCACCGCCTTCGGCCAACACCGTCGCCGGCACCGTCGACCTCTATTACGCGGTCGACAATCGCGACCGGGTCTTCCGGGTCGGCCAGCGCGTATCGGTCGACCTGCCGCTTGCCGGACAGACCGTGGGCTTGTCGGTGCCTTCGGCCGCGATCCTGCGCGATATTCATGGCGGCGAGTGGGTCTATCAGAAGACCGCTCCCGATACCTTCGTCCGCCAGCGCGTCGAGGTGGCGTCGGAAAGCGGCGGGCGAGCTTTGCTGGCGCGTGGGTTGACCGATGGCGCGCAGGTCGTGACCGATGGCGCGGCGGAGCTGTTCGGTACCGAGTTCGGGGCGGCGCACTGATGCTCAGCCGGCTCGTCCATTTCGCGCTGGCGCAGCGGGTCCTTGTTCTCGCGCTCGCCGCGCTGCTGGTGGTGCTCGGGGTCCGCGCCGGGCGCGACGTGCCGCTCGACGTGTTTCCCGAGTTCGCACCGCCGATGGTCGAAATCCAGACCGAGGCGCCGGGGCTGTCGACCGAGGAGGTCGAGAGCCTCGTCACGGTCCCGATCGAGACCGCCGTCAACGGCGTTCCCGGCCTGATGACACTGCGATCCAAGTCGGTGCTGGGCCTGTCGTCGGTGCAGATCCTGTTCGAGCGCGGGTCCGACGTGATCCGCGCCCGGCAGATGGTCGGCGAGCGGATCGCGCAGGTGCAGCCGCGCCTGCCGCTCGCGGCGCGGCAGCCGGTGCTGATGCCGCCGCTGTCCTCGACCAGTCGCGCGATGAAGGTCGGGCTGTCCTCGACGAAGCTCGACCAAATGCAGTTGTCCGAGCTGGTGCGCTGGACGATCCGACCACGGCTGATGGCGGTCCCCGGGGTTGCCAACGTCGCGGTCTGGGGCCAGCGCGACCGGCAGTTGCAGGTGCTGGTCGATCCCGATCGCCTGCGCGCTTCCGGCGTGACGCTGGCGGAGGTACGCGCGGCAGCGGGCGACGCGGTTCTGGTCGGGGGCGGCGGGTTCGTCGACACACCCAACCAGCGGCTCGCGGTTCAGCAGGCGGGCACCGTCCAGACTGCGGCTGACCTCAAGCAGGCGATCGTCAAGCAGGCGGGCGAAGCGCCGGTTCGGATCGGCGACGTCGCGCGCGTGGTCGACGGCTTCAACGCGCCGATCGGCAGCGCCATCATCG
>JAIYAA010000320.1 GCA_027489295.1 Sphingomonadales bacterium | reverse complement strand
GCCGCGAGTGGCGACGAGCTGACGGTCAACGTGACGATCGACGGCCTGCTGCGGCCCGACATGGGGCAGACCGCGATCTGGGTGCTGCCCGAGGACGGCTACGCCCCCGGGCGCTGACCACGGTCAGGCGGCGACGGCAGCTTCCGCCAGCGCCGCCTTCACCGCCGCGAGCGCTTCCGCGCCCTTTGCCCCGTCCGGACCGCCGCCCTGCGCCATGTCCGGACGGCCACCGCCGCCCTGACCGCCGAGCACCGCCACCGCGACCTTGACCAGGTCCACGGCGCTGACACCGATGCCGTCGCTGACACCGATCGCGACCGACGCACGGCCCTCGTTCACCGCAACCAGCGCCACCACGCCGCTGCCGATCCGCGCCTTGGCTTCGTCCACCGCGCCGCGCAGTGCCTTGGCCTCGAGCCCGTCGAGCACCTGGCCGACGAAGTTGATGCCGTTCACCTGCTCCGGACCCGCCGGGGCAGCGCCGGCACCGCCGCCGAGCGCCAGCGCCTTCTTGGCCTCGGCCAGCTCACGCTCAAGCTTGCGGCGCTCCTCGACCAGTGCAGCGACGCGGGCCGGCACGTCGTCCGGCGCGGTCTTGAGCGCGGCGGCGGCTTCGCGCAACCGCTCGTCGCGGGCGTTGAGCCACAGTCGGGCACCCTCGCCGGTCAGCGCCTCGATACGGCGCACGCCCGAGGAGACTGCACTTTCCGAGACGATCTTGAAGATCGCGATATCGCCGGTCGCGTTGACATGGGTGCCGCCGCAGAGCTCGACCGAGTAGGACGCATCCTCGCCCAACCCCATCGAGAGCACGCGAACCTCGTCGCCGTACTTCTCGCCGAATAGCGCCATCGCGCCGGCCGCGATCGCGTCGTCCGGCGTCATCAGCCGCGTCTCGACCGTGCCGTTATGGCGGATCTGGGCGTTCACATCGGCCTCGACCTGGGCGATCTGCTCGGGCGTCAGCGCCGAGGGGTGCGAGAAGTCGAAGCGCAGCCGCTCGGGCGCCACCAGGCTGCCCTTCTGGCTGACATGGCCGCCGAGCCGCTTGCGCAGCGCCGCGTGCAGCAGGTGCGTCGCCGAGTGGTTGGCGCGGACCTGGTCGCGGTGCGTGACATCGACCGACAGGTGAACGGCGTCGCCCACGGCGACTTCGCCGCTCTCGATCTTGGCGTGATGCGCATGCAGGCGGCCGAGCGGCTTCGACGTATCGTCGACCGCAGCGCGCAGCTTGTCGCTGGAGATCACGCCGACATCGCCCATCTGGCCGCCGCTCTCGCCGTAGAAGGGCGTCTGGTTGGTGAGGATCGTCACCGTGTCGCCGGCAACCGCCTTCTCCACCCGCGCGCCGTCCTTGACCAGCGCGACCACCTGGCCTTCGCCCTGGGTGCCGGCATAGCCGATGAACTCGGTACCGCCGAGTTCGTCGGCGAGATCGTACCAGAGTTCCTCCGACGCCTTCTCGCCCGAGCCCTTCCAAGCGGCGCGGGCGGCGCGCTTCTGCTCGGCCATCGCCGCATCGAAGCCGGCGCGATCGACACCGATCTCGTGCGCGCGCAGCGCATCCTCGGTCAGGTCATAGGGGAAGCCGAAGGTGTCGTAGAGCTTGAACGCGGTCGCACCCGGCAGCGTGTCGCCGGCCTTCAGCCCCACGGTCGCCTCGTCGAGCAGGCGCAGGCCGTTGGCGAGCGTCTGGCGGAAGCGGGTTTCCTCCTGCAGCAGCGTGGCTTCGATTAGCGGCTGCGCACGGACGAGTTCCGGATAGGCGGCGCCCATCTCGGCGACCAGCGACGGCACCAGCCGGTGCATCAGCGGATCCTTCGCACCGAGCAGGTGGGCGTGGCGCATCGCCCGGCGCATGATGCGGCGGAGCACATAGCCACGGCCCTCGTTCGCCGGCAGCACGCCGTCCGCAACGAGGAAGCCCGACGAGCGCAGGTGATCGGCGATCACGCGGTGGCTGGCGACCTGCTCGCCATTGGCGGGCGCGCCGGTGAGCGCGGCCGACTGGTCGATCAGCGCCTTGAACGTGTCGATGTCGTAATTGTTATGGACGCCCTGGAGCACGGCGGCGATCCGCTCCAGCCCCATGCCGGTGTCGATGCTCGGCCGCGGCAGATCGCCGACGATCTGGTCGTTCTCCTGCACGAACTGCATGAAGACGAGGTTCCAGATCTCGACGAAGCGGTCGCCGTCCTCCTCGGGCGACCCCGGGGGGCCGCCATAGATGTGCTCGCCGTGATCGTAGAAGATTTCCGAGCAGGGGCCGCACGGGCCGTCCGCACCCATCGCCCAGAAATTGTCCTTGGTCGGGATGCGGATGATCTTGTGATCGGGCAGCCCCGCGATCTTCTTCCACAGGTCGAACGCCTGGTCGTCGGTGTGGTACACCGTGACGGTCAGCTTCTCGGCCGGGATGCCCCATTCCCTGGTGAGGAGGGTCCAGGCGTGGGTGATCGCCTGCTCCTTGAAATAGTCGCCGAACGAGAAATTGCCGAGCATCTCGAAGAAGGTGTGGTGCCGGGCGGTGTAGCCGACATTGTCGAGATCGTTATGCTTGCCACCCGCGCGCACGCACTTCTGGCTGCTCGTCGCGGTGCTGTAGGGGCGCGATTCAAGGCCGGTGAAGACGTTCTTGAACGGCACCATGCCGGCGTTCACGAACATCAGCGTGGGATCGTTGTGCGGCACCAGCGGCGCGCTGGGGACGCGGGCGTGGCCCTGGCCCTCGAAATAGTCGAGAAACGAGCGGCGGATATCATTGGTCGACGTCATGCTCGTCGACTTAGGGGCGCGCGCGCGTTCGCTCAAGCGAAACACGTCGATCACCGTCATCGTTCCGCGCGCACGTCCGCGCGGAAAGGTTCAGCCCATCGGCTGCTCGATCGAGACCGGCGGGGTCGAGAACCATTTCGGCCCAGCCTCGGTCATGTGGAAGCAATCCTCCAGCCGCACGCCGAAGCTGCCGGGGATGTAGATGCCGGGCTCGTTCGAGAAGCACATGCCGGGCGCGAGCGGGGTCTTCTCGCCGCGCACCAGGTTGACCGGTTCGTGCCCGTCCAGCCCGATGCCGTGGCCGGTGCGGTGCGACAGGCCCGGCAGCTTGTAGTCCGGCCCATAGCCGAGCGACGCATAATAGCCCCGCACCGCATCGTCGACGCTGCCCGCAGGCGCCCCGAGCCTGGCAGCGGCGATCGCCACCTGCTGGCCCTTGGCAACCGCGTCCCACACCTTGCGCTGCTGCGCGCTGGCCGTGCCGTGAACGAAGGTGCGCGACACGTCGGACTGATAGCCCATCACGTTGCAGCCGCAGTCCATCAACACGATCGCGCCGGCGCTCACCGGCGAGGGCGTCTTGGTGCCGTGCGGATAGGCCGCGCCCTCGCCCACCAGCACCATGCTGAATTCGGGATCGCCGCCCAGCTTGCGCGTCGCCGCATCCATCAGCGCCGACACGTCGCGCTGGCGCATCCCGGTCTCGACCCGTGCATGCACAAAGCGATAGGCGGCAATGGTGATATCGGTTGCGAGCTGCATCAGCGCGAGTTCGGCCGGGCTCTTGATCATCCGGCAGCCACGCACGACCGGGTTGGCAGTTGTGACGCGCAGGCCGTTCTTCTGCAGCCCGTCGACCGCGAAGTACCGCACCGTCTCCTCGATGCCGACCGGCAACGCGGCGAGCCTGCGATCCTTGAGGAACCCCGCGACGAGCTTGAGCGGATCCTCGTCCTCCTGCCACACCCGCACCTCGGCCGGGATGGCCAGCGTCTCGCGGGTGCGCGGCTCCTCGAAGAAGGGGGTGACGATGCAGGGTTCGCCCTCCATCGGCAGGATCGCCGCGGTCAGCCGCTCGCTGCGCCCCCAGCGGATACCGGTAAAATAGACGAGGCTCGCGCCCGGTTCGATCAGCACCGCGCCGATGCCGTTCGCCTTCATCAGCGCCTGCGCCTTGAGCAGCCGTGCCCGGCGCTCGTCCGGGCCGATCGGGCGCGCGTTCCCGGTCATGTCCTGGAGCGCAGAGAGGTCTGGCTCGGCGGCTCGGACGATGCCCGGCACCCCGAGCAGCGGCAGCGCGGCCATGCTCCCGATCAGGTTTCGCCGAGTCGTTCCCCAGTTCGTCATCGTGCGCCCCTCGTCTTTCACCGCCAGATCGGGTAGGACGAAGCAGGGGCACAGGGCAAGCGCCGGAGGCGCGGCCGACAGGGGATGATGGCACCATGCGACTGCTCGCAATCACACCGGCGTTGCTGCTGCTCGGCGCCGCCCTGCCGCCGGCCGCAACCGTGCCGGGGACACCCTTCAACCCGCATTGGTGCGGCGATGCGGTGGAAACCGGCGCGCGTCCGTCGATCCTCGCCGGCTATGGCCCCGGCGGGTTTGCGGTGCGAACGAAGAGCAGCGATGCGCAGGCCTTCTTCACCAACGGCATGCAGCTCGCCCATGCCTTCGCCCACAAGGCGGCGATCGCCGCGTTCCAGGAGTCGCGCCGGCTCGATTCCGATTGCGCGATGTGCGGCTGGGGCGAGGCCTATGCGGCGGGCCCGACGATCAACTATCCGATCGACGACAAGGAGCGCGTCCGGCTCGCCGAGGTGACCGCGACCGCCGAACGCCTCTCCGCAGGCGGGCCCGAGAAGGAACAGCGCCTGATCGCGGCGATGAAGCTGCGCTATGCCGGCACCGCGACACAGGGCAATCGCGCCTTCGCCGATGCGATGGAGGGCCTGGCGAAAGCCTATCCGGACGACGATGCCGTCGCCGTGGTAGCCGCCGACGCGCTGCTGATCGCATCCGATTTCAAGGCCGAGCAGATGGCACGGCCCATCGCGCTGCTCGAGACGGTGCTCCAGCGCAATCCCGATTATGCGCCCGCCATCCATTTCTACATCCACGCGACCGAAGGCGCCAAGGTCCCCGCCCGCGCCGAACGCTATGCCGATCGCCTCGCCACCATCGCGCCGGCGGCCAGCCACCTGATCCACATGCCGTCGCATACCTATTACTGGATCGGCCGCTACGAGGATGCCGCGATCGCCAACCAGAAAGCCGTCGAGCTCGGCTTCGCCAATGCGCGGCGGCTGAAGCTCAGCGAGCCGGACGGAGTCTGGACGCTCACCTATCACGGCCACAACGTCCAGTTCGGCATCGGCGGCGCGCTGATGGCGGGCGATGCGACGCGCGGACTGGCGATCGCGCGGCCGCTGGTGGAGATGGGCTCGCGCGCGCCCAAGCTCGATCCGTTCCAGCAGGCCGTTCTCGGCCAGGGCTATATCGCCCTCGCCCGCTTCGCACCGCTGGCCGAGATGCTGGCCATCCCCGCCCCGCCCAAGGATGCCGCAATCGCGCAGGCCTTCTGGCACTATGCGCGCGGCGAGGCCTATGCCCGCGTCGGCGACCGTACGGGGCTGGCGGCGGAGGCCAGGGCGCTACCGGGCAAGATCCGGCCCGATCCGCTCGACGGCAGCGCCACCGCCGCGGTGAAGCTGGCCCGGCTGGTGCTCGACGGCCGTGCGGCGATGCTCGACAACCGCCCCGATCGCGCCGCCAAGCACTTTGCACGTGCCGCCGCGATCGAGGAGGCCAAGCCGCTTGCCGATTGGACCGATCCGCCGCTCTGGTGGTATCCGGTACGCCGCGATCTTGCCGCGGCACTGCTCGCGCTAGGGAAGACCAGCGCGGCGCGTACCGAAATCGAGGCGTCACTGCGTCACCGCCCGCTGGATCCGGTGGCGCTGGCAACGCGCAGCCAGATCGAGGCGAAGCTCGGCAACGCCGTAGCCGCTCGCCGCGATCGCGCGGTCGCCGCAGCGCGCTGGCATGGGACAGCCGCCACGCTCGGTTAATCCGCCGGGCTTGACCCGGGGCCAACAATCCCCTTCCCTCCCCCGACGATTCTTCGGGGAGCAAATGTGGGTAAACGACTAACCTGGTTCATCCTGGCGGCACTGCTGCTGGGCGGACTGATCGGCTGGGGTCTCAACCTCGGCTATGGCGGTACGCCCGAGGGCAAGGCGACGCTGGAACGAATCGCCTACGGCCTCGACATCCCCACCCAGATGTTCCTCCATCTGATCAAGATGATCATCGCGCCGCTGGTGGTCTCCACGCTGGTTGTCGGTATCGCCCATATGGGCGGCGGTGGCGCGATCGGGCGCGTGGGGCTGAAGGCGTTCTTCTGGTTCGTCTGCGCGAGCCTGGTGTCGCTCACGCTCGGCCTGCTGCTGGTCAACCTGCTACACCCGGGCACCGGGTTGCACCTGGCGCTGCCGCCCGCGAACGCCTCCAGCGGCGTCGACCGCACGGCCTTCGATGCAGCCAAGTTCTTCACGCACATCGTGCCGACCAGCGCGATCGACGCCATGGCGAGCAACGACATCCTCCAGCTGGTGATCTTCTCGCTGTTCTTCGGCGTCGGCATGGCGGCGGTGGGCGACAAGGCCAAGCCCCTGCTGCGCGGGCTGGAGGCACTGGTCTCGGTGATGCTGACGGTGACCGGCTATGTGATGCTGTTCGCCCCCGTCGCGGTGTTCTGCGCCGTCGCGCGCACGCTGGCGACCAAGGGGCTGGGCGTGGTGGGCGACCTCGCCTTCTTCATGGGCAGCTTCTATATCGGCCTCGCCGCACTCTGGGCGGTGCTGCTCGGCGCCTGCTTCCTGGTGATCGGCCCGCGCACCGGCCTGCTGTTCCGCTATCTGCGCGACCCGATCCTGCTCGGCTTCTCCACCGCCTCGTCCGAGGCCGCCTATCCGCGCACGCTCGACGCGCTCGACCGGTTCGGCGTACCGCCGCGCATCGCCAGCTTCGTGCTGCCGCTCGGCTATTCGTTCAATCTCGACGGTTCGATGATGTACATGACCTTCGCGTCGATCTTCATCGCGCAGGCCTATGGCATCCATCTCGACTGGGCGACGATGATCCAGATGCTGCTGATCCTGATGGTAACCAGCAAGGGCATTGCCGGCGTGCCGCGCGCCAGCCTGGTGGTGATCACCGGCACGCTCGCGCACTTCAACATACCCGAGGCGGGGGTGCTGCTGATCCTCGCGGTCGATCATTTCCTCGACATGGGCCGCACCGCGACCAACGTCGTCGGCAATGCCGTGGCAGCAGCCGTGGTGGCGCGCTGGGAAGGCAAGCTGGACGACCCCGACGAGGCCGAGCCGGCGGTGCGGCCGCTCCCTGCCGGAGGACCGCACGATGCCGAGAAGTTCGAGGATTATGCCGGGAACTGAGCGCTCCCGGCCACCTCACGCATAGGCATAGGGCCCGCCCGCTTTCAGCGCACGCTGATAGGCCGGGCGGGCATGGATCTTCTCCAGGAACGTCGCGATGTGCGGGCGGCCTTCCAGTATCCCCGCGCGCTTTACTGCAGCTTCGATCGGGAAGCTCATCATCACGTCGGCGGCGGTGAACTGGTCGCCCGCGAACCATGGTCGGCTGGCGAGCTCGCCCTCGACGTAGTCGAAATGCACCTCCGCCATCGGCCGGAACTTCTTGAGGCCGAGTTTGCCGAAGAGCGGAACACGCGCGAGCACCAGCATCACCAGCAGCGGCGGCATCAGCGAGCCCTCGGCATAATGCAGGAAGTGGCGGTAGCGCAGCGCATCGTCACGGCTCGCCGGCGCACCGAGCTTGCCCTGCGCCTTGTCGACCAGATATTGCAGGATCGCGCCGGTCTCGGCGACCACGGTCCCATTGTCTTCGATCACCGGGGATTTACCGAGCGGGTGGACCTGCTTGAGTTCGGGCGGCGCGAGCATCGTCGTCTTGTTTCGCTCGTAGCGCTTCACCGCATAGGGAAGTTCGAGCTCCTCCAGCAGCCAGAGCACCCGCTGCGAGCGCGAATTTTCGAGATGATGGACGATGATCGTCAAGGGCCCCTCCGGTCGGCGCGGCGGTTTCGCCGCTGTCTGCACAGGCCTGCAGCTTGCGCGACGGCGGACCGCCGCGCAAGCTGGGCAGGTACCGGTCAGGCGAGCGTGCGGACGTTCGGCTCGCGGTCCCAATAGCGGCGCTTCGCGGCATCGACGAAACCGGCGAGATCGGTGACGCCCTCGTCCGCCTCCACGCCCGCCTTGTCGAGCAGCGGCTGCGCGGCGGCGTTGGCGCCGATCGCCTTGAGGTGGCCGAACGCGTCCATCACCCACTGCACCGCGGCACCTTCCTTGACGAGCTTGGCCGCAGCCTCGTCCGACAGGATGACGGCGCAGGCATCCACCGTCACCGAAGGCTGACCGAACAGCTGGGCATCGGCTGCGATCTTCGATCCGTCGGACAGCGGCACGGCGCCGACCTTGGGCGCGATCGTCATCGCATGGCCACCGGCCGCCTGGATAGCCTCCTTTAGCGTCGAAAGCGCATCGGCATCCGTGCCGTCAGCGATGAGGATGCCGACGGTGCGGCCCTCCAGCGTGTGCACCTCGCGCGGGCCGCGGATGATGCGCAGCGCAGGCGACGGATCCATGTCGAGCACTGGTGCGGCGGTCTTCGACGCTGCCGGCAGGTCCATCGCCAGGCCATCGGCGACGCGCTGCGCCAGCGTCTCGTCGACGTTGCGCAGGTTCGCCATCACCGCCACGCGGATATGTTCGAGGCTGACCTTCGACAGTTCGAACACCAGCGCCGAGGCGATATGCGCCTGCTCGGCCGGGTCCATCGAGCGGAAGAACAGCCGCGCCTGGCTGTAGTGATCGGCAAAGCTCTCGGGGCGGATGCGGAGCTTCTGGCCCTGCTCCTCAGAGGGGAAGGTCTTGTAGCCCTTCTCCGGATCCTCGCGCGCGCCGCCGTCCTCGCCCGCCTTGGCAAGGCTGTTGGGCTCGTAATTGGCACGGCCCTTGGGCACCGCCATCTGCATATGGCCGTCGCGCTGCTGGTTCAGGAACGGGCAGCCCGCCGCCTCGGCGCGGCCCTTGGCGGCGTTGATCGGCAGCTGGTGGAAATTGACCGAGCCGAGCCGCGACAGCTGCGTGTCGGTATAGCTGAACAGCCGCCCCTGAAGCAGCGGATCGTTGCTGAAGCCGATGCCGGGGACGACATGGCTGGGCACGAATGCCGCCTGTTCGGTCTCGGCGAAGAAATTGTCGGGATAGCGATCGAGCACCATCCTGCCGACGATGCGCACCGGCAGCACTTCCTCGGGGATCAGCTTGGTCGCGTCGAGCACGTCGTAGGGCTGCGCGTTGGCGAAGTCCTCGTCGAACAGCTGCACGCCGAGCTCCCAGGTGGGGTAGTCGCCGCGGTCGATTCGCTCGAACAGGTCGCGGCGCTGGAAATCGGGGTCGGCGCCGGCGATCTTGACCGTCTCGTCCCAGATCGTCGAGGCGAGCCCCGCCCTGGGCTTCCAGTGGAACTTGACGAAGGTGCTCTTGCCCTCGGCGTCGATCAGCCGGAACGTGTGGACACCGAAGCCCTCCATCGTCGCGAAGCTGCGCGGCAGCGTGCGGTCGGACATCGCCCACATGATCATATGGGTCGATTCGGGCATCAGGCTGATGAAGTCCCAGAAGGTGTCGTGCGCGGTCGCCGCCTGGGGATAGCCGCGATCAGCCTCCATCTTGGCGGCGTGGATCAGGTCCGGGAACTTGATCGCGTCCTGGATGAAGAAGACGGGGATGTTGTTGCCGACCAGATCCCAATTGCCTTCGCGGGTGTAAAATTTCACCGCAAAGCCACGCACGTCGCGCGGAGTGTCGACCGATCCGGCGCCGCCCGCGACGGTGGAGAAGCGGACGAACACCTCGGTGCGCTGGCCCTTTTTCTGGAACAGATCGGCGATGGTGACGTCGGCGAGGCTGTCGGTAACCTCGAAATAGCCATGGGCAGCCGAACCGCGGGCGTGGACGATGCGCTCCGGAATGCGCTCATGGTCGAAATGATTGATCTTTTCGCGGAAGGCTTCGTCCTCGATCAGCACCGGGCCGCGCGCGCCCGCCTTGAGCTGATTCTGGTTGTCGCTGATCGGCGTGCCGTGATTGGTGGTGAGTACCGGATGGTCGGCGTCGGTCACCTGATGGGTTTCGCCGCCGTTACCGGCGTTCCGTGGCAATGTATCGGTCATGGGAGCCCTCACAATAGTTGAGAGCCTAACGGTCGGTGGTACCGGCAGTTGCTCGGCACGATTAAAGAAATATGGGATGTATCAACGTGATGGACTCCGCGCCGATTGCGCGATGGCCTCCAAGATCAATGTACGGACCGCGGCATCTGCCAAGACCCCCGTGTCCCGCAGGCAGATATAGCGGCCCCGCCGCCCCGCGCCGCGCAAGCGAGCGGCCGGATCGGGCAGGATCGCGCCATCGGCGAGGTGGAGGAGCAGGTTGGGCGGATCGACAACCAGTCGAAACACGATGGCACCGGAAGCGGCGGCATAGGCGAAGCGCGGCTGTCGCCCGGGCTCCGGCCGTTCCTGCAGACCCGGCGCACATTCGCGGAGGTATGCGCGCGCCAGAGCAAGGCGCTCGGCGAGATCCGGTGCGACGCACTGGTGATCGTCGGTCTGGTGCGGAACGGTGCTCATGGCCGCTTCGGCGCTGGCGCAGGGCGACGAATCGCCGTCGGGCTGAGATAGGGTTCGAGCGAGGTGTGGCATAAGCCGCCGACCATGACGAAGGAATCCTGGTCGGCCCGCCGGAGCGCCTCGATCGCTTCCCCCTCGCGGACGCAGCTGCCGATCGTACCGGTTATCGCACGCCATGCCGCCCGACGCGATGACAGCCGGCGTCCGCGATAGAGCGGGATCGATCGGGCGGTTTCCTCTCCCCACCCGCCGCGCGGCCGATCGGCCAGCGCCGCACGATCGGCGTAGAGCCGGCGTCCATACACGATCCCGTGCACGGTGACGCAGCGCCCCTGCCACGCCTCTGGATCGGCGCGCACCGTTTCCACGCGCGTTTGCGTGGCGCTCGACCGGGTGCAGACCGCAGGACCGCCGTCTGCGGCCGTCCCCGATCCGATCAGCGTCAGTGCAATGGTGACCAGCATCCCCATGGCGTGCTTTTGAAGGCTTCCGCCCGATGCGTCAAAGCCGAGCGAGGTGCCCGGCTCCCGAACCACCGCCGCCGCGTTGGCGCATGCACCAACAAAAAGGCCCGGCGTTTCTGACGCCGAGCCTGTTTTGCTGTCGACAGCGCACCGCGCCCGATCAGATATCGTCGTCGGGCTCCGGACCGGCCATCAGCCCTTCGGCGACCTGTTCGGTGCGGCCGCGGATCGCGGCTTCCAGACGGTTGCAGACTTCCGGATTCTCGCGCAGGAAATTCTTCGAATTCTCGCGCCCCTGGCCGATGCGGATGCTGTCATAGCTGAACCAGGCACCCGCCTTCTCCACCAGCCCGGCCTTTACGCCGAGATCGAGGATCTCGCCGATCTTCGAGATGCCCTCGCCATACATGATGTCGAATTCGACCTGCTTGAACGGCGGAGCGACCTTGTTCTTCACCACCTTCACGCGGGTCGCGTTGCCGATGATCTCGTCGCGATCCTTGATCTGGCCGGTGCGGCGGATGTCGAGACGGACCGAGGCGTAGAACTTGAGCGCGTTGCCGCCCGTCGTCGTCTCGGGGTTGCCGTACATCACGCCGATCTTCATGCGCAGCTGGTTGATGAAGATCACCATGCAGCGCGAGCGGCTGATCGAGCCGGTCAGCTTGCGCAGGCTCTGGGACATCAGGCGCGCCTGCAGGCCGACATGGCTGTCGCCCATCTCGCCTTCGATTTCGGCGCGCGGCACCAGGGCTGCGACCGAATCGACCACCAGCACGTCGATCGCGTTCGAACGCACCAGCGTATCCACGATCTCGAGCGCCTGCTCGCCGGTATCCGGCTGCGAGACGATCAGCTCGTCGATGTTGACGCCCAGCTTCTTGGCATAGACGGGGTCGAGCGCATGTTCTGCGTCGACGAACGCGGCGGTACCGCCATTCTTCTGCGCCTCGGCGATCACGTGCAGCGCCAACGTCGTCTTGCCCGAGCTTTCCGGACCATAGACTTCGATCACGCGGCCGCGCGGCAACCCGCCGACGCCGAGCGCGATGTCGAGGCCCAGCGAGCCGGTGGAAATCGCCTCGACCTGCATCGTCTCCTTCGAGCCCAGCCGCATGGCCGACCCCTTGCCGAAGGCGCGGTCGATCTGCGCGAGGGCGGCGTCGAGCGCCTTCTGCTTGTCCGTGGGATTGGCCATATTGCCGTCGATCACCTTGAGAGATGCTGCCATTGGGAAGCCCCGTCGCTAGAGGGTTT
>JAIYAA010000296.1 GCA_027489295.1 Sphingomonadales bacterium | reverse complement strand
GGCGTTTCTACCTTCGACAGGTCGATCGGGGTACCACCGATGCTCAGCGCGCCCGGCGCGATCAGCTTGTTGTCGCGGTAGAGGTCGGTCAGGTAGCTGAGGTGCCAGGTCGCCGGCAGGTTGGTGACGTCCGAGTTCCAGTGGAGCAGGTCGAACGGCGCATATTCCTGCCCCATCAGATAGTTGTTGGTGACGTAGTTCCAGATCAGGTCGCGCCCGCGCAGCAGGTTGAACGTCGCCGCCATGTAGCGCCCGTCGAGGAATCCCTCGCCGCTCAGGCTGCGGATCATCGCCAGCTGGTCGTCGTCGACGAACACGCGCAGGTCGCCCGCGTCGGTGAAGTCGACCTGGGCGGTGAAGAAGGTCGCGCTCGCCACCTTCGCCGCCTGCCCGCGCGCGGCGAGCACCGCCAGCGTCGCCGCCAGCGTGGTGCCGGCGACGCAATAGCCGATCGTGTGCACGCTCTCGACGCCGAGCAGCTCGCGCACGGTGTCGATCGCGTCGATCTGGCCGCGCTCGACATAATCGTCCCACACCACGTCCTTCATGCTCGCATCGGCCGAGCGCCAAGAGACGACGAACACGGTGATCCCCTGCTCCACCGCCCAACGGATGAAGCTCTTCTCGGGCGTCAGGTCGAGGATGTAGAAGCGGTTGATCCACGGCGGGAAGATGATCAGCGGCGTTTCCAGCACCGTCTCGGTGGTCGGCGCATACTGGATCAGCTCGTAGAGCGGGGTGCGCTTCACCACCTTGCCCGGCGTCATCGCCAGGTTGCGGCCCAGCTCGAACGCGCCGGCGGCGGTCTGCGTCATCTGGCCCTTGGCCATGTCCTGCAGCATGTGCTGCAGCCCCTTCAGCAGGCTCTCGCCCTTGGTTTCGACGATCTTCTCGAGCACCTGCGGGTTGGTGGCGGGGAAGTTGGTGGGGCTGATCGCGTCGATGAAGCCCTTGGTGGCGAAGCGGATCTGGTCGCGCTGCCGCTCATCGACATGCTCCAGCGCCTCGACGTTCTTGAGCATGTGATCGGCGATGACGAAATAGCTCTGGCGCAGGAAATCGAACACCGGCTGCTCGCGCCACTGCGGCGCCTTGAAGCGCCTGTCGCGTGCCTGCTCGGGCGTCTCGACAAAGGGCTCGGCATGGGCGGGATCGAGGAAGCGCTGCCACAGCTGCATCGTGTCCGCCCAGAACTCGGCACCGGCGCGCATCGCCGGGGTGGGATCGAGCAGCATGCCGAAGGGCGGCGCGCCGGGCGCCTGCTCCATCAGGTCCAGCCCGTGCTCGAGCATCATCTGCTGCGCGCGACCCAGCACCCAGGTCCAGTGCTGCAGATCCTCCAGGCGGGGCAAGGTCGGCGTGCGCGTATCGGCCATTCGGTCCTCTCCTTTGCCCCGCCTTAGCGCGGGCCGAGCAATGCGTCATTCCCGGATGCGCTTTTATGGCGTAGAACGCGCGCACGACACAATTTTGTGTCGCGTGTCAAAACCCTTGAAAGTCGAGGAAATGTCCGAAGAATTCTACCGCATCAAGCGCTTGCCCCCGTATGTTATCGCAGAAGTCAACGCGATGCGGGCAGCGGCGCGGGCGGCAGGCGAGGACATTATCGACCTTGGCATGGGCAATCCCGATCTGCCCCCGCCCGACCATGTGATCGAGAAACTGTGCGAGGTGGCCCGCAAGCCCGATGCGCACGGCTATTCGCAGTCCAAGGGCATTCCGGGCCTGCGCCGCGCCCAAGCGAACTATTATGGCCGCCGCTTCGGCGTCGATCTCGATCCCGAGACCGAAGTCGTCGTGACGATGGGCTCGAAGGAGGGACTGGCCAGCCTCGCCACCGCGATCACTGCGCCCGGCGACGTGGTGCTGGCGCCCAACCCCAGCTACCCGATCCACACCTTCGGCTTCATCATCGCGGGTGCCACGATCCGCGCGGTGCCGACCACGCCCGACGACGCCTATTTCGAGAGCCTCGAGCGCGCGATGAACTTCACCGTGCCGCGCCCGTCGATCCTGGTCGTCAACTATCCGTCCAACCCGACAGCGGAAACGGTGGACCTCGCCTTCTACGAGCGGCTCGTCGCCTGGGCGCGCGAGAACAAGGTGTGGATCCTGTCCGACCTCGCCTATTCGGAGCTGTATTTCGACGGGCAGCCGACGCCGTCGATCCTGCAGGTGAAGGGCGCCAAGGACGTTGCGATCGAGTTCACCTCGCTCAGCAAGACCTATTCTATGGCCGGCTGGCGGATGGGCTTCGCGGTCGGCAACAAGCATCTCATCGCGGCGATGACGCGGGTGAAGTCGTATCTCGATTACGGCGCGTTCACCCCGATCCAGGCGGCGGCCTGCGCCGCGCTCAACGGCCCGCAGGACATCGTCGAGAAGAACCGCCAGCTCTACCACAAGCGCCGCGACGTGATGGTGGAGAGCTTCGCCCGCGCCGGCTGGGACATCCCCTCCCCGCGCGCCTCGATGTTCGCCTGGGCGCCGCTGCCGCCGGCGCTGGCGCATCTGGGCAGCCTGGAGTTTTCCAAGCAGTTGCTCAGCCATGCCAAGGTCGCGGTGGCGCCGGGCGTGGGCTATGGCGAGAATGGCGAGGGCTTCGTCCGCATCGCGATGGTGGAGAACGAACAGCGCCTCCGCCAGGCCGCGCGCAACGTGCGCAAATATCTCCAGTCGATGGGGGTCAACACGCCGGCGGCCAACGCGGGTTGATGGCGGGGCGGTGAAGAGGCTACCTCAGCAAGACAACACGCCGAGGCACTACGGCTGAAAGGCGGGGCCTTCGCGCACCAAAACCGTCATCCCGGCGAAAGCCGGGATCCATTGGGGTCTACCGCTCGGCCCCATCTTCTTGCTTCTGGCAAATGGATCCCGGCTTCCGCCGGGATGACAATCCTGTTCGATCCCGGCACGCCCGCATGCGCATCCCGCACTTGCGAACACGCCCCCACTCCGGGCAAAGCCCGCGCCCATGCCTCGCCCCGGTTTCCCCTTTTCCACCCGCTTCCGCGTCCGCTATTCCGAGATCGACGGGCAGAAGATCGTCTTCAACTCGCGCTATCTCGAATATGCCGATGTCGGGCTCACTGAATTCTGGCGGTGGGCGGATCTCGCCCGGCTCGGGCCCGAGTGGATGGAAGCGGAATTCAACGTCGTCCGCGCGCAGGTCGATTATAAGCGCGCCTTCCGCTTCGACGATCTGGTGGAGGCCTTTGTCCGCGTCGAGCGCGTCGGCAGCTCCAGCATGGCGATGCGGGTCGACCTCTGCCATGCCGAGACCGGCGAACTGCATGCCGAGATCGAGATGGTCAGCGTTCATGTCGACCTGATCGAGCGCCGCTCCAGGCCGATACCGGACGCGGTCCGCGCCGCGCTGCTCGCGATCGGCGCCTAGCGCCTAGACGATCACGTCGGCGAAGGCACCGCCCTGCGCGCGGCCGAGCTTGCGCTTCATCTCGTCTTCGATTTCCTGCCGGATCGCCGCCTGCTTTTCCGGGGGCAGCGCGTCGAATTGTTCCTGGCTGAGGCTGTAGCGCTTGAGCACGGCTTCCTTGGTGCGCTCGGCGGGACTTTTCTTCGCCTCGCGCAGGAAGGCCGCGGCGGTTTCATCGACGGCGCCGCCGGTCGCGCCGTGCAGCGCCGAGGTCGCCGTCACCCCGCGCACGCCACCGATCCCCACCGCCGAAACGCCGAACGTCATGCCAAAATTCCCTGATGCACCCTCGCATTATAGAAGCGTTTACGCTTTGGCGGTGCGCCGGGGCCGACTTACTCGGCGGCGCGGGCTTCCTCGATCTCGTCGGGCAGCGCCCAGACCAGGTCGCCCTTGCCCAGCACGCGGCCGTCCTGCGCCTGCACCGTCACCGGCGCGATCGGCTTCAGGTCGCGCGCGTCGACCAGGATCGGCGAGGCGGGCACACCGGTTTCCCAGCGCTCGCCCCATTGGCGCAGCGCCACCATCGTCGGCAGCAGCGCATGGCCCTTGTCGGTCAGCCGATATTCGACCTTGCGGCGATCGTCCTTGCACGGCTGGCGACCGAGGATGCCATGTTCGACCAGCCGGGCGAGCCGATTGGCCAGGATATTGCGGGCAATGCCCAGCTCGCTCTGGAATTCCTCGAAATGGCGGATGCCGTTGAACGCGCCGCGCAGGATCAGGAACGACCAGCGTTCGCCCATCGCCTCCAGCGCCGCCGGCAGGCTGCATTCGCGTGCCATCGCCCGCAGCGTTTCTCGAACGGCTCCACCCATGGCTGTCACCCTATCGTAAAAATGGGGGGGCGAAAACCGGGCGCAGCACGCCCGTTCGCGGGCCGCCGCGCGAGGAAGCACCGACTTTCCGTCAAATCGGTTGCAAAAACCGCGCCGGTCACGCCATCTAGAAGGCGTGCTGCGTCAGTATGAACTTGTAGACCGGGTCCTCTCCTACGACCCCGAAGCCGATGAGGCCCTGCTCAACCGGGCCTATGTCTTCTCGGTCAACGCCCATGGCACCCAGAAACGGGCCTCGGGTGACCCCTATTTCTCGCACCCGATCGAGGTGGCCGGCATCCTGACCGACCTGCATCTCGACGACGAGACGATTGCAACCGCGATCCTCCACGACACGATCGAGGACACGGTGGCGACGCCGGAGGAGATCCAGCGGCTGTTCGGCCCCAACGTTGCCCGCATGGTCGACGGCGTCACCAAGCTCTCCAAGATCGAGGCGCAGACCGAAAGCGAGCGCGCGGCCGAGAACCTGCGCAAGTTCCTGCTCGCGATGTCGGACGACATCCGCGTGCTGCTGGTGAAGCTGGCCGATCGCCTGCACAACATGCGCACGCTCCACTTCATCAAGAAGGAGGAGAAGCGCCGCCGCATCGCCCGCGAGACGATGGACATCTATGCCCCGCTCGCCGAGCGGATCGGCATGTACGAGTTCATGAAGGAGATGCAGACGCTCGCCTTCCGCGAACTCGAACCGGAGGCGTACGAGTCCATCACCCGGCGGCTGGAGAGTTTCCGCGTCGAGGGCGAGGACCGGGTGCTCAAGATCGCCTCGGGCCTCAAGCTGCTGATGGGGCGCGGCGGCATCGACGCGGACGTGACGGGGCGCGAAAAGCACCCCTATTCGATCTGGAAAAAGATGTCCGAGCGCCATGTCAGCCTCGAACAGCTGTCCGACATCATGGCCTTCCGCGCGATCGTGAATACCGAGGAGGAGTGCTACCGGGCGCTCGGCGTGATCCACCGCCGCTGGCCGATGGTGCCGGGGCGGTTCAAGGATTACATCTCGACGCCGAAGCGCAACGGCTATCGCTCGCTGCACACCACGATCATGCATGCGGGCGACACCCGCATCGAGATCCAGATCCGCACCCGCGACATGCACGCCCAGGCCGAATTCGGCCTCGCCGCGCACTGGGCCTACAAGCAGAGCGCGGTGCGGCCGGACACGCAGGTCAGCTGGATCCGCGACCTGATCGAGATCCTCGAACATGCCGAGAGCCCGGAAGAGCTGCTCGAACATACCCGCATGGCGATGTACCAGGATCGCATCTTCGCCTTCACCCCCAAGGGCGAGCTGATCCAGCTGCCCAAGGGCGCGACGCCGATCGACTTTGCCTATGCGGTCCACACCGATCTCGGCGACCAGGCGGTCGGCGCGAAGGTGAACGGCAAGGTGGTGCCGCTGCGCACCGAGATCGAGCAGGGCGACCAGGTGCAGATCCTGCGCTCCAAGGCGCAGGAGCCCCAGCCCAACTGGATCAATTTCGCGATCACCGGCAAGGCGCGCGCCGCGATCCGCCGCCACCTGCGCCACAAGGAGCGCGACGAGACGATCCGGCTGGGCCGCAAGCTCTACGAAGACATCGTCGCCCGCCTGCCGGTGCCGCCGGGCGACGGCGCGCTCGCCAACGCGCTCAAGCGGCTGAAGCTGGCCGACGAGGAATCGCTGATGGAGGCGATCGCGCGGCGCTCGCTCACCGACGGGCAGGTGATGGAAGCGGTGATGCCGGGTTCGGCGAGCGGCGAGGACGACCAGTTGCCGCCGCAGCACCACGCGATCGACATCAAGGGCCTGACGCCGGGCGTGGCGTTCAGCTTCGCCGAGGATTGCTGCCCGGTGCCGGGCGACCGCATCCTCGGCGTGCGCAAGCCCGACCAGCCGATCGTCGTCCACCGCATCGACTGCCCCAGCCTGGCGATCGTCGAAGAAGCGGACTGGGTGGACCTGACCTGGGGCGACAAGGCCGATGGCGGCGTCGCGGAGATCGCGGTGACGCTGAAGAACGAACCCGGCGCGCTGGGCACGGTCGCGACGCTGATCGGCCAGCACAAGGCGAACATCCTCGGGCTGCGGCTGGATAATCGCGACACGACCTTCCACACCAACACGATCGACCTCGAAGTGCGCAACGCAGCGCATCTGATGAAGCTGCTCGCGGCGCTGCGCGCGGCGGACGCGGTGAGTTCGGCCGAGCGGGTGTAAACGTCGCCCGTTTCCTTCCTCGCCAGGGGCAAGGAAACGGGCTGGACCTTGAACGGAGACCCGCTACCCTCCCCCGCATCAGACCTATCGGAGGGGGAACACCGTGGACCGTCGACACTTCCTCGCATCGTCGAGCACCGCCGCGCTCGCCGCGCTGATTCCGGCCGCAGCGCGTGCCGCGGTGGCGGGCACCCGCGATGCCGAGATCAACGCCGTCTACAACAAGATCATCATGGAGCGCCTCCAGCGCTCCCCCGAATTCGCCACCTCGCTCGGCTTCGACAAAGGCCCCAACGCAGCCCTCAAGCACAAGCTGAGCGACGGCAGCCCCGCCGCCAAGGCACGCAACCTTGCCGATACCAAGGCCGCGATCGCCAGAATCGAGGCGTTCGCGCCCACCACCCTGTCCGAACCCGCGCGGCTCGACCGCGAGGTCGTGCTCTATTCGCTGCGCAGCGGGATTGTCGCGCAGGACCGGTTCCAGATCGATTCGGTCGGCCGGCCCTTCCCGATCTTCCAGCAGGGCGGCGCCTATTTCTCGACGCCGGACTTCCTCAACACCAGCCACACCATCGTGACGCAGGACGATGCCGAGGCGTATCTCGACCGCCTCGACGCCTTTGCCGGCGCGCTCGACCAGGACACCGCCGACCAGAAGGAGGCCGCCGGCCGCGGGCTGGTCGCCCCGGGCTTCTGCCTGGAACTCACCCTCGCCCAGATGGCCAAGCTGCGGCAGCCCGATCCGGCGGCGAACACGCTTACCCAGTCGCTGGTCCGCCGCGCCACGGCCAAGGGCCTCGCCGGCGACTGGCAGGCCCGCGCGGCGAAAATCGTCGGCGACAAGGTCTATCCCGCGCTCGACCGCCAGGTCGCGCTGATCGAGCAGCTGCATGCCAAGGGCCGGACCTCGGCCGGGCTGTGGGACGTGCCGCGCGGCCAGGAAATCTACGCCGCCGCGCTGGAGCAATGGACCACCACCAGCTTCACGCCCGATCAGGTCCACAAGATGGGCCAGGAACAGGTGGCGGAGATCAGCGCGCAGCTCGACACGCTGCTCAAGGCGCAGGGCCTGACCAAGGGCAGCGTCGGCGAGCGCCTGACCGCGCTCAACGCCCGCCCCGACCAGCTCTATCCGGATACGGCGGAGGGCCGCACCGCGCTGATCGCCGGGCTCAACACCGGCGTGCAGGAAATCGCGACGCTGTTGCCCAAGGCGTTTATCAACCCCAACAAGGCCCCGCTCGAGATCCGCGCGGTGCCGGTGGAGATCCAGGACGGCGCCTCGAACGGCTATTACACCCGCGCCGCGCTGGATGGCTCGCGTCCGGCGATCTACTGGATCAACCTCAAGACGGTGAACGACTGGCCGAAATACAGCCTGCCCTCGCTCACTTTCCATGAGGGGCTGCCGGGCCACCATCTCCAGATCAGCACCGCACAGGCGGCGGAAGGCCCGCTGATCCGAAAGTTCGGCTTCTTCAGCGCCTATACCGAGGGCTGGGCGCTCTACGCCGAGCAGCTGGCCGACGAGATCGGCGGCTATCACGGGCCGCTGGAGCGCGCCGGCTATCTCCAGTCCTTCCTGTTCCGCGCCGCGCGGCTGGTGGTGGATACCGGCATTCATACCAAGAAGTGGAGCCGCGAGCAGGCGACCGACTATCTGGTCGCCACCACCGGCTTCCCGCGCGCCCGCTCGCAGCGCGAGGTGGAGCGCTATTGCACCCAGCCGGGCCAGGCGTGCAGCTACAAGCTGGG
>JAIYAA010000330.1 GCA_027489295.1 Sphingomonadales bacterium | reverse complement strand
GCGAAACAAATTCAAGCGTGGCTCGTAGGGAGTGCAAACGATATGGTGGGGATCATGGATTCGGCGCCTTCACTGACCGGCCAGTTCCTGCTGGCCCTGCCGGGAATCGGCGACCCGCGCTTCGAGCGTGCGGTCATCGCGATGTGTGCCCACGATACCGAGGGTGCGCTGGGCATCGGCATCGGCGCCACCATCGAGGGGCTGGGCCTGCACGACCTGCTCGAGCAGTTCGAGATCGATCCGGGCGAGGTCCCCGACGTGGCGGTGCATTTCGGCGGCCCGGTGGAGCCCCGGCGGGGCTTCGTTCTGCACTCAGCCGACTGGAGCGGGCAGGACACGATCGACGTCGCCGGGCGGTGGCAACTCTCCGGTACGATCGACGTGCTGCGCGCCATCGCCGAGGGGCGGGGCCCCAGCCGCTGGCTGGTCGCGCTCGGCTATGCCGGCTGGGGCGAGGGGCAGCTGGAGACCGAGCTGACACGCCATGGCTGGTTCAATACGCCGGCCGATGTCGGGCTTCTCTATGATACCGATGTATACGAGCGCTGGGCTGAAGGCTTTGTCGGCGCAGGCATCGATCCGCGGCTGCTGGCAAATAGCACGGGCACCGCCTGATTCTGTGTGAACGGCATATAAAGATATCTTTATATTAACATTGCGCACCGTATTCGAAGCGGGTAGGGGCGCACCCATGCGGCCGGGGGGACTCCCGGTGCGCCTGCAATTTGCTTGAACTGGAGAAGCAGCCCGTGGCTACCAACGACTATGTCATCAAGGACATCGCCCTCGCCGATTTCGGCCGCGCCGAGATCAACATCGCCGAGACCGAGATGCCCGGCCTGATGGCGCTCCGCAAGGAATTCGGCGCGTCGCAGCCGCTGAAGGGCGCGCGGATCACGGGTTCGCTGCACATGACGATCCAGACCGCGGTGCTGATCGAGACGCTGACCGCGCTCGGCGCGCAAGTCCGCTGGGCGACCTGCAACATCTTCTCGACGCAGGACCACGCCGCTGCCGCGATCGCCGCGACCGGCGTGCCGGTGTTCGCCGTGAAGGGCGAGAGCCTGGCTGAGTATTGGGACTATGTCGGCGACATCTTCAACTGGGGCGCCGATGGTGACGGCACCACCGCCAACATCATCCTCGACGACGGCGGCGACGCGACCATGTTCGCGCTGTGGGGCGCCAAGCTCGAAGCCGGCGCGACGCTGGGCGAGCCGGAGAACGACGAGGAAGTCGAGTTCCAGCGCGCGCTGAAGGCGTTCATCGCCAAGTATCCGGGCTATCTGACCGAGACGGTCAAGAACCTGAAGGGCGTCTCGGAAGAGACCACCACCGGCGTGCACCGCCTGTACGAGATCGCCAAGAAGGGCGAGCTGCCGTTCCCGGCGATCAACGTCAACGACAGCGTCACCAAGTCGAAGTTCGACAACCTCTACGGCTGCAAGGAATCGCTGGTCGACGCGATCCGTCGCGCCACCGACGTGATGCTCGCCGGCAAGGTTGCCGCGGTTGCCGGTTTCGGTGACGTGGGCAAGGGTTCGGCCCAGTCGCTCCGCAACGGCGGCGCGCGCGTGCTCGTGACCGAAATCGATCCGATCTGCGCGCTGCAGGCGGCGATGGAGGGCTTCGAGGTCGTCACCATGGACGAGGCGGTGAAGCGCGCCGACATCTTCGTGACCGCGACCGGCAACGCCGACGTGATCACCGCCGATCACATGAAGGCGATGAAGCCGATGTCGATCGTCTGCAACATCGGCCACTTCGACAGCGAGATCCAGATTTCGGCACTGTCGAACTACAAGTGGACCGAAGTGAAGCCGGGCACCGACCTCGTCGAGTTCCCGGACGGCAAGCAGATCATCATTCTCGCCAAGGGCCGCCTGGTGAACCTGGGCTGCGCCACCGGCCACCCGAGCTTCGTGATGTCGGCCAGCTTCACCAACCAGACGCTGGCGCAGATCGAGCTGTGGACCAAGGGCGAGAACTACAAGAACGAAGTCTACGTCCTGCCGAAGCACCTCGACGAGAAGGTCGCCGCGCTCCACCTCGAGAAGCTGGGCGTCGCGCTGTCGAAGCTGAGCGAAAAGCAGGCGGCGTATATCGGCGTGCCGGTCGAAGGCCCGTTCAAGCCGGATCACTACCGCTACTGATCCTGGCGTCATCGCCGGTTTCGAGAGGGCCGCCCCTGCAAGGGGGCGGCCTTTTTGCTGGACGCGCGCCTGTGTGACAAACGTGTTGCCTATCGGCAACGGTTGCAAGGAAAGCGGGGCTTTGTTTCGCAATCTGCATCCTGAACCGCTTTTTGTCCGTTTTCCGAAACGTGCCTGCAACCTCGGCAAAATCCCGGACGCAGTGATGGGGTCGATCGTGGACAGGACCGTACCGAAGCGTACAGAAAAGGGGTTCGTACATGCGTCTCAATGTTACCGGCCACGGCGCCGGCCTGCGTCTCACGGCGTCCGTCGCCGCTCTCGCCTTCGCCCAGCTCGCAATGCCCGCGCTTGCGCAGACCAGCGCCCCGGCCGGTCAGGACACGCCGCCCGCCGCGCAGGAACAGACCGAGATCGTCGTTACCGGCTCGCGCATCGCGCGTCCCGAATTCGACACGGTCCAGCCGACCCAGGTCGTCGGCGCCGCGCAGATCGAATCGCGCGGCTACACCAATGTCGGCCAGGCGCTGCGCGAAATTCCGGCGTTCGGCCCGCCGGGCAACAGCTCGGTCGGCGCGCAGTCGTCGTTCGGCCCCTCGCAGACCTTCGTCGACTTCTTCGGCCTTGGCACCCAGCGCACGCTCGTGCTGGTCAACGGCCGCCGCTTCGTCTCGTCGAACACCGCCAGCATCTTCGGACCCGTAAGCCCGGGTACCCAGGTCGACCTCAACAACATTCCGACCACGCTGGTCCAGCGGATCGAGACCGTGGCTGTTGGCGGCGCGCCGATCTATGGCTCGGACGCGATCGCGGGTACGGTCAACATCATCCTGAAGAAGGATTACCAGGGGCTTGAGTTCGGGGGCCAGTACGGCATTTCGGCGCGCGGGGACGCGCCCGAGGCCCGGCTGAACGTCCTTGCCGGCAAGAACTTCGCCGAGGGCCGCGGCAACATCGTGGTGTCGGGTGAGTACAACCACACCACCGGTCTGGTCGCCAGCGATCGGTCGATCACCGCGCAGGGCAATTTCTTCGGCACGCCTCCGGCCTCGGCCAATTCGCAGTTCCGTCGTCTGCTCTATCCGCAGCAGCGCTATTCGGCGTTCACCACCGGTGGCGTGCCGTTCAGCGACGATGATTACCTCGCCAGCCGTTCGGGCATCCGCAACGCGGCGGGGCAGCTGCTGCAGTTCGGCGCGAACGGCACGCTGGTGCCGCTCGACCTCGGCACCGTGCTGCGCCAAGGCTATATCAGCAGCGGCGGCAACGGCTTCGACCTGCCGGCACAGAGCAACCTGCTCACCAACTCCGAGCGCTACATCGCCAGCGCGCAGCTCAACTATGAGCTGACCGACCACATCCGCTTCTTTGGCGAAGGCTGGTACACGCACACCAAGGGCGTGAACCTGATCGATCAGCCCAACTATAACACCGGCCTGTTCGATGCGGCGGGTACGCCGGACGGCAACCTGATCGTGTCGCTCAACAACCCGTATCTGAGCACCGCCGACCGTGCGACGATCGCCGCCAACCTCGCACCCGGCCAGAACGAGTTCTATGTCGGCCGCGCGCTCAGCGACCTGACCACCGGCCGCGCCGAGGCCAACATCTCGACCTACCGCTTCGTCGGTGGCCTCGCGGGTGACTTCGGTATCGGCAGCCGCAGCTTCAACTGGGAAGCATCGGTCAACTACGGCCGCTCGCAGACCAAGGGCCGCAACTTCGAGCTGGACAACCAGAACTTCTTCAACGCGATCGACGCGGTGCGCGACGCGAGCGGCAACATCACCTGCCGCCCGGGCGTGGTGAACTCCACCGCCGACACGATCAGCAAGACCTGCGCACCGCTCAACATCCTGGGCATCGGCCAGGCCAGCCAGGCCGCGAAGGACTATATCTTCGCGATTGCCCGTCCGGTCTCGACCAACGAGCAGCTGGTATTCAACGCCAACGTCACCGGCCCGATCGCGACGCTGTTCGGCAACGACGTCAGCATTTCGGCGGGCTATGAGCATCGCCAAGAGAAGACCGCGTTCGATCCGGGCGCCTTCTACTACGGCCAGGACAATGGCGACGGCACGCGGACCCAATATGGCCGTAGCATCCCGATCGATCCGCTGACGGGCAAGTTCCACACCAATGAAGCGTTCGGCGAACTGGTGATCCCCTTCGTCAGCGCCAAGAACGGCATCAGCTGGCTCAAGACGGTCGAGTTCGACGGCGCGGCGCGCTATGTCGACAACTCGCTGTCGGGTGGCGACTGGGCCTGGACCGCGGGTGGCCGCCTCGGCTTCATCTCGGACCTGACCTTCCGCGGCAACTACACCCGCTCGATCCGCTCGCCGGCAATCACCGAGGCGTTCAACCCGACCTCGCGCGCGTTCGACAGCGGCGCCGATCCGTGCGACCTCAACAACTATCAGAGCGGCCCGAACCCGGCCGTGCGCCAGGCAAACTGCCGCGCAGCAGGGATCGATTCGCCGAACTTCGTGTCGAACTACAGCAACTTCACCGTGCCGGTGACGGTTTCGGGCAACCCGAACCTGCGCAACGAAGTGGCAAACAGCTGGACGGCCGGCGCGATCATCCAGCCGCGTTTCGCCAAGAGCCTGACGATCGCGGTCGACTGGGTGGACATCAAGCTGAAGCAGGCGATCGTCTCGCTCGGCGGCGACGACATCCTCAACGCCTGCTACGATTCGGCCAGCTATCCGAACAGCTTCTGCGGGCTGGTGACGCGCGATTCGAGCGGTCAGATCACCGCCATCCGCGAAGGCTATTACAACGCATCGTCCTACGAGACGGCGGGCCTGACGGTGACGGCGGCCTATCGCCTGCCGCTGTCGCGCGTCGGCATGTCGAGCAGCGGCGTGGCGGGCCTCTCGGTGAACTATTTCTACCGGGACAAGCTGGAGCAGCGGGTTGGCGTGGGTGACATCAACCACTCCGCGGGCGAGATCGGCTATCCGCGGCACTCGGGCACGGCGAACCTGACCTACGAGAGCGATCACTTCAACGCGCTGGTGCAGGCCCAGTATACCGGCAAGGGCGCCTATGACCTCGACGAGGCCCCGAACACCCGCAACATCACGGGCGTGAAGGACTGGTGGATGATCAATGCGACGCTGGGCGTGCGGGTCAACCAGCAGTTCGGGCTGAAGCTGATCGTCGACAATGTGTTCGACGTGAGCCCGCCCTATCCGGCCCCGGCCGGCGGCGGCACGGTGACCTATTTCTCGGGCATCCTCGGCCGGTATGCGCGGATCGCGGCAAGCGTGAAGTTCTGACCGATCGAAGGAAAATGAGCGCGAAGGGGCTCGGCATCCGCCGGGCCCCTTTTCGTTTGAGCGCGGTTTCGCATAAGGATGGGACGATGGTGGGTCGGCGTCTCTTCCGGTGATTATTCTCTCGCAGAGCAGCGCCGCGATTGCGGGCGCGGTGATCGCCTTCGTGCTGATCGCCGCGATCTGGGCGCTCTATGCCGGACTCGCCGCCCGCGCGGCCGCGCGAACCGCCTATGAGCAGAACCGCCGCCTGCTGCGCTTTTCGCGGACCTCGCCCGCGCTGCCGATGGTAGCGCGCGCCGATGGCCGGATCGAGATGTCGCCGCGCCTTGCCGCGTGGCTCGGCCTCGATGGTCCCGTCGAGTCGCTAGCGAAGCTCTCGCAGAAGGATGCCGGCCTCGAACCCGAGGATGTGGCGTTGCTCGGCGAGCAGATCGAGGCGGCGCAGCGGGCCGGGCAGTCCTTTCGTCTGTCGCTGCCGGTGCGCGGCTCCGAGCGGATGCTGCTGGTGCTGGGCGAGCGCGCGTCCGAGGCGGTGGAGACGCCGGGCAGCGTGCTGCTCTGGGTGCTCGACGCCACCGATAGCCAGGCCGAAGTCGGCGGGCTGGAGCGCGAGGCCGATCGGCTGCGCGCCGCGTTCGACGCGCTCACCGCGCTGATCGAGGCCGCACCGATGCCGATGTGGTATCGCGGACCCGATCTTCGGCTGCTGATGGTCAACACGGCCTATGTGCGGGCGGTGGAAGGCCGCGATGCCGAGGACGTGGTGGCGCGCGGGCTGGAGCTGGTCGACGGTGCAGGGCTGGGCGGGCCGCTCGCCAATGCCGCGATCGCGCGGGACACGCAGGAGCCGCAATCGGCGGCGATGCCGGCCACCATTGCCGGCGCGCGCCGGATGCTGCGCCTGCATGACGTGCCGTTGCCGACCGGCGGCATCGCCGGCTTCGCGGTCGACATCGAGGAACTGGAGCGCGTGCGCGGCGGCCTCAAGCGCTTCGGCGAGGCGCAGCGGGCGATGCTCGATCGCATGTCTGCCGGTGTCGCGCAGTTCGGTTCGGACCGCAGCCTGGTCTTCTGCAACCAGCCGTTCCGCCGTCTGTTCGCGATGAAGAACGAATGGCTGGCCGATCGCCCCGAATTCGACCGCGTGCTGGAGCGGATGCGCGAGGCGCGCAAACTGCCCGACGTGCGCGACTTTCCCCATTGGAAGGCCGAGCGCCGCGAATGGTTCACCGCGCCGGAAGCGGTCGAGGAAAGCTGGAGCATCGGCACCACCCATCTCCGCGTCGTCGGCCAGCCGCTGCCCGAAGGCGGGCTGCTGCTGATCTTCGAGGACCAGACCCAGCAGTTCGAACTGCAGCGCGAGCATGGCGAGATGCAGCAGGTGCGCACCGCGACGCTGGACAGCCTGGCCGAGGCGGTGGCCGTGTTCGGCAAGGGGCGGCTGCAGTTGTGGAACCGCAAGTTCCGCCAGGTCTGGGGCTTCGAGGACGGATTCCTCGACGGGCACCCGCAGATCGGCACGCTGGTGAAGACCGCGGGCGTCAAGCTGGTCAATCCGGCGCGGGCGGAGATCATCGGCGACCTGATCCGGCTCGCCGCCAAGGACCGCCAGCAACGCGGATCGAGCATCACCTTCGCCAACGGCCGGCATTTCGATATCGCCGCGGTGCCGCTGCCCGACGGTAATGCGCTGGTGACGATGCTCGACACGACCGATCGCCAGCGGGTGGAGCGCGCGCTGCGCGACCGCAACGAGGCGCTGGAGGCGGCGGACCGCGTTCGCACCGCCTTCGTCGCCAATATGAGCTACGAGCTTCGCACGCCGCTGACCTCGATCAAGGGCTTCGGCGAGATGCTGCAGGGCGGGTTCGCCGGCAAGCTCAGCGCGGACGGCAAGGAATATGTCGAGGCGATCCTGATGTCGGTCGATCGCCTGGGCGGGCTGATCGACGACGTGCTCGACCTAACCCAGAGCGAGGGCCAGCCGATCGAGCGCGAGACGGTCGATGTCGAGCTCGCCGCCACCAGCGCGGCCGACGTGATCGCGCCGCTCGCCAAGGGCAAGGCGATCGAGCTGGTGATCGAGGATGCCGGCACCGCCGGCGTGGTGCAGGGCGATGCCCGCCGCATCCGCCAGACGGTGGAGCATCTGCTGCGCCACGCCGTGTCGCATACCCCGGAGGGGGGCCGCGTGCTGCTCCACCTCGACGGCAATGCGCGGGTGGCGCGGGTGATCGTGAGCGACGACGGGCCGGGCATGGCGCCGGAGGCGGTGGCGCGTGCCTTCGATCGCTTCGCGCAGGTCGGCACCTCGCGTGGCGGCGATCGCGCGCTGGGCCTGGGCTTGCCGCTCGCCAAGCAGTTTGTCGAGGCGCATGGCGGGCGGATCGAGCTGATCTCCGAGCCGGGGCAGGGGACGCTCGTCACGGTGGAGTTGCCGCGCGGATGACCGGGAATGGGATGCAACTGGCCTCGCTGGACGCGGCACTCGCGCTGGGCGCGGCGCTGGCGGCGGTGGTCGGCCCTGGCGACGTGATCGCGCTGTCCGGCCCGCTGGGCGCGGGCAAGACCAGCATCGCGCGCGGGCTGCTCGCGGCGCTCGGTCTTGAGGGCGAGGCGCCGTCGCCGAGCTTCGCGATCGTCCAGCCCTATGATCCGCCCGAGGTGCGGCTGCCGGTGCTGCATGTCGACCTGTACCGGATCGAGGATCCGGAAGAAGCCGAGGAACTGGGGCTGGACGACGCCCGCGGCGATTCGCTGCTGATCGTCGAATGGCCCGAGCGGCTGGGCGACGCATATTGGCTCGACGCCCTGTGGCTGACGCTGGACGTCGCGGCCGACGGCACCCGTCGCTTGACAGCGCGCGTGCCCTCGGCATGGGAAGGCCGATGGCCGTTGACATGACTCCGCCGCTTTCGGCGCCCGCATTTCTCGCTTCCGCCGGTTGGGGAGGGGCAGACATCCTGCCCGTTGCCGGCGATGCCTCGTTCCGCCGCTATTTCCGCGTGGTCGACGGCGGCCGCAGCGCGATCCTGATGGATGCGCCGCCGCCGCACGAGGATCCGCGTCCCTTCCTCGCGGTCGCGCGCTGGCTGACCCGCAACGGCTTCGCCGCGCCCGCGATCCTGCACGAGGATCTGGCGCAGGGTCTGGTGCTGCTCGAGGATTTCGGTGACGTGCGCCTGCGCGAAACCGTCGATGCCGAGCCGGCGCGCGAGCTGGGCCTGTATGGGGCGGCGGTGGACCTGCTGGTGCAGCTGCATGACGCCGAGCCTGGCGTCGATGCGCCCTATGATCTCGCCGTCTACCAGCGCGAGGCGGCGCTGTTCGTCGAATGGTATTGCCCGGCCGTGGGGCTGGAGGTGGACGCCGCCGGCTATCGCGACGCCTGG
>JAIYAA010000098.1 GCA_027489295.1 Sphingomonadales bacterium | reverse complement strand
ATTATCTAAGGGGTTGGGCATGGCGACATCGGCGCACGTTCGGGGGGCTGGTGGCCTGGCGCGGTTGCTGCAGCCGTTGCGCCGGGCGCGCGACGCGCTGTTTTCTCCGGCAAAGCAGGTTCTGCCGCTCTATCACCCGCAACGGTCCGGACTGGTCACGCTGGCGCGGCGCTTCGTCGGTCTCGCCGTGATCGCGCTGCTATCGATGGTCTACGGGCTGCTTTCGGCGATCCTGCCGCCCAGCATGCTCCTCGGCGCTGCCGCGCCGCTGGCGATCCTCGCGCTGTTCGTCATCTGGGCGCTGCCGGAGGCCAAAAAGGCACCGACCAAGCTGCTGCTGCGCTGCTACATCCTCTTCATGATCCTCGCGATCATATGGCCGAACTATCTGTCGCTGTCGGTGGCGGGCCTGCCCTGGATCTCGTTCCGTCGCTTGTTCGGCGTGCTCACCACCCTTCTTCTGCTGGTGTGCTATTCGATATCGCCGAAGTTTCGGCGCGATATGGCGGTAACGCTCTCCGCGTCACCTTGGCTTGCCCGCTTCATGCTGGGCTTTCTGATCATTCAGATCATCGCATCGCTTATTTCCACCCAGCCGTCGGTGTCGTTCGGACGCCTGGTCAATATCTCGCTGACCGTCACGCCGTTCTTCTTCGCGACGCTGTGGTGCCTGGGCTCGAACGAGCGAACGCCCGAATGGTGGGTGCGCAACATGCTGGGCTGCGTGGCCGTCCTGATGGTCATCGGCTTCTTCGAATTCCGGGCGGAACACGTCCTGTGGGTCGGCCACATCCCAAGCTGGCTGCAAATCAACGATCCCAGCGTCATTCTTCACCTCACCTCGCAGGTTCGCGGCACCTATCGCGTGATGAACGTGTTCGGGAACCCGCTGGTCTGGGGCGAACTGGTGGCGATGACAATTCCGTTCGCTATCCACCTCATGGTGAACAGCCGAACCGTGCCAGCGCTGGCGCTCACCATCCTGTTCGACATCGCGATGATCCTGTCCGCCTATTGGAGCGGTGCGCGCCTGAGCATGGTCGGCATGGTCGTGGCGCATGCCACCTATCTTTTGCTCTGGGGGCTGCGGCGCTGGATCAGGGAGCGTGGCGGACTCGTCGGCATTTCCACGACGATGATGTATCCGGCCTTCGCCGTCGTTCTCGCATTGATGATCATGGTGGTGCCGGCGGTGCATAATCGCGTGCTGGGCGGCGGCGCGACCCAGGCGAGCAACGACGGTCGCCATGAGCAGATCCGGATGGGCCTGCCCAAGCTCGCGATGCGTCCGGTCTTCGGCTACGGGCCGTTCCAGTCCGCCGACGTGGTCGGCTGGCGTTCCCAAAGCGGCTTCCTTTCGATCGACTCCGGCTTCCTTTCGACCGCCGTCGACTATGGCGTGCTCGGCTTCCTGGCATTTTATGGCACCATGGTTCTTAGTGCCGCGCTGTTGATACGCGCCGGGTTGACCGATCCTTCCCAAGGCTACCCGCTCCATCTGGCGGTCGCCACGACCATGGTCGTGCTGATCAACACCAGGCTTGTCCTGTCGCAGACCGACAACGACCAGGTCTTCTACATGCTGGTGGGGCTGACGTTCGCGCTGCTGTACCGCTCGAAGAAGGCACGGAGCGCCTGATCCTGCTCGCGATGCAGCATATTTGGTTGTAATCACGGCGCGCACGGTTTGGAGCGCGCTGCATGATCGATACCACACGTCGCGGACTTCTGGGCGGTGGGCTGGCCCTGTCGGTTACCCCGCTCGCCTGTTCTGCACCCGGGAGCTCGGCCGCAGGACACGGCGTCAAGGCCGGGCCCGGCATTCTCCAGCCCGGTCCCCGCTGGACCGGCAGGCCCGGCAGCGGCGGCGATGTGCCGGCGCAGAGCGATACACCGCTGGGCACGCTCGTGCCTGACGAGCGCTTCATCGGCGGCTTCTCCGCAATCCCCGGCCAATGGATCCACGGGCCCGGCATCCGCATCACGGCGCTCGGCCTGCCGCCGCAGGCCGCCGACGGCAACGCCCTGAACTATTTCAAGGAAGCTGTCTTCGTCCTGGAAGGCAACAGCGTCACGGTCACCGAGTGGAGCGTCAACAGCACACCCGTGCGGACGCATGACGGAACGACGATGCCGCAGGGTTCGATCGGCTTTTCGGTCGAGATCGGTGCCGGCGAGGGCGCGGTGACGGCCGGGGATGCGATCCTCTATTGCTATCTGCGCGGGGAGCACGGGCTGGAGCGGCGCATCGAGATCCCGCTGGTCATCAATGTCGACCATGCGCTCGATGCCGGTCGTGCCGTCCGTTATCTCGACCCGGAAAAGGGCGACGATGCCGCGGCCGGAACGCGCGCCGCCCCCTGGCGCACGCTCGGGCACGCGCTGAGCAGTGCGGGCGTTGGCGATGGCGGCAAGCTGGTGCTGGCGGCCGGTCGCTATCTCGAGGATACGAACACGATACGGCGCGGGCAGCTCAACAATCGCCGCGCCATCGAAGTCGTGGCCGAAGACGGCGTGGCACCCGACAAGATCGTGATTTCCCGCACGAACCGTTTTCTGCCCGAGCGACGCTGGGTGATTCAGGCGCGCGTGGTCCATTTTATCGGTCTCACGTTCGACCTGCGGCAACTGATGCAGCTCTGGGGCCCGCGCGATCGCGTCATCGGCTTTTTCGCCAGCCGCCTCGTCGACCCCATCGGCCCGGATGGTCCGCGCGACGCGAACGGCTTTCTCCTGGGCTTCAACACCGACAAGGGGCCCCCGGCAGAGCGGGAAGTCGTCGTCTCCGGCTTCCTGCCGCCGCCGGGCCTTGGGAATGTCTACCTTGCGGAATGCCTGTTCGCCAATTTCCTGACGCAGGGCGCCGCCCTGTACCGCAATGTCACGTCGTACGACGTCACCGACTGCTTCGCTGGCGGTCCCGGCTATGACGATGTCGTCGTCGACGGCTATTTCGTCACCATGCCGCGATCGGGGCTGCGGCGCCTGCACTCGGCTCCGCACCTCACGATCGCCGGCGCCGAGCGCGGACCCAACGGCACCACCCTGCTGACCCTGGCCGATGTCGGCGACCTCACGCCGCTGTTGGAGAAGCGCGACCTGTGGAAGCTGCAATTCCTGTCGGGCGCGCCCGCGCAGGCCGGGATCGTCGACCTGATGTCGGCCGATCCGGTGACACGCAGGGCGATCGTCCGCGGCGATTTCGCCGGCCAGCTCCGTCCCGGCGACCGCATCCGCTTCTATGCGATCTGGCATGCGGACTTCTGCCAGCAGGAGGGCGTGCGGCTGCCCACCCATCGCGGCCTGCACAACACCACCATCTTTCGCTACCGCGCCGAGTCCCCGACGTCGCAGCTATTCCTTACCCAGGCGCCGGTGCCGCTCGAGCCGGGAAGCCGGATCGCAACGCAGGGAACGCGCTTCCAGCTGACGAGCGGCAGCGGCAAGCCCAACGTCGCCATCGCGGACGATATGCTGCGGCTGCAGGAGGGGCCCCAGGCGGGTGAGTATCGGATCGTCAGGAGCTTCGATCCCGCCAGCGGATCGGGCGTGCTGCTCGATCCGTTCAGCGCCGACCAGGCCGGGACCGCGGTGCAGCGCTCGAAGTCGATCACCGACTTCGTCATGGCGCTCTCCATCCTCCGCAAAACCGGGGATGGATGGGAGCAGGGCCAGTTCCAGGACGGGCATCGCAATTTCCTGCTGACCCAGAACACCTTCATCAGCCAGCCGGGCTGCCTGCTGTTCCGCTCCAAATTCGCCGGCCATGGCCATCGCAACCATGTCCAGCTGTTCAACCTGGCCAGCAAGATGGATGCGGATGCCGGCCAGATGCCGACCTACGGGTTGCGCATCGAACGGAATCATTTTCTTCGCGGGCGACCGCAGGGAGCCGGCAGCAGGCTCGGCGAGGGCCCGCTGACCTTCGATGCCAACCAGCGCTACAAGCCGTTCCGCGGGCAGCTGCGGATCGGCCGCAAGCCGCTGATTCCGTTTGACAGCTTCGGCAACCCGGTCGACGAGACCTCGCCGGTGGGCGCGGTCGCCGTCTGAGCTATCGGCGCGCCGGCCCTTGCGTCGGCGCGCCCAAGCGTTAAGCGCTGGCGCCATGATCAAGCACGCCCTTTCCGTCACGCGCGATGGCGATTTCGCGCAATGGTACCAGACCGTCATCAGCGAAGCCGACATGGCCGAGGATTCGGGGGTGCGCGGCTGCATGGTCATCCGGCCCTGGGGCTATGGCATCTGGGAGCGGATCCAGCGCCTGCTCGACGATCGCATCAAGGCGACGGGCCACGAGAACTGCTATTTCCCGCTGTTCATCCCGCTTTCCTATTTCGAGAAGGAAGCCGAGCATGTCGACGGCTTCGCCAAGGAGATGGCGGTCGTCACGCACCACCGGCTGATCCAGAAGGACGGCCGGCTGGTCCCCGATCCCGAGGCGAAGCTCGAAGAGCCGCTCGTCGTCCGCCCCACCTCGGAGACGGTGATCGGCGCGGCGATGTCGCGCTGGGTGCAGAGCTGGCGCGACCTGCCGGTGCTGATCAACCAGTGGGCCAATGTCGTCCGCTGGGAAATGCGCACCCGCATGTTCCTGCGCACCGCCGAGTTCCTGTGGCAGGAAGGGCATACCGCCCATGCCACGGTCGAAGAGGCGCGCGCCGAGACGATGCAGATGCTCGAGGTCTATCGCGACTTCGCCGAGACCTGCCTGGCGATGCCGGTGGTCGCGGGCGAGAAGCCGGAAAATGAGCGCTTTCCGGGTGCGGTCTCGACCTATTCGATCGAGGCGATGATGCAGGACGGCAAGGCGCTCCAGGCGGGCACCTCGCACTTCCTGGGCACCACCTTCTCCTCGGCGCAGGACATCAAGTTCCAGAACTCCGAGGGCCAGTTCGAGCTGGCGCAGACGACCAGCTGGGGCGTCTCCACCCGGATGATCGGCGGGCT
>JAIYAA010000102.1 GCA_027489295.1 Sphingomonadales bacterium | reverse complement strand
TCCTGATGGTCGAGCAGCCGGCGCTCACCCGCGCGCGGCTGTTCCTGGGCCGCTCGATCCAGCAGGTCATCCGCAACGGCCTCGCGCTGATGGGCGTGGAGGCGGTCGAGGAGATGTGAGGCGATGCCCGCGCGCTATGACGACAGCGAACGGCTCCCCTGGCTGGAGACCGTGGAGGAGGCCTATGAGGAACCCCGGCAGGGCCGGGTGTTCGTCTATGTCTTCGCCGCGCTGCTCGTGCTCGGCGTGGCGGGCGGCCTCTATACCTGGCTGCGCCACCAGGCCGCGCGCGACGGCGACGGGGCGCTGATCGCGGCGCCGGCCGGGCCCTACAAGGTGCGGCCGGACCAGCCGGGCGGGATGCGCGTCGACGGCGAGGGCGACATCGTCTTCCGCACCAGCCAGGGCGGGCCGAGCGAGGCCGGCATCAATGTCGGCGCGCTGCCCGAGGCGCCGGTCGAGGGCCAGAAGCCGCAAAAGAACCCGGCGAACGGCCCCAAGGCGAGCAGCAGCGCCACGATCGCGCTGCCCGCGCCGACGCTGATCCGGTCGACCCCGACGCCCAGGGCCGCCGCGCCGAGCGGGGCCGGCGAGGGATCGGGCGCGCTGGTGCAACTCGGCGCCTTCCCCAGCGAGGGCGTGGCCAACGCCGCCTGGACGCGCATGTCGAAGCGGTTCGCCTATCTCGCCCCGCTCGGCAAGCTGGTGGTGCCGTTCGCGACCGAGGACGGCAAGACGGTCTACCGCCTGCGGGTGAACGCGGGCAGCAACGGGCAGGCGCGCGAGATTTGCGGCAAGCTGAAGGTGGCCGGCGAGAACTGCTTCGTCGCGAGCTGAAGGGGCTTGCGGGGAGGGCCCAATCGGCTAGGCCATCGCCCATGAAGCCCGTGATCTTCGGCCTGTCCGGCCCGACGCTTACCAACGACGAACGCGCCTTCTTCCGGGAGGCGGATCCGCTCGGCTATATCCTGTTCAAGCGCAATTGCGTAGATCCCGTGCAGATGCGGGCGCTCACCGACGATCTGCGCGGGTTGAGCGGCCGGGGCGACCTGCCGATCCTGATCGACCAGGAAGGCGGGCGCGTCGCGCGGATGCAGCCGCCGACATGGCCGGCCTTTCCGGCGGGCGCGGCGTTCGACGCGCTGTACGCACGCGCGCCGATCTCGGCGATCGAGGCGGCGCGCGCGAACGGCCAGGCTCTGGCCGGGATCCTGCGCGCGGCAGGCGTGACGGTGGACTGTGCGCCGCTGCTCGACGTCGCGGTGGAGGGCGGTACCCCGGCGATCGGCGACCGGGCGTTCGGGGCGGAACCGATGCAGGTGGCGGCGCTGGGCCGGGCGCTGCTCGACGGGTTGGCGCGCGGCGGCGTGGTCGGCGTGGTCAAGCACATGCCCGGGCACGGCCGCGCGATGGTCGACAGCCATCTCGAACTGCCGCGGGTGACGGCCCCGGCCGAGGAACTGGAGGCCGACCTGCTGCCGTTCCAGCGGCTCGCCCATGTGCCCATGGGGATGACCGCGCATATCGTGTTCGAGGCCTGGGATGCGGAACTGCCCGCGACGCTTTCGCCGACCGTGATACGTGAGATCATTCGCGGGCGGATCGGCTTCGACGGGCTGCTGTTCACCGACGATATCGACATGAAGGCGCTTTCCGGCACCGCGGGCGAAAAGGCCGCGCGTGCGCTGGCGGCGGGCTGCGACGTGGTACTCGATTGCTGGGCGCGCATGCCCGAGATGGTGGAGATCGTGTCGCGGATCCAGGATGCGCCGGCGCTGTGCCTCGATCGGCTGGCGCGGGCGATGGGGTCGGTCGGCGAGGCGGAAGACGTGCCGCTCGCCGAGCTGCTGGCCAAGCGGGATGCGCTGCTGAAATTGAGCTAGGCCTTAGCCCCTCCCCTTCAGGCGCATCAGGTCGGCGCTGCCCCCGGCAGCGCCTGAACAGCGCGGGGCGCTGTTCACCTGATGCGGGGTTGGGGTGGGGTAGTGTCTCACCGAGACCAACCAGCGTTCTGGAATCCCTCCACCCCCAAACCCCTCCTCCCAGGAGGAGGGGCTTAAGTTAGCTCTGCAATTGCTCGGCCCGCTCCCCCCTCCTATGACCACCCCGTGGACGGGGGCGAGGACATTCTGAAGATCGAGGTCGAGGGCTGGGAAGGCCCGCTCGACCTGTTGCTGGCGCTGGCGCGCACGCAGAAGGTCGATCTGCGGCAGATCTCGATCCTCGATCTCGTCGAACAATATCTCGCCTATGTCCACGCCGCGCGCGAACTGCGGCTGGAACTGGCCGCCGATTATCTGGTGATGGCGGCCTGGCTCGCGTACCTGAAGTCCGCGCTGCTGCTGCCGCGCAACCCCGCCGAGAGCCCGAGCCCCGAGGAGCTGGCGCTGCGCCTGCAGCTGCGCCTCGAGCGGCTGAGCGCGATGCGCGAGGCAGGCGCCCGGCTGGTTGCGCGCGACCGGGTGGGGCGCGACGTGTTCCCGCGCGGCGCTCCTGAGGGCTTGCGCGTCCAGCGCCAGGCCAAGTGGGAGGTGGAAATCTTTGACCTGATCGCCGCCTATGGCCGGATCAGCGCGCGCACGCGGCCGGTGATGCACGTCGTCGCGCACCGCGACGTCATGACGCTGGAGGCGGCGCTGTCGCGGCTCTCCACCCAGCTGGGCACCCGGATCGACTGGGAGACGATCGAAAGCTTCCTGCCCGAGGGGGCGACCGAGCTGTACCGCCGCTCGGCGCTCGCCTCCTCCTTCGTCGCAGCGCTGGAACTGGCGCGGCAGGGGCGGCTGGAGATTCGGCAGGCGGCGCCGTTTGCGCCGCTCTATCTGAAGGCAATCCCGCAATGATCGATGCCGGCGATCCCGTGCGCGCGGTGGAGGCGGTGCTGTTCGCGTCCGAAGCACCGCTGGGAGTGGACGAGATCCGCGCCTATGTGGGGAGCCAAGTCGACGTGCGCGCGGCGCTCGCAGCGCTGGGCGAGCTCTACGCCGGGCGGGGCATCGAGCTGGTTCGCCGCGGCGATCGCTGGCATTTCCAGACCGCAGCCGACCTTGCGCACCTGCTCCGCCGCGATCGCGAGGACAGCCGCAAGCTGAGCCGCGCCGGCATCGAGACGCTGGCGATTATCGCCTATCACGAGCCGGTCACCCGCGCCGAGATCGAGGCGATCCGCGGCGTGCAGATCTCCAAGGGCACGATCGACGTGCTGATGGAGGCTGGCTGGGTGCGCCCGGCGGGCCGGCGCGAGGTGCCGGGGCGGCCGCTGATGTACGCCACCACGCCCGGCTTCCTCAGCCATTTCGGGCTGTCCAGCCGGCGCGACCTGCCGGGGATCGAGGACCTACGCGCGGCGGGGCTGCTCGACCCCGTCGATCTCGCGCTGGAACAGCTGGATGCGGTCGAGGCGGCGGCCGAACGCGAAACTGTCACGGACGACGAATAGAGGCATCATCTTCCGTTTGGCGCTGTGTACGCCAGCGCAGGCCGATCAACCGTTGCCGTAGGGGGCCGCGGGCCTTAGATAGGTCACGATATCAAGGAGAATTCTCATGGGTAGCTTCAGCCTGATGCACTGGCTGGTCGTCGGCATCATCGCCATCCTGCTGCTGGGCGGCGGCCGTTTCTCCAACATGATGGGCGACGTCGCCAAGGGCATCAAGAGCTTCAAGAAGGGCATGGCCGAGGATGATTCCACGCCGACGCCGCCGACGCGCCTCGAAGGCAAGGCCGCGCCGGAGCCCGGCTACACGCCCGAGGCAGAGCGCGCCCGCGAGGAGCGTCACTGAGCCCTGCCGGGGCGCCCGTCGATCGGGCGCCCGGATGTTGATCGCAGCGCGCCGGGGCAACCGGGGCATGCCGTGCGAGTGGATACGCCGAAAGAATGTTCGATATCGCGCCCAGCGAGTTTCTGCTCGTGGCCATCGTAGCCCTGGTGTTCATCGGCCCGAAGGACCTGCCGCGGGCGATGCATTTCGTCGGCAAATGGACGGGCAAGGCGCGCGGCGTCGCCCGGCAGTTCCGTTCGGGCCTGGATTCGATGGTGCGCGAGGCCGAACTCGCCGAACTGGAGAAGCAGTGGGCGGCCGAGAATGAGCGGATCATGCGGCAATATCCGCCGCAGCCGCTCGCTGCGCCCGACGCGCATGCGCCGGCTGTCGAGGCGATCGAGCACGTGCCGTCTCCCCATGACCACCACCAAGGCGATGCGCCGGTGATGACGCCGCAGCCGGATATCCACCCGGACCCCGCGCCGATCGACGTTTCGGCGCCCAAGCCCGCACCGACGCCTGAAACAAAGCCCGTGCCTCCTGCCAGCGAAGTGCAACCGTGAGCGAGATCGACGATACCCAGGCTCCGTTGCTCGACCACCTGATCGAGCTGCGCCGGCGGCTGATCTGGTCGATCGTGTCGCTGCTCGCGGCGTTCGGCGGCTGCCTCTATTTCGCGCGCGGGATCCTCGGATTCCTGGTCGCGCCGCTGAAGGCCGCCGGGCAGGTAAAGATCATCAACACCGAAATTTTCGGCGGCTTCCTCGTCGAGGTGAAGGTGGCGTTTTTCGCTGGCCTGATGATCGCCTTCCCGGTGATCGCGAACCAGCTGTGGCAGTTCGTCGCACCCGGCCTTTACCGGCGCGAGAAGCAGGCGCTGCTGCCGTTCCTGCTGGCGACGCCGTTGCTGTTCACCGCGGGTGCGGCGATGGCGTATTTCGTGGCGGTTCCCGTCGCGCTGAAGTTCCTGCTCGGCTTCCAGGGCAATCTGGGCGGCGTGCAGCAGGAAGCGCTGCCGGACGTGAACAGCTATCTCAAGTTCATCATGCAGTTCATCTTCGGCTTCGGGATCTCGTTCCTGCTGCCGGTGCTGCTGATGCTGCTCGAACATGCCGGCATCGTCACCTATGAGCAGCTGAAAGGCGCCTGGCGCTACGCCATCGTCGCCTCGGTGGCGATCGCGGCGGTGCTGACCCCGCCGGACATCGGATCGCAGCTGCTGCTGGCGGGCCCGTTGGTCGGGCTGTACTTCCTGTCGCTGGTGGCGATCTATTTCACGCGGCGCCGACGTGAGCGCACCGCGGCGGTGGACGCAGAAACGCAGACCGCCGAATAAGCGACGCCCCCGCCGCACGGGTGCGGCAGGGGCACGCTGAATTCCTTACTTCGACTTTTCGGCCGCGTTGGCGACAGTGTCGCCGGCCGAGGCGACGTCCTTGCCGGCGCCTTCCACGGTGTTGCAGGCGGCGATCAGCAGGGTGCCGGCGAGCGCGGCACAGGCGATGAGTTTACGCATCGAACATCTCCAGATTTTCCCCATTTTCGGGACGCTGGTTCAATGCGGCGCTACCCGAATCGTTCCGCTCTCGCGCCGGATGGCGGCTGCGCTGCGGTGAAGCTATCGATGTGCTGGAAGGTAGTAGGCCCGGAAGCGTCACCGGGGGGGGGGGAGGGGTAGACGCTTCCGGGCCCATGTCGTGGATAGCGAGAGCGGGGGGGCAAAGGACGCTATCCGAAGTTCAGAACGCGGACCCCGTCACCCGGTTCCGCGCATCCCCAAGAAATTTCACGGCCGGCCGTTGATCGCGATGCTGGTCTCGTAGGCGCCCACCAGCGGATCGTGGTGCAACTGCGTGCGCAGCTGCCGGGCAAGTCCCTGCAGCACGCGGCCATAGCGTTTCTCGACCAGAATCTCGAAGGTCGGGTTGCTGACCAGCGCCGGCGACGAGACGCGCAGCACCGCGCGCTCGGCGCCTTCGGGGGCCTTGATCGAGATGCGGATCTGCGCGGTATCGTTGCAGGCGATGGCCAGTTCCACCATCTCGGTGAGCAGGAAGGAGACGGCGATCGCCACGTCCTGTGTGACCAGCAGCGCTTCCACCTCCAGCGTGATGCCGATGCCGCGCGCCTGCGCCGGCGCCGTCGCGCGCAGGTTGGCGGCGAGCTCGCCAATCACCGAGCGCAGTTCCAGCCCGCGATTTTCTTCCATCTCGGCATAATGGTGGCGATGGACCACGGCGAGGGCATCGACGCGCCGCTGGATCGAGGCATAGGCGTCGGCCGCCTCCTGCCCCTTGGCGGCGCGCGCATGGAAATTGATGAGGCTGGAGATCACCTGCAGGTTGTTCTTCACCCGGTGGTGCACCTCGCGGGTGAGGCGGGTCTGCTGGACCAGGCCCTTGGCGAGATCGGCCTCGTGCGCCTGGACGGTGCGGCTGATCTCGCTGAACGTGTCGCCCAGCTCGCGAATCTCCTGGGCCGGGATCGGGCCCAGCCGCTCGGTGTCGATCACGTCGCCGGGCCGGTAATGCGCGACGCTGCTGCGCAGGCGGCGGAGCGGGCGGATCAGCAGGATGTCGACGACAAACCAGCCGATGCCGGCCGCCGCGATCCACATCACCACCAGCAGCACCGTGGCGATCACCAGGGGGGAGGTGATCGGCGCCCCGGGCATGGTGGTTTCCAGCGCGAGATCATCGACCCCGAGGTTGCTGCGCAGGCTCTTGCCGCGGTCGAGCGGGCCGCTTTCCTTGAGCGCACGCAGCGTCAGCCGGTCGCCATGGCCGATCAGCGCTGCGCCATATTCGGGAACGAAGCCGCTCGGCCGGGCCAGGCCGGCGAGCAGGCCATGGGGGTAATAGGCGATCGCGGCGCTGCCGCCGTCGCCGCCGATTCGCAGCACAAGCCCGCCGGGCACGATCCGCGCCGCGACGTCGCCGCGATCGGTGTGCACAAGATCGGCCTGATCGAACGCGCGGCCGCACAGCACCTGGCCGCGACCGTCGCGCACCACGAAGCGCGCCTGCGCCTGTCCGGCATAGGTGCCGGCAAGGCGGGTGCAGCTCGGCACATCCTGCGGGTTGCGTGACAGCGCGGCGAGCGCCTCGCCCAGCTGGGCGATGTGGTTGGCCAGCAGATTTTCGAGATTGCCCGCGCTTTCCTGCGCAGTGACGTTGAGTCGCTCGCGCAGCTCGTCATCGGCGCTTCGGGTCGTCTGCAGCGTCGTGAACAGCGCGATGAGCGCCAGCGGCAGCAGCGCGCCGACCAGGATAAGGAATACTTTTGCGCCGGTGGGCAAACGCCCCAGCGCCGCCGAGAAGCCTCGGCCGCGGAGTTGGGAATCCAGGCCGTTCATGTCCAGCTGGGTTTAATCGAGCTTCTTCAGCAGGTCGAGCAGATCGTCCGGCACGGTTTCGTTCAGCGTTTCGTCATATGCGCGGCGCAATACGTCGCCGACGTCGGTGTTGGGGACCGGCTTGTCGCCGCTGCCCTGCGCCGGTGGCTGCTTGCCCTGATCATCGTTAGCGGAATGCACCAATTCCCCCCTGAGGGTACGGATCGTCCGGACACCCGGACCAAATGAACACTGTGACCGCTACTGCGAATAGTGCGAACGACGCCGAGTGCAAGCACCCGGCGTCGCGGCAGCCATTCACGCAGTCCGACCGATGAAACCAAAGAGCGCCTCGATTGTTCCACGTTCGATGCGAAATCCGGGGAGGGGCTTCTTCGGGTGACGGAATCAATTGAAATACGGCCCGTCGGGGGCGACAACGGTCCCCGAACCTGATGGAGAATACACAGCTCATGTCGCTTGGTCAGCAACTCGCGCCGCACCTTCCGCTCCTGCGGCGCTATGCCCGTGCGCTCACCGGCAACCAGGCCGAGGGCGATCGCTATGTCCGTGCCGCGCTGGAGGCAATCGTCGAGGCACCGGACCAGTTCCCGCGCGACGTGGATGCGCGGCTCGGCCTGTATCGTACGTTCCAGGTGATCTGGCAGTCGAGCCAGTGGGACGACAGCATCGACGCGGTCGAGCAGGGCAACGATGCCGAATCCATCGCGCGCAAGCGGCTCGCCCGGCTGACGCCGCTGTCGCGCCAGGCGCTGCTGCTGACGACGGTGGAAGGCTTTCCGCCCGAGGACGCCGCGTATCTGATCGGCGAAGCGCCCGCGCGCGTTTCCGAGCTGGTGGCCGAAGCGGTCAACGAGATCGAGCGCCAGACCCGGACCCGGGTGATGATCATCGAGGACGAGCCGCTGATTGCGATGGACCTCGAGCAGATCGTCCGCGACCTCGGCCATGACGTCACCGGCGTCGCCGTCACCCGCGACGAGGCGGTGGCGCTGGCGATGGAGGATCGTCCGGGCCTGGTGCTCGCCGACATCCAGCTCGCCGACGACAGCTCGGGCATCGATGCGGTGAAGGACATTCTCGCCGAATTCGCGGTGCCGGTGATCTTCATCACCGCCTTCCCCGAGCGTCTGCTCACCGGCGAACGCCCCGAGCCCACCTTCCTGATCACCAAGCCGTTCCAGCGCGAAACGGTGAAGGCGACGATCAGCCAGGCGCTGTTCTTCGACGAGGCGACCGTGCCGGCGTGAACGGAATTTGAGGCGGGTTCCACCCGATACGGACCCTAAACGGTCTTCGTGTGTTTAACCGATATGGCTGAGCAAGACGAACCCGCCTCCATCTCCACAGATCGCGCACGCGGTGGCGTGACGACCGGGGCGATGCGCTATGTGCTGGGCATCGGAATGTTGCTGGTCATTGTAATTTTCGCTGTAATCTTACTGGTTTGACGAGCGTGCTTCATCGCAAAATGCTTGCAATCGAGCCCTCCGACACCAGCTTGGCAACGAACCGCGACGCCCTGCGCGCAAACGATCGGGAATGCATGACGGAAGCCACCCACACGGATCACGACGAACCGGGCGCGCCTGCGGCCCCGGTGGAACATGTTTCGCTGTCGGATCCTGAGTTCAAGACGCAGCTGGCGCAGGTGATCCCGCATTTGCGTGCGTTCGGCCGCTCGCTTTCGGGCAGCCGCGACCTCGCCGATGATCTGGTGCAGGAGACGTTGCTGAAGGCATGGGCGGCGCGCAAGCGCTTCCAGGCCGGTACCAACATGCGTGCCTGGACCTTCATCATCCTGCGCAACCTCTATCTGAGCCAGATGCGTCGCGCGCGGTTCAAGGGCGAATGGGACGATCTCGTCGCCGACCGCCTGCTCGCAGCCCCGGCGAGCCAGGACCGTCACGTCGAGCTGGCCGACATGCAGCGCGCGCTGCTCCATCTCCCTCAGCCGCAGCGCGAAGCGCTGATCCTGGTAGGGGCTGGCGGCTTTGCCTATGAGGAAGCGGCCGAGATCTGTCAGGTCGCCGTCGGCACGATCAAGAGCCGGGTGGCGCGCGGTCGCGTCGCGCTGGAAGCGTTGATGACCGACGGGCAGCTGCCGTCGCGTCGCTCCACCGCGCTCAATGAGGATGGCCGCACCGCGCTCGACACGATCATGGGCGAAGTCGAGGACCTCAGCCGCGAACGCTGAGCGGGTTAACCACATCCCGTGGGAAACCGGTAAGGAAGCCTACGGATTTTCATGAGAGCCTCCGCGTGACAGCATCCTGTCATTCGGAGGCTTTTATGCGACTCGACCGCTTCGACAATCATCAGTCCGGCTTCGGCCCCTGCGTCGCGACCATGATCGCGCTGGCGGGCTTCGGCGCGCTTGTGGGCGGGGTCCTCGCCCGGTTCGCGGAGCTGATCCGCTAGGCCAAACAGGCTCTTGCGTCGACGCCATGCTTCGCCCATATGCGCCGCGGGAGTCGGGCGGACGGGATCGTCGCCAACCCGGTCAGGTCCGGAAGGAAGCAGCCGTAACGATTTCGTCCCGGGTCGTTCCGGCTCCCACCCTCACCACATCGCTATCCACAGGCCATCGTGCCTCCCGCTTCGACAAATGGTCCGCGGATGCCTAGATAGGCAGCGATGTCCGATTCCCTGCTTGGCCTCGACGAACCCCCGCAGCCCCAACGCGGCGAAGCGTACCGCGTGCTCGCCCGCAAATACCGGCCGCAGACGTTCAGCGCGCTGATCGGGCAGGACGCGATGGTGACCACGCTCGGCAACGCGATCCGTCGCGACCGGCTCGCCCACGCCTTCCTGCTGACCGGCGTGCGCGGGGTGGGCAAGACCTCCACCGCGCGGCTGATCGCCAAGGCGCTCAACTGCATCGGGCCGGACGGGCAGGGCGGCCCGACGATCGACCCGTGCGGCGTCTGCGAGCCGTGCCGCGCGATCGCCGAGGGGCGCCATATCGACGTGATCGAGATGGACGCCGCCAGCCATACCGGCGTCGACGACGTGCGCGAGATCATCGAGGCGTCGCGCTATGCGGCGGTCTCGGCACGCTACAAGATCTACATCATCGACGAAGTCCACATGCTGTCGAAGAACGCGTTCAACGCGCTTCTGAAGACGCTGGAGGAGCCGCCGGGGCATGTGAAGTTCCTGTTCGCCACCACCGAGGTGAACAAGGTGCCGGTGACGGTGCTGTCGCGCTGCCAGCGTTTCGACCTGCGCCGCATCCCGGCCGAACTGCTCGCCGAGCATTTCGCGCGCGTGTGCGAAGCCGAGCGTGTCGAGGCGGAGCCCGAAGCGCTGGCGCTGGTCGCCCGCGCGGCCGAAGGCTCGGCGCGCGACGGGCTGTCGATCCTCGACCAGGCGATCGCGCATGCGGGGCTGGAAGGCGAGGGGGTGAAGGCGGAAGCCGTGCGCCAGATGCTCGGCCTGTCCGATCGCGGCGCCAACCGCGCGCTGTTCGGCACGCTGGTCGAAGGCCAGGCGCAGCAGGCGCTGGCGGGCCTGCGCGCGCAATATGATCTGGGCGTCGATCCGCTGGCGGTGCTGCGCGCGCTGCTGGAGACCGTCCACGGCGTGACGCTGGTCAAGCTCGGCACGCATCGCCTCTCCGGCCAGTCGACCGAGGAGCGCGAGGCGATGGAGGGCTGGGCGAGCCGGCTGTCCTTCCCGGCGCTCCACCGGCTGTGGCAGCTGCTGCTGCGCGGACATGACGAGGTCGCCAAGGCGGCGCTGCCGATCGAGGCGACCGAGATGGCGCTGCTGCGCGTGATCCACGCCGCCCAGCTGCCCGATCCCGGCGATCTGGCGAAGCAGATCCTGAGCGGCAGCATCGCGGTGCCGTCGGGCGCGCCAGCTGCGGTGGCCGCCGCGCCGACCGCGCCCGCGCCGGCGACGGTGCAGGAAACCGGACCGGTGCTGCCGACCAACCTTTCGGAACTCGCCGAGCATCTGGAGGAGCATCGCCGCCTCCAGCTCGCGATGTTCGTCCGCGACTATATGCGGCCGGTGCGTTTCGAGGGCAGCGAGATCGATTTCGGCGCGGCGCGGCCGCTGCCGCAGGATTTTGTGCGCGAGCTGGGTGGGGCGCTCAAGGACAGCACCGGCGTGCACTGGAAGATTAGCCTCGTCGACGGCGCCACCGCGATGACGCTGCGCGAGGAACAGGCGGCGAAGGAAGCGGCCGAGCGCGCGGCGGTGCTCGCCTCGCCGATCGTCGCCGCCGCGATTCGAGCTTTTCCTGATGCCGAGTTGATCGGCTGGACCAAGACCGGGAGTGACGGATGAAGAGTCTCGAAGAAATCATGGCCATGGCGCAGAACGTCCAGGCCGAACTCACCAAGGCGCAGGCCAATCTCGACACGGTCGAGGTCGAGGGCGTCTCGGGCGGGGGGCTGGTGAAGGTCAAGGCCAGCGCCAAGGGCCGGATCATCGGCATCGCGATCGACGATTCGCTGGTGAACGTCGCCGAAAAGGCGATGCTGGAGGACCTGCTGGTCGCCGCGTTCAACGATGCGCGGTTGAAGGCGGACAACGCATCGTCGGAAGCGATGAGCAAGATGACCAGCGGCCTGCCGCTGCCGCCAGGCTTCAAGCTCCCGTTCTGAGACAAGGTCTTACGGGAACATAGGATCGTCCCCTCGGTTGCTGTCGCCAGACACAATCGAGGAGAGACGATCATGGCGGACCGTATTGTTGAAGACGGCGTTGCAACCGACCGCACGACCCACACCACGGTGATCGAGCGCCGTAGCGGCGGGGGTGTGGGCATGATGCTGATAGGGCTGGCGGTGCTGATCGCGGTGGTGATCGGCGGCTTCTACCTGTTCAACCAGAACGCTCGCGAGAACGCCAAGACCGACGCCGTCACCAGCGTGGCGAAGGATGTCGGCTCGGCCGC
>JAIYAA010000350.1 GCA_027489295.1 Sphingomonadales bacterium | reverse complement strand
GGTCGCCGCGGTTGGAAAACAGTGCTGCCGTAGCTCAGTGGTAGAGCGCATCCTTGGTAAGGCTGAGGTCGCGAGTTCAATCCTCGCCGGCAGCACCATTTTCCCCTTCTGACAGAAGAATTTGCCCGCAAGGGCCACGCGGCGGCCCGGCGAGCTGATCGCCGTCACACCTTCCCACCTTCGTCATCCCGGCGAAAGCCGGGATCCATTGGGGTCTACGTTCCGGTTCTTGCTGCAACCGAGAGGCGACTGGATCCCGGCTTCCGCCGGGATGACGATCGGGTGGATGAGGCGGCCGCTCTCGACCGCCCCGCCCCCTTCAGGCCCGGCGCAGCCCGTCGATCCGCACCACAGGCACCGTGCCCAGCCCCTGGGGCAGCGTGACCGTCAGCCCCGCCTCCGACTGGCGGAACGCCACGTCGCCGCCGCCGAGCAGCCGCGCGCGCGCCACCCGGCCCGCCTTCAGCCCCAGCGCCTTGACCGTTACCGGTGCGATCGGCGCCCGGAGGAAGAACAGGTACAGCGCGTCGCCCCGGCACGTGAAGCGCACGTCCCGATCGGTGAAGCCCTTGAACGCGCCTTCGTTCTGCATGCCCGAGGCGAGTTGGGTCGGCCCTTCGCCATAGGTCCGCCACGGCCGGGTGCCGAACACCGCCTCGCCGTTCACCGCCATCCAGGCGGCGAGATCGTCGAGGATCTTCTCTTCCTCCGAATCGATCGTGCCGTCGCCGCGCTGGGGCACGGAAAGCAGCAGGTTGCCGTTCTTCGAGATCACGTCGGCCAACCGCTGCAGCACGTCGTCGGCCGAGCGGTACGCCTTGTCGGTAAAAAGGCTGCGCTTGTAGAACCAGTCGCCGAGGCACGTATCGGTCTGCCACGGCTCGTCCCACAGGCGGTCGGAAAAGCCGCGCTCGACATCCTGCACCAGCCCGAACCGGGCATAGGGGTGCAGCTGCTTGGCGGTGGCGACGACGTCGATCTTGCCGTGCCAGCCTATTGAGCGGTTGTAATAGTCCGCCACCGCCGCCAGCCCGATCGGGCCGAACGGCAGCTCGTAATTGTCGAAATAGCAGAAATCGGGCTTGTACTTGGTGACCAGGTCGACCTGGCGCAGCAGCCAGCGCTTGGCATAGTCGATGTCGCCGGGCGGCACCGTTTCCAGCCACTGGCCGTCATGCTGCTCGTGCCACTTGCCCATCGCCTGCATCGTGTCGATGCCGTCGGGCGCCGGCATGTGCTTGCCGGTGTAGAGGATTTGAGGATCGAGCCCCTCCCACCATTTGCCGGCACCGTCCGCCTTGGTCAGGCGGAACGCGTCGTAGCGCTCGCCCTTGCGCGGCCCTTCGGGATCATAGCCATAGGCGGTCTGGTACCAGTGCCAGCTGTGCGAGGCATGGTTGGACACGCCGAAGCGCAGCCCGTGCGCCCGCGCCACCTTCTCCCAGGTGCCGACCACGTCGCGCTTCGGCCCGACGCGCAGGCTGTTCCAGCCGTGGTGCGCGCTGTCGTAGCAATCGAGATTGTCGTGATGGCAGGCGAGCGACACGAAGTACTTCGCGCCCGCCTTCACATAGCGCTTCATGAGACCTTCCGGGTCCCAGCGCTCGGCGGTCCAGCGGTTCTGGACCTCCATGAAGCCGACATCGGCGGGGTGGCCATAGGCCTTGCGATGGAAGTCCGAGGCCGGGTGGCCCTGGATGTACATGTGCCGCCCGTACCAGTCGCCCTGCTCGGGCACCGCCTGCGGCCCCCAGTGCGACCAGATCCCGAACTTCGCATCGCGAAACCAGTCCGGATAGCGATAATTCGCCACCAGCGACGGCCAGTTGGCCTGCACCGGCCCCCGTGCCGTCACCTGCGCCCGTGCCACCGCCGGCAGGGCGGCGAGCCCCGCCAATACGCTGCGACGCCGCCACCCTGATCCGATCATTATTACCTCCGCTGAACCACGACAGTACCACCTTGATACCGCACTTCGGCATCAAAGCCATTGTCATCGGTCACCGGCTTGCCGGCGCTCACCCATTTCACGCGGAAGCTGCGTGCCGTCGGCATGCCCGCCCAGCCCTTGCCCTCGCGCGCGCCGATGGTCAGCGTGCCGGCCTTGTCGTCATAGCTGAGCGGAATGCGGCTGAACGCGCCCGCCTTGTACTGCTCGCTGCGGCCATCGTCCTCGTAGAGCGAGAACGCACCGTTCGCGCCGGTATAGACGGTGATCGTCAGCGGCGCGTCCCGCTGCTGGTCGACATATTGCGTCACCGGCCCCATCGGCACGATCGCGCCCGCCTTCACGAACAACGGCATGCGTTCGGCCGGTGCCTGGATCCCGGCGATGGTGCCGCCGCGATAGGGCTTGGCCGTCGCGAAGTCGTACCAAGTGCCCGTGCCGGGGAAGTAGACCGTGCGGCTGCGCGCCTTGTACTCGGTCACCGGCGCCACCAGGAACGCATCGCCGAACAGATACTGGTCGTTGATGCTCCGCGCCTTGGCATCGGCGGGGAAGTCCATCGCCAGCCCCCGCATGATGCTGCCGTCCTTCATGTAGGTGTCGGCGCCCAGCGTGTAGATATAGGGCATCAGGCGGTAGCGGAGCTGGTCGTACCAGACCATCGAGGCGCGCATCGGCGAGCCCTCGGGCGAAATCTCGTAGATCTCGCGGTACGGGAATTCGCCATGGCTGCGGAACAGCGGGCTGAACGCGCCGAACTGGAACCAGCGCAGGTTCAGCTCGCGCCACTCGGCGAGATCCTCCGGCTTCGGCGTCTTGCTGGCGAATCGGTCCTCCAACGCGAAGCCGCCGATATCGTGCGTCCAGTTAGGCAGGCCCGACATCGCGGTGTTGACGCCGGCCGAAATCTGCGCGCGCAGATCATACCAGCGGCTCGCCACGTCGCCGGACCAGACCGCGGCGCCGTAGCGCTGCAGCCCGCCAAAGCCCGAACGGGTGAGCAGGAACGGCCGCACGTCCGGCTTGAAGCCGCGCCAGCCCTCGAAAAAGGCGCGCGCGTTCATCAGCGGGTAGCTGTTGAAATACTGCGCCGCGGGCCCGATCGCATTCGGCCCCATGGTGTCGATCCGCTCGGGGATCGAGAGGTTCGAGTGCATGTCCGGCTCGCTGGCATCGGCCCACCAGGCATCGGTGCCGAGCACGCCCAGCTTGGCCTGGACCTGTTTCCAGAAGATGCGGCGCCCCTCGGCCGAATAGGGATCGTAGAAGGTGCTGGCATAGCCGGGGCCGACCCAGTCCTTGTTCCCCTGGCGCAGATTGCCCTGATAGGCGGCCCCCGCGGCGTTCAGTTCCTTGTAGTTCTCGGTCGTCGGATAGAATTTCGGCCAGACCGAGATCATGAAGTTGGCGTGATCGGCATGGACCTTGTCGATCATCGCCTTGGGATCGGCGAAGCGGCTGGCGTCGAACTGGTGGCTGCCCCAGTCGTCGTCGCGCCAGTAGCGCCAGTCGAGCACGATATTGTCGAGCGGGATGTTCAGCGACCGGTACTTCTCCACCACGCCGGTCACCTCGGCGGCGGTGTCGTAGCGCTGGCGCGACTGCCAGAAGCCGTAGACCCATTTGGGCATCATCTCGGCCTTGCCGGTGATCTGCCGATAGCCGGCGACCACCCCGTCCAGATTGTCGGCGGGGACGAACCAGTAGTTCTTGGCCTGGCCCACCTCGCTGGTGAACCACACCGAATGGCGGTCCTGCGCGGGCAGCGGATCGTTGTGGAGCAGCGCCATGTAGCCGGCGTTCGGCTCCCACTCGATGCGGATCTGGACCGGCTTGCCCTTCACCATCGGCAGGTCGAAATTGGCGTACCAGGGGTTCCAGTTCTGCCGCCAGCGGTTCAGCACCAGCTTTCCGTCGGCATAGACCTTGTAATAGCTCGAGCCATAGAGCTGGAACTTGTGGGTGCCGGTCACCTCGGGCTGCAGGTCGCCGGTCCACACTACGGTCTGCTTCTGCACCGCATTGCCGGCGGTGTTCTGGCCGCCCGTCGCCGCCACCGTCTGCGCCTTGGCGGCCTCGGGCCAGTTCTTCTGGTCCTTGATATACTGGTAGTCGATCGTCGCTTCCTGGCGCGAAACCGCCAGCTTGCCGTCGAGGAAATAGTCGGCCTTCCAGCCCGGCTTGCCGCCGCTGGTGACCTTCAGCCCCTCGCCCACCAGGCTATAGGGCTTGGGATTGCCGAAGCGGCTGATGCTGGCATTGTCCCACAGCAGGCCGTAGCTGCGCGTCGAGACGACGAACGGCACCGCGATGTCCATGTTGTGCTGGGCGAGTTCGACGTCCTCGCCGTTGTAGTTCATCTGGGCATTCTGGTGCTGGCCGAGGCCGTACAGCCCCTCGTCGGTGCCGCGGTTGAACTGCTGGCTGACGGCAACAAACGGCTTGCCCTCCACCGTCACCGGCTTGAACGCCGCCTGGCCGGATTCGGCGAGCAGCTCGCGGCCCTTGGCATCGGTGAAGCGGACGCGGCCGGTGGCGATCTCAATATCGGCGGTGGCGCGCTTGGCCTTCACCAGCACATGGCCGTTGGCCTGGGCGACCTCGAACGCGCCGGGCGCCGGCGGGTTGGCCGCCATCAGGCTCGGTGCCAGCGTGCCGGTGTCGACGCCCTTGGGGGTGGCGATGACATGGAAGATGCCGTCGCCGTGGACGGTCACTTCGACGCGTGCCGCGCTGCCGCCGGTCGGCGTGACGACCACGCCGGTATCGGTGCGGCTATAGCCATTGTCCTGCGCTGCCTGCGCCGGCGCCATCGCGCTGCCGGCGAGCAGCGCCGCGATCCAAACCCTTTTCATGCCCAAGTCTCCTGTTTTTCTTTGATTTTCGCCGCTCAACGATAGCGGCCCATGGTGATCTTCAGAACCTGCGGACGATCGATCAAGTTGAGGCCGTAATCGGTCTGGTCGCCGTTCCACACGCGCGTCGTCTGCCATTTGCCATCGACGAAGCGGCCTTCCTCGGTGCGCAGCAGGATGCCGTTCGGCGCGCTGCCCTCGGCGGGTGCAAAGGTCACGCGGACATGGTCGCCCACCACCAGGAACTCGTTGTCGGACAGCTGCGCCACCGCGACGCCGCCGATCTTCTCCGCCCCCCAGGGGGCCGGATCGGTCTTGAGGAAGGTCCATTCCTTCATGCCGAACTGCCACTCGCCCCAGCTGGCGGTGATCTGCCAGCCGCCGAGCGTGGTGCTGCGCGGCTTGTTGTCGTCGGGCTTGGCGACGCCCCAGGTCGGGCGGGTAAAGGCGATCCGCGCCCAGTCGCGCGCCATCCCGTTCAGCATGCCATAGGGCAGTGCGAAGGCATCCATCGTCGCTGCATCGAGATCGCGGGCACCGAGCGGGAAGTTGAAATAGCCGGTGGCATCCATCCCGAACGGGGCGAAGCCGATCGCGCC
>JAIYAA010000065.1 GCA_027489295.1 Sphingomonadales bacterium | reverse complement strand
CGGGCGGGAATGGCGCTGGCGGGGCGGCGCGACGCTAAGCCTGGCCGCCTTCGCCAAGCGGCTGACCCATTATCTCTACGATGCCGGCGGCGACTATGCGAACGCACAAGCCGGGGCGGGCGATGCCGGCGTCACCATCCTCCAGCCCCGCAACGGCGGCACCGCCCGGTTGCTCGGGCTGGAGGCGAGCGGCGTGCTGCCGTTGGCGCCGGGCCTGACGCTGGCCACGCAGGTCACGGTGCTGCACGGGCGGGTTCGGCTGCACCACCCCGACCTCGCGGCGATCGAGCATCTGCAATATGCGCCCGACTACAATGCCTCGGCCGAGCTGCGCTTCCGCCGCGATGGCTGGGACGCGCAGCTGATCGGCCGCTGGACCGGCGCCTATGTCCAGCAATATGGCCTGCTCGGCACCTCCGCGTCCGGCTATTCGGTGCTGGCGAGCAGCGCGCTGGACCAGTGGGTCCGCCCCGCCCGCCAGATCGATGCCAGCCTCGCCCGTGCAATCGGCGCGCGCGCGACCCTGCGGCTGTTCGCCCGCAACCTGCTCGCCGACGCCGCCTATCGCAGCACGATCGGCCGCCACAGCGACACCGTGCCCCAGACCGTGCCCACCGGGCGGATGATCGGCCTGGGGCTCGACTGGCGCCGCTGACGCTCAGGCCCGCGCGCGATCGAGCCCGAGCCAGCGCCGCGCGCGCGGCAGCCGGGCCAGCACCAGCCGCTCCACCGCCAGCACGACCAGCAGGCTGATCCCCATCAGCGGCAGCGCCAGCCCGAGCAGGACCACCAGCGCGAAGAAGGCGAGCGCCGCCGGTGCCGGCGCCCCCGCCCGCGGCGCCCCGAGCACGCCCTCGGGACGCCTGCGCCACCACAGCATCGCGCTGCTGACCGCGAGCAGGATCAGGCCCAGCGCGGTCAGCAGGTTGAGCAGCTGGTTGAGCCAGCCGAATGCCTGCCCCTCATGGATCGCCACCCCCCAGCCGACGAGGCGATCGACCAGCCGGCGCTGGGCGAAATCCTTGCGGGTCAGCACCCGGCCGGTGTCGCCGTCCAGCGTCAGGTCGGTGCGCAAGGGACGGTTGGCAGCATCGGACTTGGCGGTCCAGGGCTGGCCGGGCCCGGTCGGCGGCGACACCAGTACCGGCGTCGCGAGGCGCAGCGGCCCGAGCGTCGCGATCAGCCGATCGAGCGGCACCAGCGACCCGGACGGATGCGCCATCGCCATGCCGTGATGCTCGGCATGCTCGCCCATCATCGCGCGGGTGCCGGCGTCCATCGCGGCGCGCTGGCGCAGTTCCTCGGCGCGGCCGGTGGTCCAGTCCTGCTTGACCGGATGGCCCTCCACCACCCCGCGCACCGCCTTCAGATAGCTGCCCCAGCTCTTCGCCCAGGGCAGGCCCGAGACGAGCAGGAACAGGGCGAAGGCCGATACCCAGAAGCCGGTGACGGCATGCAGGTCGCGCCAGAAGCGGCGCCCGCCGGCACCCAGTCGCGGATAGAGCACGCCGCCCACACCCCCGCCGCGCGGCCACCAGAGGAACAGGCCGGAGAGCAGCATCACGATGGTCCAGGAGGCCGCCAGCTCGACGAGGTAGGAGCCGGGCGTGCCCGCCAGCAACTCGCCGTGCAGGCGGAAGATCACCCGCATCAGCCGCTGATCCTCATCCACCGTCTTCAGCACCGCGAGCGTCTGCGGGTGGACATAGACGCGGGTCTCGTCCCGCGCCTTGCCGACGATGACCTGTACCGCCTGGGTGGCAGTCTCCGGCAGCTGGTAGCGGTGGAGCACCGATCCCGGCACCGCCCGCACCGCCGCCGCCGCCTGGTCCGCCGCCGTGGCTCGCGGGCCGGTGATGGCGAGGTTGGCATAGGGCGCGTCGATCAGCGCCTCCACCTGCGGGCGGAACAGGTAGATCGAGCCGGTGACGGCCAGCCACAGCACGAACGGCACGCAGAACAGTCCGGCATAGAAATGCCAGCGCCAGACGGCGGCGTAGCTCGGCCAGCGGCGGTTGCCGTGCGTCATGATCCCCTCTCCCATCAGAACCGCGCCTTGATGCCGGCATAGACCGTGCGGGGCTGGCCCGCGTAGACCGAGCCGGTGGTGTTGGCGAGTACCGATGCCGGGTTCTCCGCACCCGTGCTCGCATTGAGGCTGTTGGCGATCACCGCGGCTGATCCGACATAGGTGACGTCGAACAGGTTCTGCACCGAGGCATAGAAACTCAGCCGCCCGGCACCGCGCGGCGGATCATAGTGCAGGTTCACATTGACCAGCGTGGCCGACGGCATCGCCAGCAAATTGCTGTTGTCGGCGAAGAAGCGGTCGCGCCAGGTAAGCTCGGCGAACCCGCCCAGCCCCTGCAGCGGCCCTGCCGGCTGGTCGTAGCCGCCCCGCACATTGAGGAAATTGGGGACGACGCCGGGGATCGCCTTGCCGCTCCTGTCCAGCACGGCCGACACGCTGCCCGCGGTCAGTCGCTCGCGGAAGTCGGTGTAATATTGGTCGTTATAGCTGTAGCTCGCATCGAGCTTCGCGCCTGGCAGAACGCCCGGCAGCGGTCGCCAGCTCACCCCCAGCTCGATACCGCGATGCACCGAGCGCGGCACGTTGGAGGTATAGGCAAGCAGGTTCACGCCCGCCGACTGGCTCACCAGTTCGTTGGTGAACCACTCGTAATAGCCGGTGAGCTCCGCCTTGAAGGTGCGGCCCAGCGCCACCTCCGCACCGAGGTCGACGCCGGTGTTGCGCTGCGCCTTGAGACTGGCGTTGTTGCCCGCGACGCCGGCGGCGGTGACGAACAGGTTGCCCGCCTGCGGAATGCCATAGCCGGTGCCGACCCGCGCGTGCAGCCGCACCGCGTCGATCGCCTGCCAGAACAGCGCGGCCTCGGGCGCGACATTGGTGAAGTGCCGCTCGGCGGGGATCAGCGTGAGCACCGGGCTGGCGGCCACCGGATAGCTATAGGCGGTCTGGCGGACGTCGAGGATCGAGCGCTCGGCGCCGATGCCCGCGATCAGCTGGAGCCTGGGCGTCAGCTGCAGCTCCTCGCGGGCGCGGACCCCCAGGTTCCGCACGTCGCCGAACACGGTCTGGGTCAGCGCGCCGAAGCCGTTGCGGCCGGCGGGCGTCTTGTTGAAGCTGTAGCTCTGGTTGTCGAGATAGTTGTAGAACACGCCCACGAAGCTGGTCGCCGCCATGCCGGCGATGGTGCCGTGGTTGGTGATGTCCGAGGTCAGGTTGTAGCTGTTCAGCGTGCCCTTGAACGGCGTCGCGCTGGTCGGCTGGTTGACGACGCGGGCGTCGAACGTCGCCTGGGTGCGCCAGGTGGTGTTGGGCCCGATATCATGCTCGTAGCGGGTGCCGATAATCGTGCGGCGATCGTTGCGGGCCAGGTCGCCTTCGTCGGCGGTCTGCGCGATGCGGGCGCCGTTGACGCCGTTGACCAGCACCGAGATCGTGCCGCAGCCCGCCGACGCAGTCGCCGCCGCCTTGCAGCCCTGCTGATACGGGTTGGCGAGATACTGGTTGTACGAGAGCCGGGTGGAGAGGCGGAAATCGCCCTCATTGTAGATCAGCTTTACCGCCACCCGGTCTCGCGCGCCGAGTTCGAAGCGGGCCAGCGCGTTGAGCGTCCCGGTCTCATAGCCGGTATGCCCGGTCGCGCCGTCGCCGCGCACATAGCTGCCGAACACCGAGACATCGTGCGCGGCGTTGCCATCGCCGATCGTCGCGTAGAGATTGGCGAAGCCATCCCCGCCGACGTCGAACCCGGCCTCCACGCCGTCGATGTCGCGGCCGGCGCGGGTGCGGAAGTTGACCGCGCCGCCCAGCGCATAATTGCCGTAGCGCGCCGAGGAGGGGCCGCGCACCACGTCCACCGCACCATAGGCATGCGGATCGGTCAGGTCGAAGCGGGCGAGGCCGTCGGGCTGGGTGACGGGGAAGTCATCCTCGAACACCTGCAGGTTGCGCGCGCCGAAGGAATTGCGCGCGTTGGAACCGCGCACCGAGACGCTCACGTCGCGCGGGCCGTTGCCCTGTGTGACGGCGATGCCGGGCGAGAGGCGGACGATATCGGCGATCGTCGTCGCGGGGGTGTTGCGGAAGGCGGCGGCATCGACGGTGGTCACCGTCTGGCCGCGCACCCGCGTGGTGAGCGACAGCGCCTTGCTGGTGACGAAGATCTCGTCGGCAGAGACGGGCGCAGGCGGCGCGGCCTGCGGCGTGGCGGCGGCCAGCGTATCGAGCGTCGCGAGTTCGGCGTCGATCGCGGCACGCTGGCGCAGCAGATCGGCGCGGCGATCGTCGACGCTGGTCTGGGCATGGGCGGCGGATGCGACAAGGACGGCCGAAACGGCCGCCGACAACAGGGCTTTGGACATGCATTCTTCCTGATCCGGGTGCGCGCGGCATCGGCTGCCCGCGCGCACGAACATTGAACCTTGGGGATCAGGCGAAGATCGGGGGGCCCCGAAGGGGTGGTCGCAGATGGACGCGGGCGATCGGCGGGATCGTGGCCGCCGTGCGGATCGCAAGCGCCAGCACGAAGGCGATCGCCAGTACCAGCAACACCGGATCGACGCCCGAAAGCCCGAGCATCGACAGGCCGGCAAAGGCACAGGGCATCGCGTGCTTCCGCGCCTGCTCGTCGGAACCGGAGCGATCGTCCTTGCCGGGGATCGTCACCACCATCTTCTGCGGACCGTAGCCCGAGCAGAAGCCGAGCACGAGCGTGCCGCCGGACGTCACCGGCATGAACCCCGCCGGCACCACCGCCTTCATCAGCAGCGCAGCCGCGATCAGCCAGCCGCACAGCAGGCGATGCTCGAACAGAAGGCGGCGCAGGCGGGTCACGCCCCTCGCCTAGCGTGCGCGGGCCAGCTTGTCATGCCTGGGAATCGAGCCAGCGGGCATAGGGCTGCGCGCCCGCCAGCAGGGCCGCGTGCGCCCGGTGGCGCGCCTCGGCGGCGGCGGCGACCGCGGCATCCGGCATCGCCGCCCGGCGCGGCAACCTGCCAGGCCCATGCCCGAGCCCGGCCAGCAACTGCGCCCAGAAATCCACCGAGACGAGTCCCTCGGCAAGCTCGGGCACCCAACCGCGCCGGGCGAACTGATCGCTCCGCTGCGCGAGCAACGCCGACCCGCCGCCGCCCTGCAGGCACGCCGCGACGTCCAGTGCATGGTCGGCGAGCAACGCGGCGCGCCGATTATACTCGCCCGCCTCGGCGAAGGGGGCGCCGCCGCTGGGTAGCAGGTCGAGCAGCAGCAGGATCTGCGCAGCCGCAAGATGCAGGTTGAGGCCGGCCGAAGGCGCCAACCGCGCCGCTGCATCGCCGATCGCAACGACGCGGCCGTGCCACGCATGCTCGCGCCGCCCGGAGGCGATCACGAACGCCGCCCCCGGCGTCCCGCCGCTGGCGGTGGCGAGCGCGTCCAGCACCGCCTGCGCGTCCTCGCCGGAGCGCCAGCACGCCGTCCAGTGCGTCGCCGTGCGGCCGGGCTGTTCGAGCAGGATGCCGCCGCCCTGCTCCCGCAGCGTATCAATCAGGCTCAGCCGGGGCGCCGCCGTCAGGCGGCAGCAGCGGTCCGGCCCGTCGGCATCGATCCACGGTCCGCCGCCGCTGCCGTTGCCGTTGCCATCGCGTACCCAGCCGCTGCCGGTCGCGTCGATCAGCAGATCGGCTTCGAAGCGGGTGCCGTCCGCCAGCGCGACCTGCCCCTGCCCGGCCCAGCCGAGCGCGGGGGCAAGCTGGGCCACCCGCGCCTGGCGCGCCAGCATCACCAGCCCCCTGCGATAAGCCTCCGGGTCGACCCGCAGCACGGGATCGAGCAGTTCGCCGCCTGCCTGCCCCGGCGCGATGAAGCGCTCGGCCTCGGCCAGAAGCGCGGCAAGCGATGGCTCGGCGACGAACCCGCCCGCCGCGTCCCGCACCGCCGCGCCGTGGCCGATCCGGAACGCGGCGCGCCCGCCCAGCCCCTCGACCTGGGTCGCCAGGCAATGGCTGGCGCCCGCGCGTGCCAGCAGCAGCCGCTCGCCGATCCCGATCCGCGCGTGCAGCGCCTGCAAGGCCGCGCCGCCTGCCACCGCATGGTCGGCCAGCGCCGCCTCCGGCACCGGGCAGGGCAGCAGGAAGACGTCGCTGGTCGGCAGCGCGCGCGCAACGGCGATGGCGGCAAGCAGCGCGACCGTGCCGCCGCCGACGATGCCCACCCGTGCCAGCGGCTGTGGCTCAGCCATCGAGCGCCTCCGCCCCGATATGGTCGCGCAGATAGGCGGCATGGCCCGGCATGTGCGCCACCCGCCGATCGACATCGGCGCGCAGCGCCTGCATCGCCCCCGCCAGCCGCTCCGCATCGGGCAGCTGCGCGCGGGCATCCCACCCTTCGGGCCGGATGCCCTGCCCCAGCAGCACGGCAACCCAACTCGGTTCGAGGAAGGGCCCGCGACCATAATGCGCCACCCGCGCCGACCGCCGCCACAGCGCGAGCCGCTCGGCCAGGCTGTCCGGCAGGTCCATCGTCCGCATCCGGTTCCAGAAGGGCGAATCGTCGCGCCGGGTGGCGTGATAATGGAGGATCAGGAAGTCGCGGATCCGGGCATATTCGAAGTCGATCAGTTCGTTGAAGGTCGCCCGGTCGCCCGGCTCCACCGCGCCGAGTGGGAAGAGTTCGAGCAGCCAGTCGATCGCCACCTGCACCAGATAGATGCTGGTCGATTCCATCGGCTCGAGGAAGCCCGAGGCGAGGCCGATGCCGATCACATTGTGCGCCCAGGCCTGCCGCCGCCGCCCGGGGCTGAACTTCAGGATGCGCGGCTCGGCCAGCGGCTCGCCTTCCAGCACCGCGGCGAGTTCGGCGGTAGCAGCCGCCTCGCTCAGATAGGCGCTGCTGAACACATAGCCATTGCCCAGCCGGTGCTGCAGCGGGATCCGCCAGCGCCAGCCCGCCGACATGCCGATCGCCCGGGTGAACGGCTCGATCTCGCCCGGCGGCCGGGTGCAGGGCATCGCCACTGCACGGTCGCAGGGCAGCCAGTCGCTCCAGCTTTCCCAGTCCTCGCCCAGCGTCTCGCCGAGCAGCAGGCTGCGAAAGCCCGAACAGTCGATGAAGAGATCGCCCTCGATCCGAGAGCCATCGGCGAGTTCCAGCGCCGCCACGTCGCCGCTCTCCGCATCGCGCACGACCCGCCGCACCGTCGCCTCGCGTCGCTCGGCACCCAGCGCGCAGGCGAAGTCGCGCAGGAACGGCGCGAAGCGGGTCGCATCGAACTGATAGGCGTAGCTGAACGCCCCGTCGCCACCCAGCGCGGCGCAGGGCGGGTGAAACCGCCGCGCGCGCGCCGCGGCCACCGCGATCGAATAGTCGCCGATCGCCGCCCCGTTCGCCTGCCCCGCCATCCGCAGCCAGTAATGGTGGAACGGCACCCCCGCCACCGGTTCGCCGAAGCCGGCGAAGCCGTGCATATATTCCTCGCCCAGCGCGCCGAAATCGTTGAACACGATCCCCAACTTGTAGGTGGCATGGGTGGCGGCCATGAACGCTGCCTCGTCGATGCCGAGGCGCTGCAGGAACAGCCGCAGATGCGGGAAGGTCGCCTCGCCGACGCCGACGATGCCGATCTCGGCGGACTCGATCAGCTGCACCGAAACCAGCGCGCCCAGTTGGTCAGTCAGCGCCGCAGCGGTCATCCACCCGGCCGTTCCCCCCCCGACGATGACGACTCGACGTTTGCCCGGCTCGCCCAACGCCGCCTCCCCCTATGACATTTCCGCAACACGTCGCGCGAATTGCGCAATTTAGCCGCTTTTGCGGGCTTTAATTAAATCAATCAAATACGTTTTAGTATTGCCGAGCGCGGCAACGCATTGCAACAAGGTGGCCACCCACCTTGGAAGCACCGGCGAGCACGCCGAAGCCATCGAACCAGAGTGGGCCATTTGGAGGGGACCCATGATCGACGCACGCTCGCGCCTTTCGCGCACCACATTGCTTTCACTCGCCGGCACCGCTTCGCTGATCGCGCTGACGCTCGCGCCGCAGCAGGCCGCGGCGCAGGACACTGCGGCAGCAGCCTCCGCACAGACCGATACGCCTGCTCAATCGGGCGGCGATGACATCGTTGTCACTGGTATTCGGGCCAGCCTGCGCAGCGCGCAGAACATCAAGCGCAATTCCGACACCGTTGTCGATGCGATCACCGCCGAGGACATCGGCGCGCTGCCCGACCGCTCGGTCAACGAAGCGCTGCAGCGCGTGCCGGGCGTGGCGATCAGCCGCTTCGCCTCGCCCAGCGATTCGCAGCACTTCTCGGTGCAGGGCTCGGGCGTGGTCGTGCGCGGCCTCAACTATGTGAAGAGCGAGTTCAACGGCCGCGATACCTTCGCGGTGGGCGGCGGCCGCGAGATCGGCTTCAGCGACGTGCCGTCCGAACTGGTCGGCTCGATCGAGGTCTACAAGAACCTCACCGCCGACATGATCGAGGGCGGCATCGCCGGCACGGTGAGCATCAATGCCCGCAAGCCCTTCGACAGCGCCAAGGACCTCGCCTATTTCTCCGCGTCGATGAACATCGGCGACATGGAAAAGCGCGGTGCGCCGGCCGTGGTCGGCCTCGTCTCCAAGCAGTTCACCACGCCCGGCGGCAGCCGCATCGGCGTGCTGCTCGGCGGCACCTATTCGCAGATCCGCTCGCAGAGCCAGTCGATCTACTTCTCGGGCTGGCTGCCGCGCCAGAACGACGACAAGAACGGCAACGGCGTGCAGGATGCCGGCGAAGGCCGCACGATCAACGCCGGCACGAGCTACGCGACCACCCTGTTCGATACCTATCCGGTGCCGGCGGGCAAGACCCAGGTCTATTCGCCGCTCGGGCCGGGCTTCCGCGACCAGCATTTCAACCGCGAGCGCATCGGCATCTCCGCCGCGACGCAGTTCGAGAATGCCGATCGCTCGCTGCTGGTGACCGCCCAGTATCTGCGCGCCGACAGCCGCGAAGCCTGGGTCGACCACACGATCGAGGGTGCCAACTGGTATGGCGACATCACCACGGTGATGCCGTTCGGCACCACCGCGCCCACCTATGACAGCAACGGCCTGGCCCAGACCGGCACCTTCGGCCGCGCGATCTCGCCGGGCGGCTGGTACGTCAATGCGGCCGGCGCGCCGACCTATGCCAATGCGCTGCCGCAGTTCGTCGACAACGGCTATGTGCTGAACCTGACCAACCGCAACTTCATCACCCGCTCGATCACGCAGGATGCGTCGTTCAACGTGAAGTGGCGCCCGACCGATCGGCTGCGCTTCAACTTCGACGGGCAATATGTCGCCTCGAAGACCGACAATTACGACGCGACGGTGGACGGCAATTCGTACGGCCAGATCCAGATCGACCGCACCAGCGACATCCCGAACATCCAGTTCGTGACCCCGGGGTTCAACACCGCCAATTACTTCAGCAGCGGCAAGAGCATCTGGATCAACAACGCCAGCGTCAACCGCGCCAAGAATGACGGCCATGAATGGGCGTTCCAGGGCGATGCCGAATATGACGTGAGCGACACCTCGTTCCTGCGCAAGCTGCGCGTAGGCGGCCGCTATTCGGATCGCTCGCAGGTGGCGCGCACCAACGATTACAACAACTGGGGATCGGTCTCGGCCAACTGGGCCTATCCGGCCGGTGCGGTGTCGATCGCGCAGGCAGGCCCGACCTCGGTGCTGACCTTCGACAATTTCCTGCGCGGCACCGTCACCCAGCCGCCGAGCGCTGCCTATATCCCCAGCGACATCCTCACCGATGACGCCAAGCTGATGCAGTATGTGCGCAACGCGGTGAAGCTGGGCGGCAATGTCGGCAGCTACGTGCCGCTGCAGGATCGCACCAACGTCAACGGCGGCCCCCTGGTCGACGGCTATTTCCGCGACAACGAGATCTACCGGAACAGCGAGAAGACCTATGCCGCCTATGTCCGCGCCGATTTCGGCGTCGACGCGCCGTTCGGCGGGGCGACCAAGCTGAGCGGCAATCTCGGCCTGCGCTGGGTGCACACCGAAGACCAGGCCTATGGCGGCATCACCTTCCCGAACCCGTCCACGGTGTTCCAGCCCGACAGCGCCGGCACCAACAACGACGGCACGCCGCGCCCGGCGCGGTGGAGCACGATCCCGCAATATTGTGCCTATGTCGCGGCCAATCCGGGCCAGTTCACCCCGACGCCGCCGCTCTGCACCATCCCGCTGCAGGACGCGCTCAACGCCTATGCGTTCGCCAACAACGCCTCGGTGGCGGACGTGGCTAAGCAGAAGTTCGATCACTGGCTGCCGTCGCTCAACGTGCGGCTCGATCTGACGTCGAAGTTCCTGATGCGGTTCGCCGCGTCGAAGGCGATCTCGCGTCCGAACTTCGGCGACCTGCGCAACTTCATCGGCATCGCCCCGGCGGGCGGCAACCGCGCCGGCCTGTACGGCTTCTCGCTGCAGGGCCGGAACCCCTATCTGCGGCCGATCGAATCGAAGCAGTTCGATCTCACCGCCGAATGGTATTTCGCGCGCGTGGGCCAGCTGACCGCGACGGCCTTCTACAAGACGCTCGACAACATCATCCTCGACAATTCGCCGTTCACGCGTACCTTCACCAACAACGGCCAGACCTACACCGTCACCGGCAACGGCCCGGTCAACGCTGCGGGCACCGGCCGCGTGAAGGGCGCCGAGGTTTCGTACCAGCAGACCTATGACTTCCTGCCGGGGCCGCTGCGCGGGCTGGGTCTGCAGGCGAGCTACACCTATGTCTCGACCAACAGCCTGCCGAACACGCCGCCGGCCAACACGCCTGCCGACGGCAACCGGCCGGTGATGGACGTGACCGGCCTGTACGACAATCTGCCGCTGGCCGGCCTGTCGAAGCACAACGTCAACGTCGCCGCCTTCTACGACCTCGGGGGCTTCTATGCCCGTGCGGCCTATAGCTGGCGGTCCAAGTACCTGCTGAGCAACCGCGACTGCTGCTTCCCGTTCCTGCCGGTCTATGCACAGGCGGCGGGCCAGCTCGACGCGTCGCTGTTCTACACGGTCACCAAGACCTTCAAGATCGGCATCGAGGCGGCCAACCTCCTCGATACGACGACGAAGACGACCTATCTGCTCAACAAGAACGGCCTCGAAGCGCCGCGCAACTATTTCAAGAGCGATCGCCAGTACACGATCAGCGTTCGCCTGACGATGTGATCCGAAAAGGGCCCGGGGCAATACCGCCTCCGGGCCCTTTTTCTTGTCGGCGGTTCTCCATCCGCCTAGCATACCCATATTCCGCTTCACCGGAGGTGCCGTCCATGCGCCGATCCCCGATGCTGGCCGGCCTCGCCGCCGCCGCGCTGCTCGCCTCGTCCCTGCCCGCCGCCGCGCAGGACGCGCCGGATCCGAACCGGATGCCTGCCTCGCAGGATCCGGCACGCACGCCGAACGGCCTCGCCCAGACCCCACAGATGGGCTGGAACAGCTGGAACCGCTTTGCCTGCAACGTCAGCGAGAAGCTGATCCGCGACACCGCCGATGCGCTGGTCGCCAGCGGCATGCGCGATGCGGGCTACACCTATGTCGTGATCGACGATTGCTGGCAGGGCGCGCGCGATGCCGACGGCGTCATCCAGCCCGACGCCACCCGCTTCCCCTCCGGCATCAAGGCGCTGGCCGACTATGTCCATGCCAAGGGCCTCAAGTTCGGCATCTATTCGGATGCCGGCACCAAGACCTGCGGCGGCCGCCCCGGCAGCCAGGGCCATGAGTATCAGGATGCGCTGCAATATGCGCGCTGGGGCGTCGATTATCTGAAATATGACTGGTGCTCCACCGGCACCCGCAATGCCGAGGAAGCCTATGCCACCATGGCCGATGCGCTGAAGGCGTCGGGCCGGGCGATCCTGTTCTCGATGTGCGAATGGGGCAACAACCAGCCCTGGCTATGGGCACAGAAGATCGGCAATTCGTGGCGCACCACCGGCGACATCACCGACAAATGGTCCGGCAAGCACGGCTATAGCTGGGGCCTTACCAACATCGTCGACATGAACGCGCCGCTCTGGCCCCATGCCGGCCCCGGCCACTGGAACGATCCCGACATGCTCGAGGTCGGCAATGGCGCCATGACCGATGTGGAATATCGCAGCCACTTCTCGCTCTGGGCGATCATGGCCGCGCCGCTGATCGCGGGGAACGACGTGGCGAACATGACCCCCGCCACCCGCGAGATCCTCACCAATCGCGAGGTGATCGCGGTCGACCAGGACACGCTTGGCGTGCAGGGGCGGCGCGTCTCGAAGGACGGCGACCGTGAGGTCTGGGCCAAGCCGCTGGCCGGCGGCGGCCGTGCGCTGGTGCTGTTCAACCGCGGGGAAGCGCCGGCCGAGATCCGGGCCGACTGGGCGATGCTCGACTATCCCGCGAGCCTGAACCTCGCCGCGCGCGACCTCTGGGCGCATCGCGACCTCGGCAAGCATCGCGGCAGCATCGCTGCGACCGTGGCGCCGCACGGCGTCGTCATGCTGACGCTGAAGCCGTGACCCGCCTCACCCGCCGCGCCGCGCTCGCCGCCGGCACCACCGCCGCGCTGTTCCCCAAGTTGGGGCGTGCGGCCGGCCTGCCGGCGCGCGGCGTGCTCAGCAATCCGCGTGCCTCGGCAAGCGCGCAGGCGCTCTATGCGTATCTCTGGTCGATCTACGGTCGCCATACGCTGACCGGCCAGCAGGAGCAGAATTTCTCCCCCGCCGGCCCGCGCACCGAGCTCGACTATATCCAGCGCGTCACCGGCAAGCAGCCGGCGCTGGTCGGCTTCGACTATATCGAGCCGCGCGACGAAGCCGGGGTGAACGCCCGCGCCACCGCCTGGCATCGCTCGGGCGGGATCGTCACGATCTGCTGGCACTGGGGGGCGCCGGACATCGGCACCGGCTACGAGAATTCCAAGAAGATTTCGACGTCGCCCAGGCGCTGACACCCGGCACGCCGCAGAACCGCGCGATGATGGCGCAGATGGCGCACACCGCCAAGCTGCTCACCGTGCTGCGCGATGCGAACGTGCCGGTGCTGTGGCGCCCCTTCCACGAATTCAGCGGCGACTGGTTCTGGTGGGGCAAGCACGGGCCGGAAGCGTTCAAGGCGCTGTGGCGGCTGATGTACCGCGACTATGTCGATCGCTACCGGCTGGACAATCTGATCTGGGTGCTCGGCTGGGCGGGCCAGAAGGTCGATCCCGCCTATTGGCCGGGACGCGACATGGTCGATATCGCCGGCGCCGACCTCTATGTCGAGGATCACGGCAATCTCGCGCCGATGTTCGCGCAGGTGAAGGACATCGTCGGCGGGAGCGTGCCGATCTGCCTGCACGAAAACGGCCCGATCCCCGATCCGGCGACGCTGGGACCACAGGCCGACTGGCTGTATTTCATGACCTGGCACACCCGCTGGCTGACCGATCCGTCGCAGAACACGCCCGAGCAGCTCAAGGCCTATTACGCCTCGACACGCTATCTGACCAAAGACGAACTGCCCGCTTTCAAATAACGCCCTCGCGAGGACCGCATGAAACACCCCTGGCTCTTCGGTCTCTGCCTGGCCGCCGCGCCGCTGCCTGCCGCCGCGCAGGACACGCCGCTGCTCGCCACCGTCTTCTCCGAACATGCGGTGCTTCAGCGCGATCGCCCGATCCTGCTATGGGGCCATGCGCCCGCCGGGGAGACGGTGACCGCGACGCTGGCCAGCGACAGCGGCTCGACCAAGGCCGATGCCAAGGGCCGCTGGGAGCTGCGGCTGCCCGCGCGGCCCGCCGGGGGCCCATTCCCCCTCACCGTGCGCGCGGGCGCCAGGACGCAGCAGCTTTCCGACCTGATGCTGGGCGACGTGTATCTCTGTGGCGGCCAGTCGAACATGGAGTTTCCCGCGCGGCTGTCGACGGGCGCCTGGGGCGGCCTTGCCCATGCGCCCCAGCCAATGCTCCGCTTCGCGCATGTCGAGAAGGCGAGCGCGCCTGCCCCGCTGGAGAATCTCGCCCAGCCGCTGCGCTGGCGGGTGATCGACGGCGACAGCGCGGGCGAGGCCTCGGCGGTATGCTTCTACATGGCGCGATCGCTGCAGCAGCAATTGAAGATCCCGGTCGGCTTCATCGATTCCGACTGGGGTGGCACCACGATCCAGAGCTGGATCAGCCCGGAGCGACTGGGCACCCTGCCCAAGTACACCGAGAGCCTGAAGTCCCTCTCCGCGCTTGCCACCGATCCTGCCGCGGCGCGCCGGCTGGAAGACGCGCGCGAGACGCGCTGGTGGCGGGAGAATGATCCGCGCTGGGCGGCGACGCAGCGTTGGTCCAGCCCCGATCTCGACGACAGCAGCTGGCCGACCCTGACGCTGGCGGGCAGCTGGCGCGATGCCGGCATCCCGGCGCTCACCGCGTTCGACGGCGTGGTGTGGCTGCGCAAGGTGGTGACGCTTACCGAGGCGCAGGCCGCCGCGGCCGACCGGCTCCAGCTGGGGCCGATCGACAGCAACGATACCGTCTGGATCAACGGGCGCTGGATGGGCTCGAACAATATCGACTGGTTCTGGCGCGACTATGCGGTGCCGGCGGGCGCGCTCCATGCCGGGCGCAACGTCATTGTGATCCGCGTGCTCGGCGGCAAGGGGCCTACGGGTGCCGAGGCGAACCATCTGCTCAAGCTGCGCGACGGATCGGCGGTGCCGCTGGGCGGCCCCTGGTCCTACCAGCTTGCCGCGCCGCTGAAGGACAAGAAGCCGCCGATCCCGCCCTGGGAAGTGCCGACCAGCCTCTCGACGCTGTACAATGCGATGATCGCGCCGATCGCCCGCTACGGCTTCAAGGCGGCCGCCTGGTATCAGGGCGAATCCAATGTCGCCGAGGCAGGCGAATATCCCGCATTGCTGTCGCTGCTGTTCCAGGACTGGCGGGCGCAGATGGGCCAGCCGCAGCTGCCGATCCTGGTGGCACAGCTGGCATCCTATGGCACGCCGCTGGCGAAGCCGCAGGAGTCCAACTGGGCCGTGCTGCGCAAGGCGCAGTCGGACGTGGTGGAGCGCGACGGCCATGCCGGTCTCGCCGTCACGCTCGATCTGGGGGACCGGTTCGACATCCACCCGACGCAGAAGCTGGTGGTCGGCGAGCGGCTGGCGCGCGCCGCGCGGGCGGTGGCCTATGGCCAGGCGATCGCGCCCGGCGGCCCGCAGGCGACCCAGGTGACGCGCGAAAAGGGCGATCTCGTCATCCGCTTCCGCCATGCCGAGGGCGGGCTGCAGGCCTATGGCGCCGAAAGCGCCATCGGGTTCGAGGCCTGCACGCCGACCGCGTGCCGCTTCGTCGCCGGGACGGTGGATGGCGCGCAGATCGTGCTGCGCGGTGCCGATGCCGGGGGCGTAACGCATGTGCGCTATGCCTGGTCGGACGCCCCCTATGTCAATCTCTACAGCCGCGAGGACCTGCCGGCGGTACCGTTCGACCTGCCGGTGACGCGCGCCGACTGAGGCGCTTCAGCCGGCGAGGCCGCCGATCGCCTGGAGATATTCCCGATGCGGCCGGGCGAGCGCCATCGCCCGGCCGATCGCCTCGCGCATCCGGGCGAAGGCGCCTTCCAGCTCGACATCGCTGAAATGGTCGGCGAGCGGATCGTGGCGCTCCGGTAGCAGGTCGAAGCCCGCATACATCGACAGCCAGCTGGGGTCGCGGAACGATTCCCACTCGTAGCGCGCGAACACGCCCCGGCTGCGGAACAGCGAGACCTTGTGGGCAAGCTCCTCCGGCAGCGTGAGCGCGCGCGCGGCATCCCACATCGGCTCGCCAACCCGGCCATTGGCCCAATAGTGGAGCAGGAGGAAATCGCGGATGCGCGCATATTCCAGCGCGGTGATCCGATTGAACTCCTCGGCCAGCTCGGGCGCGAAGCCGCGATCGGGCATCAGGTTGCCGAGGCGCTCGATGCCGGACTGGATCAGCGTGAGGCTGGTCGATTCCAGCGGCTCCAGGAAGCCCGCGGAAAGCCCCAGCGCGACGACGTTCTTCTCCCACAGCCGTGCACGGTGGCCGGTGGTGAAGCGCAGGAAATTGGGCTCGGCCAGCGGCTCGCCCTCCAGCCGCGTCCGCAGCACGGACTGCGCCTCGTCATCGGAAATATGGGCGCTGGCATAGACATAGCCGTTGCCGACGCGGTGCTGCAGCGGGATGCGCCACTGCCAGCCGGCGGCGAGCGCGGTGCTGCGGGTATAAGGGGTGAAATCATCGCCCTGCGCGCAGGGCATCGCCAACGCGCGGTCGCAGGGGAGCAGGTGGCTCCAATCGACATAGGGCACGCCCAGGGTCTGGCCGAGCAACAGGCTGCGAAAGCCGGTGCAGTCGATGAACAGGTCCGCCTCGATGCGGCTGCCGTCGGCCAACGTCACGCCCGTGACGAAGCCGCGTTCGCCATCCTGCTGCACGCTGGCGACGGTGCCCTCGACATGCCGCACGCCCCGCCCGGTGGCGACGCGCGCCAGGAACCGCGCGAACAGCCCCGCATCGAACTGCACCGCCCAGTCGAACACGCCAAGATCGTTGGGCGGGTTCTCTGCCGGCGGCATCATCAGGTTGCGCGTCGCCATCTGGGTGGCGAGGCAGAAATCGGCGAGGGGCGTGGGGTCACCGGCCATTCGGCGCTTCAACCAGTAATGATGGAAGCCCACCCCGCGCGAGGCGATACCGTACAGGCCGAACGGATGGAAGAAGCGGTGCCCCGGCCGCGCCCAGTCGCAAAACTCGATGCCCAGCTTGGCGGTGCCCTTGGCCTCGCGCAGCACCTCGGCCTCGCTGACGCCGATCGCGCGGAAATAGTCGCGGATCGCGGGCACCGTCGCCTCGCCTACGCCGACGGTGCGGATGTCGGGGCTTTCGAGCAGGGTGATGGTGACGGGCTGGCGATCGAGCAACCGCTCGAGCAAGGCCGCGGCCATCCAGCCGGCGGTGCCGCCGCCGACGATCAGGATGGAACGGATCGGTTGTCCTGCGGCACGCATGGCTCTGGTCCTACGCCCTACCGGTAGAAGGAAAAAGCACCCCGGAAAAAGATGCGCCCGGGCTCATCGGGAACCCGGGCGCAGGAGGGGGTGAACCGTCAGAACTTGAAGCGCGCGCCGGCCATGAAGCGGCGCTCGTAGATGTTGTTGTAGGCGCGCTCGTCCGGATAGACGATGTAGTATTTCTCATACTCGCCGGTCAGGTTCTGACCCTGGCCGTAGATGGTGAGGTTCGGCGTGATGTCGTAGCTGATCGACGCGTCGACATAGTTGGTCGGCGCCTGGTACAGCTCCGAGCCCGTAAGGCCGTTGACGAAGTTCGACTGCACCGCACGCTTCGACCGGTAGTTCCACGCGACGCGCGCCTGGACGCCGTGCGCCTGGTAATAGAGCGCGGCATTGGCCTGGTACTTCGAGTTATCCTGGAACGGGATGTCCTTGCCCGCCAGATCCTTGTCGCCGGTGGTCGAGGGCGAGTAGGTGAAGTTCAGGTCGTAGCCGAAGTCGCGGACGAAGGTCGGCAGGAAACCGATATCGCCGAACGACTGCTTCCAAGAGGCTTCCACGCCCTTCAGCGTGCCGCCACCGCCCTGGACAAGCGTATTGATCGGCACCGTGCGGTTGCGCACCACGCCGTCATTGTCCGGCAGGTCGCTGCGATAGATGATGCCGTTCTGGATGAAGCTCTGCACGTCGATGTAGAAAGCGGCGAGGCTGACCATCGAGGCCTTGCCGATATAATATTCGAGCGACGCGTCGAGATTGTCCGCCCGCCACGGATCGAGCTGCGGGTTGCCCGCCTGGCTGCCGCCGGTGACGCGGAAGATCGGCTGGCCGGTCGTCGGATCGGTCTGGATCGCGTAGTTCGGCGTCAGGCCGCCACCCCACTGGTCGAGGTTGAGCAGCGTCATCGTCCGCGCATAGGCTAGGCGCAGACGCAGCTTGGGCGTGAAGTCGAACGCCAGGTTGAAGGCGGGCAGGAAGTCGGTGAAGTTGCGCTTGGTGCGCAGGTCGCCACCATCCTGGTTCGACAGGCCATAGGGCAGCGGACCGCCGACGATGTTCTGACGGATGTCGAGCTTGGTGTTGATCACGCGCAGGCCGCCATTGCCGCGAACGGTGATCCCGCCCAGCTGCAACTCCTTGAAGTTGAGCTGGAAATAGCCCGACCACTGCTTGATGCCGACGTCGTACGAGGCGCCGGGGTTCATGTGCTCCTGCTCGTTCGGGTAGAAGCTGTTCTGGAACGCGGCGGCGTTGTCCATCGCATGCGGATCGAGGACATAGATGGCGGGCAGGCCGCTGCCCGGCAGGCTATACTGCTTGACCTGGCCGTTGAACGCCGCGTCGGTTGCCTTGCGGGTGAGGCCGGCGGTGTAGAAGCCCGCGGCGTTGCCGGCCGAGCAGGTCTTGTCGCCCACCGAGACGTCGAACGCCTTCCACTTGACCAGACAGCCGGCGGCGTTGCTGGCGCCCTGACCGGCATAGACCGGCGCAACGCGCTCGAACTGGTAATTGTCGACCGAGCGATCGCTGTAACGTGCACCTGCGGTGATGTTGAACAGGTCGCTGACATCATATTCCGCATCGAAGCGCGCAACCTTCAGGTCGGCGTTGCGGCGGTAATTATCCTCCGACGACATCGTCTTGAGCGCATAGTTGGCCGCGTTGCCGAGCAGCGAGGTAAGCTGGGTCGGCAGCGTGAAGCTCGGCTGGTCGCCCGAATAGTCGACGGTCGCCTGCAGCGAATTCGCACCGGCCAGCGTGTTGACGGTGTAGCCCGCGGGGTTGAACGCACGGTCGCCGCCGATCGCGGCCGGATAATGGCCGATGCCGCCCGGCTGCCACTGGGTTCCGTTGCTCAGGCTGAACTGCAGATAGCTCTGGTCCTGGTCCTGCTTGGCCTTGCCATAGAGGCCGCGCAGCGTCGCGCGGAACTTGCCGCCGTTATCGAAATGCAGCTCGGCATTGTAGTTCTGCGATTCGGACTTCCAGCGATAGGTTTCCGAATAGGAATCGAAGTTGCCGAGATCGTACTGATAGGCCTGGATGGTGTTGACGTCGAACCCGCCTGCCTTGGCGCCGGTGTTGCGCGTCTTGGTCGGCACGAATTCGGCCGCCTGCCAGTTGACGTCCTGCATCTGGATGCCGGCGGTGCGGTTATACTGGGTCTGGCGGGTGTAGAAGCCGTCGGCGGTGAAGGTCAGCGCGTCGTTTAGCTTGGCCTGGAACGAGCCGTTGACGCCCAGGCGCTGGCGCTGGGTGATGCGGTTCCACGCGGTGAAGCCCTGCGGCACGATGAACGTGTCGTTCGCGTCGCCGTCGCCGTTGACGTCGATGCCACCGGCTACCGCCTTACCGCGTGGGCGGGTGGTGCTGGTGCAGCCCGGTGCCTGGGGCGAAAAGCCGCCGCAGCTGGTGGCATCCGCGATGCTCTCATTGTGGAGCGCCGCGCCATAGCCTTCCTGGATGCCGTTGTGGGAGTTGGAGAGGTTGAGGTCCGAATAGGCGGCCGAGACGATGAAGCCGACGCGGTCGTTCTGCCAGCCGATCAGGCCGTTGACGTTGGGATCCCAGCTCTTGGTCTTGTCGCCGTACGACCCTTCGGCGGTGGCGGCGAGCGTCAGGCCGCGCTTGAGGTCGAACGGACGGCGGGTGCGCAGGTTCACCGTGCCGGTGATGCCGGCGTTGAGCAGGTCCGCCGTGGTCGACTTGATCACGTCCGCGCCCGAGAAGAGCTGCGACGGGATGTCGTTGAAATTGGGCTGGATCGTGGTGATCGAGTTGGCGCCGAGATAGGCTTCGCCGTTGAGCAGGGTGGTCACCTGCGGCAGGCCGCGAATGTTGATCGCGGCACCCTCGCCCGCGTCGCGACGGATCTGCACGCCGGTGATGCGCTGGAGGGAGTCCGAGATGGTCACGTCGGGCAGCTTGCCGATATCCTCGGCCGAAATCGCGTCGACCACGGACGCTGCGTCGCGCTTCACGCCGATCGCGCGGGCCTGCGAGGCGCGGATGCCGGTGACGACGATGTCGACGGCGCCGTCCTGGCCGGCAGCGCTGTCGGCGGCCGGTGCACTATCCTGCGCGAAGGCGATCCCGCCGGTCGAAAGGCAAAGCAGCGAAGCGGCGCACAGCAGGGTGCTGCGGCTCCGGTGGAACGAAGTGGCCATGTCGAAAACTCCCAAGCATTGTTGGGAGATGCCGTGGCGAACGCGTTGCCGCGCCCCCTTCCTCTCCCAGATACCGCGGCTTTTGCCGTCTGCCGGGATGTAAAGATCAAAGCCGAAGCGGGGTCAACTTAAATATTTCAACTTTTCTTTTTGATTGTAGCAACGGCTTTCATTCGCGATGGCAGCATTACATTGCGCTTCGGTAACGACATGGAGCGGACGTCGTGAAGGGCACCACGTGCAGCCCGGCGGCATCGAAGACCGCGCCATCTGATGTGGTGCGGGCGAAGCGCGGCCAGCCATGGCCGGGTGCGCCATGGGTGGCGAAATCGGTCCACAGTCGTTGCAGCAATGCCGGCTGGTCGCCTATAGCCAGGCCATCGAACAGATAGGGCAGTTCCGATCCATGGCTGCTGCGGCCCCCGTCCTTCGCCAGATCGAAGCGGTAGCGCCACACCGGCCAGCCCTGCGCGGCCAGCTGAGTCGCCAGCCGGTCGGCGGGACAGGTAAAGATAAGATCAGTCGACAGCGCGAGCAGCGGGCCGCCGCGGCGGGCATCCGGCGCGCGATAGTCCGGTGCTACGGCATCGGCATGCGCACCGAAGCCGAAGCGCAGCGCGCCGGCCAGGTCGAGCGTGCCTTCGGCTGGGCCGAACTCGGCGACGCTGGTGCCCAGGATCACGGGCCGCGGCGGCGTCTGCCGCAACAGCAGGTCTGGCGATCGGGGGAGGACGGCGCCGTCGATCTGCGTCCGCAACCAGACCATGTCGTCGTTCCAGACCGAGCCGGGTGCCGCGATCACGGGATCGTGCAGCTTGCGATCGGTGGCGAGCAGCGCCGCCGGGGAAGCGCGGCGCAACCCCGCGATACCGCGCGCGCCGAGCATCCGCTCGGCCTGATCGCCCAGCGCCAGCGCCGCGCCGAGCGGGCGAAACGGCATGCCGAAGCTCGGCGTTCCGCTTTCGAGGATCGCCTTGCCGAACAGCCCGCGCGCGGCCGGCGCGGCGAGCAGCAGCGAAACGTCCTGTGATCCCGCGCTCTCGCCGAACAGGGTGACGTTGCCCGGATCGCCGCCGAACGCGGCGATGTTGGCGCGCACCCAGCGCAGCGCGGCGATCTGGTCCATCAACCCGTAATTGCCGGCATGGCCGCCCGCCCCCGCCGCCGCGCCGCGATGCGCGAGAAAGCCGAAGATGCCGAGCCGGTACTGGATCGCGACCAGCACCACGCCCTGCGCGGTGATCCGCGACTCCACCGTGCCCCGCGCCGAGCCTGCGCGGTTGGAGCCGCCATGGATCCACACCATCACCGGCCGCTTGCCGCGCAAGTCCGGCGTCCGCACGTTCAGAGTCAGGCAGTCTTCGCTGGCATGGGACGCGTCGCCGCCGTTCCAGCCATAGTCGTTCTGAAGGCAGGCAGGCGCGACCGCCTGCGCGGCACGCACCCCGCGCCAGGGCCGCACCGGCTGCGGCGCACGCCAGCGCAGCGTGTCCAGCGGCGGCGCGGCATAGGGGATCCCGCGGAAGACGCGCGCGCCGTCCTCGGCGACACTGCCAGCGACGACGCCCCCGGTCACCGTCACGCGCGGTGCCGGTGCCGCTGCGCCGAGGAGCAGCACGGCGCCGCTCAAGGCCAGTCCGCGAAGTGATGGGCGCATCGCTATTCCTCCCCCGAGACCGCGCAGTGCGCGCGGCCATCTTCATGTTGAAACCAGCTTCTTGGCTTGGAATCGGATTTTATTCACCAAATTTACGAATTCAACTGGTTCGCGGCCCGCGATGCTTTTAGGTTCCCGCCGCCACTCCATCCGCATGGGGGCGCGGCCCGCATGGCTGGCGCCTTGCGGTTCGGGCGGCACCAACTATCGTCGCCTGCGCTTCCGTTCGGGAAGGCAGGGCGCCCAAAAGAGGAGGGGATCGACGCCATGACCGCAGGCACCCAAAGCAGGATCGCCGTGACCGCCGCGCTGGCCGGACTGCTGTTCGGCTTCGATACCGCCGTCGTCTCGGGCGTCACCACGCCGATCACCCACGCCTTCGCGCTGACCCCCACCGGTACCGGCATCGCCGTCTCCGCCGCGCTGGTCGGCACGCTGATCGCGGCGCTGGGCGCGGGAATTCCGGGCGACCGCTACGGCGCACGCGCGGTGCTGCGCTGGGTGGGCGCGGCGTTCATCCTCTCGGCGCTCGGTTGCGCCTTTGCCGGTGGCCTCACCAGCTTCGTGCTGTTCCGCTTCATCGGCGGGCTTGCGATCGGCGGCGCATCGGTGCTGGCACCGGTGTTCATCGCCGAGATCAGTCCCGGCGCCCGGCGCGGTGCGCTGGTCGGGCTGTTTCAGCTGTCGATCGTCAGCGGCATCCTCGCCGCCTATTGCAGCAACGCCGTCGTCGCCGCGCTTCCGCTGGGGGACGATGGCTGGCGGTGGAAGCTGGGCGTGATGATCGTGCCGGGCCTGATCTTCCTGGTCGCCATGTTCACCATCCCCCAGAGCCCGCGCTGGCTGGCCGCGCGCGGCCGCGAAAGCGAGGCGCTGGATGTCGCGGCGCGCATCGGCCTGACCGACTGGACGCTGAGCGCCCCGCATGCCGACGACGGCGAACGCCTTTCCTGGACGCGCCATCGCACACCGATCCTGCTCGCGATCGCCGTCGCCAGCTTCAACCAACTGACCGGCATCAACGCGATCCTCTATTATCTGAACGACATTTTCGCGGCCGCCGGGTTCAGCCAGGTGTCCGCGGACGTGCAGGCAGTTTCGATCGGCGTCGCCAACCTGCTGGCCACGCTGCTCGCGATGACGCTGATCGATCGCGTCGGTCGTCGCACGCTGCTGCTGGTCGGCGCCGCGGGAACCACGGTGATGCTCGCCGGCGTCGCCATCGTCTATTCGAGCCAGGGCCACGAGGCGCTGCTGCTGCCGCTGCTGGTGCTGTTCATCGCCTTCTTCGCAGTGTCGCAGGGCGCGGTGATCTGGGTCTATCTCTCTGAAATCTTCCCCACCCGCGTCCGCGCCCGCGGCCAGGCGCTGGGCAGCGCGACCCATTGGATCTGGGCGGCGCTCCTCAGCTTCGGCTTCCCGATCGTCGCGCAGAATTTCGATCGCAGCCTGCCCTTCTGGTTCTTCGCAGGCGCGACGCTGCTGCAGCTCGTGGTGGTGTGGCGCTTCTTCCCCGAGACCAAGGGCGTGCAGCTGGAAGACATGGAGCAGGCGCTTCAGCGCAGGCACTGAGCCCGCGCGAAGTTCTCTCAATTCCTGAACGCCGTAGGGCGCCAACCTTCCCCAAGGTACAGGGTCGGTCGTGCCCCGGGTACGCGGCAGGCGTCTAGATAGGCATATGCATATCCTTCGCCGATCCTCCGGATTGCGAATGCCCACCCCGCTTGCGCTGCTCGCACAGACGGGGCTGTTGTTGTGCATCGGCCTGATCGGGCTGGTGCCACCGGAGCGCGGCACGATGCTGCTGGTACCGCTGACGTCGAACGGCGCGGCTGCGCTTGGCGATGTCGCAGAGCGCTCCGGCGCCCTGGTGGTGGGCATGGGCGCCGTGCGGGGATCCCGGATCGTCGCCGGCGAGCGCAGGCGCCTTCTGGCGCCGATGCTGTCGCGCGGCATTCTGGTGCTGAACGGACTGCCCGCCTTTTGCGGCTCCCTCGAACCCCTGGGAAAATGATGACGGGCCTCTCTCTAGATGCGCTGCGGCTTACCGGCATGCGGCTGCTGGCCGCGTTGATGGCGGCCCTCGCCATCACCGGCGTCGCGGGCGGGCTGCTGACGGCGCAATGGTCGCTCGCCGGCGTCGCGATCGTGATGGCGGCCTATCCGCTCTATCTTGCAACGCGTGGCGCGACGGACCCGCATGCGCGGCTGATCGTGACGATGACCATCGTCGCCCAGCCCGCCTTGCTGCTCGTCCTGTTCCGGGGGCAGCCCTGGCAACCGGATCTGCACATGATCTTCTTCGCCGCGCTGGCGGCAAGCACGGTGCTGTGCGACGCCCGCGCGTTGATCGGCGGCACGCTGGTGGTGGCGGTGCACCATCTGCTGTTCGGACTGATCATTCCCGACTGGGTGTTCACCAATGGCGGCGGCCTGCCCCGCATTGTGCTGCACGCGGTCATCCTCCTGGCGCAGGCCGGCGCGCTGATCGTGCTGGCGGGCAGCATCACCAACCTGCTCGGCGCGCTCGATTCCGAAAGCCGCCAGCGAATCGATGCCGAGGCAGCGACCGCCGAACAGCGCCAGCGCCAGGCACAGGAACTCGAAGCGATCGTCGCGACCCTCAGCGATAGCCTTACCGCGTTGGCCGACGGCGATCTCGCCCAGTCGCTGGAGGGACGGCTGCCCGCCGCCTACCTCCCGCTGGAGCGGGCGTTCGATGCCACGCTGCAGCAGCTCCGCACACTGCTGGCTGCCATCCACGACAGCGCGGCGGCGATCCGCCGGGGTTCGGCCGACATCGTCCAGGTGGCCGAAGACCTGACTCGGCGCACCAGCGCCGACACCTCCGCGCTCGCCGAAACCAGCGGCGCCGTGGACCAGATCGACCAGCGCCTGCTGACCACCGCGGAAGCGGCCGGCCGCACGGTCTCCCGCGCCAATGATGCCGTGTCGACCGTGCAGACCGGACGATCCGCGGCAAGCGCCGCCGTCGGCGCGATGGGCCGCGTGCACGAAAGCGCGAAGGGCATCGACAGCGTGATCGAAGGCCTCGACAAGATCGCCTTCCAGACCCGCGTTCTCGCCATGAACGCCGCGGTCGAGGCCGGCCGCGCGGGCGAAGCCGGGCGCGGCTTTGCCGTCGTCGCCGATCTCGTCTCGGCGCTGGCAATGCGTGCCGAGGAGGAAGCCGGGAGGGCGCGCGATCAGCTGACCTCGACCCAGCTTCAGGTCGAGGAAGCGGTCGGCATGGTCGAGCGGGTGGACGTTGCGCTCACCGATATCGCCGGCGACGTGGAAGAGGTACGCGCTGCCCTGACCGAGATGGCATCGGCCAGCCAGTCGCAATCCCGGGCGGTCAACACGGTCAGCGCCACGCTTTCCACCATGGATCGATCGATGCAGCAGAATGCCACGATGGTGGAACAGACCTCGGTCGCCGCGCGCCAGCTGGCCGCGCAGGTCGCGACGCTGAACGACAAGGCAAGCCACTTCCGCGCCGGTTCGGCGACCGGCGCCCGGACAGCCCGCATCGCGGAGGCTGTCCACTGACGCGCGCGCGGCGGACGCATCCCGCCGCCTTGACGCTCCTCCAGTTATGTCGGACTAAAGCATCACAACGACCTGTCGCTTGCCGAGCCGGGCGCTGCAAAAGCGTGGCCCTGCTGGTGCAGCAGACGGACGATCATGGTGGAGGACCTGATGCTTACCCGACGCTTTTTCCTGGCCGGTGCCGCAGCTGCTTCGGCGGCCCCCGCGATCAGCCGGGCGGCGACGCCGACGATTGTGAACCCCGTCGTGCGGCAGCGCGCCGACGCGCAGGTGTTCCGCCATACCGATGGCTGGTACTATATGACCGGATCGGTGCCCGAATATGACCGGCTGGTCCTGCGTCGCTCGCGCACGCTCGCCGGGCTGTCGACCGCCCCCGAGCGCGTGCTCTGGCGGCATCTCGCAAGCGGCCCGATGTCGGGCTTTCTCTGGGCACCGGAGCTGCACCGCATCGACGGGAAATGGGTGATGTATTTCGCCGCCGGCCCCAGCGGCGGCGGCGAGGACGTGTTCCGCATCCGCACCTATGCGGTGGTGTGCGACGGGCCGGATCCGATGACCGGCAGCTGGTCCGTGCTCGGCCAGCTCAAGACCGAGTGGGACAGCTTCAACCTCGATTCGACCAGCTTCGTCCACAAGGGCCGCCGCTATCTTGCCTGGGCGCAGCGCGAGCCTGGCATCGAGACCAATTCGAACCTGTACCTTGCGCCGCTCGCCTCCGCGCTGACCCTGGCGGCGAAGCCGGTGCGCCTGTCGGTGCCGACGCTCGACTGGGAAATCCGCGGGTTCAAGGTGAACGAGGCCCCGGCCGTGCTCGCCCGCAACGGCAAGCTGTTCATGACCTATTCGGCGAGCGCCACCGATTCGCGCTACTGCCTGGGGATGCTCAGCTGCAGCGCCGATGCGGATCTGACGAACCCGGCCAACTGGTCGAAATCGCCGGTGCCGGTGTTCCAGACCTCGACCGAGCACAAGATTTTTGGCCCGGGTCACAACAGCTTCACCGTCGACGAGCGCGGCCGCGACGTGCTGGTCTACCACGCGCGCGACTATGACCAGATCAAGGGCGACCCGCTGTTCGATCCCAACCGCCACACGCGGATGCAGTATTTTCGCTATGCGGCCGATGGTACGCCGATCTTCGGCGCGCCCGTGGCAAACGGGCCGCTGCGCCGGGGCTGACCCGGCGCAGGCCAATGCCCGCGCCGGCGACCGCGGCAAACGTATACTTTATTACTCCGGTAAATGAAGTGAGGATGCGGGCAGCGTCTGCGCAGCGATCGGCGGTGCGCTGCTATTGGCGACGGCAAATGTGTCAAATTTGCAACGACTCCGCCTAAATATGCCGGACTAATGAACCCGGAGGGGTCAACCCTGCTTGCCGCTTCGATCAATCCTGATACGTAAAAGTCAGAGTAATGAGCGCCGCAAGAGCGCCGTCTCTCTTAACCTTCAGTCGTGGGGAGGATACCAGATGGTATCGAAATTGCTGTTTCTGGCTTCGGTTTCCGTAGCGTCGATCGCCGTGAGTGGTGAGGCGGAGGCCCAGGCGAATCGCGTGGCGGGCGGAGACGCCCAGCAACAGGCCGGGGCACCGCAGGACCCGGTGGCCGACGAAATCGTCGTCACCGGCGTGCGCGCCTCGATCGTCGGCGCGATCAACCGTCGCCGCCAATCGACGCAGATCGTCGACTCGATCGTGGCCGAGGATGTCGGCAAATTGCCCGACAACAACGTGGTCGAAGCGCTTCAGCGCGTCACCGGCATCCAGGTGACCGATCGCGGCCAGGGCGAAGCCGCCGGCATCCAGATCCGCGGCCTGCCCGATGCGCTGACCACGCTGAATGGCCGCAACATCTTCACCGCGGCCGGCCAGTCCTTCTCGCTGCAGGACGTCTCGGCGAACCTCATCCAGCGCGTCGATGTCTACAAGACCCGCGCGGCGGACCAGATCGAGACCGGTCTTGCCGGCCAGGTCGATGTGGTGACGCGCCGCCCGTTCGACTTCAAGGGCTTCGCCGTCTCCGCGCTGGTCCGCGGGATCTATGACCAGGAAGCCGACAAGATCAATCCGAACGCCGCGCTGCTGATCAGCGATCGCTGGGAAACCGGCATCGGTGACGTCGGTCTGCTGGTGAACGGCAGCTATACCCGCTCCAAGTTCCGCACCATGTCGACCACGGCCGGTGCGTTCGTGCCGTTCGCGACGCTCAATCCGCCCGCCGGCACCGGCCTCACCGGCTTCCAGCGCATCTTCCCGGCGGCGACCGACCCCAAGACCGGCGCGTTCCTCTCCGGGCCGGGCGTAGGCGACTGGCAGGTCGGTACCGAATCGGGCCTGCCGACCGCGGCGGGGTCGACGATGAAGGTCAACGGCATCACCACGCCCTATTGGCTGTCGCGCGACGCGGTGTTCAGCTCGGATCTCTACGGCAAGCGCGAGCGCCCCTCGGCCAATGCCGCGCTTCAGTGGGCGCCGAACAGCAGCTCGGTCTACACCGCCGAGGTCTTCTATTCCGGCTTCCGCGGCGAGACCTATAACAGCCTGCAGTTCAGCTTCGTCGACTTCTGGGCCAATCCGCAGGCACCGACGCTGTACGACGGCACCAACATCGTGAAGTCGCGCGTCGCCAACAGCGTCTACGGCTTCAACAGCGGCGACTATACCCGCAGCCAGACCGACAGCTTCGTCTATGCGCTGAACGGCAAATGGGATGTGGGCAGCCGCGGCGGCATCGTTGCCGACCTCGCCTACCAGACCAGCAGGAACAAGACCGCCTTCTTCGCGATGCGCACCGATCGGGTGGCGAACAAGATCACGACGGACTTCAACGCCGGCGGCGGCATCCCGTCCTACCATTTCGACAATGACGCAGCGCTGGCCGACCCCAAGGTCTGGAACGTCGCCCAGCTCTACGACAATGCCAATCGCGACAAGGGCAGCGCGTTTACCGCGATGCTCGACGGCCATTATGGCTGGGACGAGGGCTTCCTGCGCCAGATCAAGGCCGGCTTCCGCTTCGACGACCGCAAGGCCTCCAGCGACATCCGTACCGCCGATGCCGGCAATCTGGGCCGCCCGCTCTCCAGCCTGCCGGCGGGCGCCAGCTTCACCAATTCGGACTTCTTCGAAGGCCGCGGCGACGTGCCGACCAGCTGGGTGACGGCGAACGGCTATTACAACTATGCCCATGCCGACGAGATCCGGAAGCTCTACGGGCTCAAGACCTCCGACCAGCTGACCATGACGCGGGTGTTCGACGTCGAGGAGAAGACCACCGCCGCCTATGTCCAGGCCGACGGCCAGCTGACCATCTTCGGCCGCGCGCTCAACCTGCAGGCCGGCGTGCGCTATGTCGCGGTGGATACCGACGCGGTGTTCGTCGATCGCTTCAACAACGGCGCGATCTCGCGTGCGTCGCCGGGTTCGGACCGCTTCCTGCCCAGCTTCACCGCGCGCTACGAGATCACGCCCAACCTGCGCGCCCGATTCAACTATGGCGAGACGCTGCGCCGGCCGAACTTCGGCGACATCAACCCGAACTATTCGCTGACCGGCGACCTCACCAATGTCGGCTATGGCAGCGGATCGGCGGGCACCGCAGGCCTCCAGCCGACCACGTCGAAGAATTATGACGCGGCGCTGGAATGGTATTTCGGCCGCAACAGCGCGATCACCGTCACCGGATTCCGTCGGGACATCCAGGGACTGGTCGTGCCGGTCAGCCAGCTGGAATTCATTCCCAACAACGGGATTGTCGCCGGGGCGACGAACAACTTCGTGATCAGCCGCCCGGCCAACGCCTCGAACGGCGTGCTGAAGGGCCTGGAAGTGGGGCTCACCTACTTCCCGACCTACCTGCCCTCGTTCCTCGACGGGCTGGGCTTCCAGGGCAGCCTGACGGTGCTGGATTCCAGCCAGAACGTGCCGATCTACAACAATTCGGGCAAGCAGATCGGCGAGCAGCAATCGGGCTTCTTCGGCGTGTCCGATTTCTCGTATAACGCCACCCTCGCCTATGATCACGGACCGATCGGGGCGAGGCTGTCCTACGTCTATCGCAACGCCTGGCAGGTGCGAAACGAGGCGCGACTGTTCGCCAATCCGCTGGGCGTCTGGCGGCGGGCGGAAGCCAGCCTCGACCTGCAGCTGACCGCCCGCATCACCAACCGCCTCGGCCTGACCTTCGACGCGGTGAACCTCACGCGCACCAAGCAGCAGGAATATTATCGGTTCGGCGGTGTCGGCGACAAGGATCGCTTCAACCTCGGCACGGTGCTGATCCCGCGCACCTTCGCGATCGGGGCGCGCTACAGCTTCAACTGACCTCTGCGCGGGCGGGCCCAACGGTCCGCCCGCTTCGCATTCGGAAGGAATTGCCCGTGAAGCGCATGCCGTCGCTCGCGTTGCTGCTGCTCGCCTCCGCCTGTGGCGGCAAGGACAGTCCGCCGCCCGCCTCCGTCGTCGTGGTCCCCACGCCGACGCCGACGCCCACCCCGACCCCAACCCCCACGCCGACTCCCACCGCTACCCCCGCGCCGACGTCGATCGCGCTCAGCGGGGCGGTCAGCCCGGTGCATGATCCGTCGATCCTCAAGGACGGCGACAGCTATTATCTGTTCACCACCGGCAATGCGGGCGACCCCGAAGGGCTGCTCGCGCTGCGCACCTCGCCCGACCTGCGCGCCTGGACGCTGCGCGGCGGCAGCTACCTCGCGCTGCCCGCCTGGGCCCGCACCGCCGTTCCCGGCGCGACCGGCATGTGGGCGCCGGACATCTCCAAGGTCGGCAGCCAGTACCGGCTCTATTACTCCGTTTCGACCTTCGGGAAGAATCTGTCGGCCATCGGCCTTGCGACCGCCAGCAAGATCGATCCGGCGGCACCGACCGCCAACTGGGTAGACCAGGGCCTCGTCATCCAGTCGCAGACGACGGACGATTTCAACGCGATCGACCCCATGGCCTTTGCGGACGCGGACAGCCGTTCCTGGCTGGTGTTCGGCAGCTTCTGGTCGGGCATCAAGCTGATCCGCATCGATCCCGCGACCGGGCTGCGGCTGGCCGGTGACCCCGCACCGCGCGCGCTGGCGCAGCGCCCCGCACCGGACGCGATCGAGGCGCCCTACATCATCCGCCACGGCAGCTATTACTATCTGTTCGTGTCGTTCGATTCCTGCTGCCAGGGATCGGCGAGCACCTACAACACCGTCGTCGGCCGCGCCGTGGCGCCGGACGGCCCCTATGCCGATCGCGACGGCCGGGCGATGCTGCAGGGCGGCGGCACGGTCGTCCTCACCAACGGCCAGAGCGACGGCAGCCGCTTCGTCGGCCGCGGCGGTGCGTCGATCCTGCAGCAGAGCGACGGCGACTATATCGTCTACCATGCCTATGACCGGCAGCAGAACGGTGCCCCCACGCTGCAGATCCAGAAGCTCACCTGGACGACAGACGGCTGGCCGGTGGCGAGCTGAGACACGCCGAAGATGCGCGCCGGGCCCTGCACGGCGCGCTTCCGCTTGCCAGGATCCGACGCTAAGCTTCGAGCCGACACGGGTTCCGCGCTCGCGCGAAGGCGCGCTATCCCACCCCCAAGCAAAAGCTTATTTTCCTAGTCGAGCACTCGGAATTACGACCCCCCGCAACAACTACGGAGGATCGGATGGGGCGCATGCACGGATGGATGATGGCGGGTCTGCTGGCGGGTACTGTCCAGCCGGCGCTGGCACAGGCGCAGGAAACGGCGGCTCCGGCTGCACCGGCAGCACAGTCGAACGACATCGTCGTCACCGCGCGCTTCCGCAACGAGAATCTACAGGACGTGCCGATCGCCGTGTCGGTAGTGAACGGCGATGCGGCCGCCTCGCGCAATCTCAATACGCTGCAGGACCTCTCCACGGTCATCCCCACCGTCGACTTCCGCAACGGCCAGTCGAACAAGGATCGCACCGTGTTCATCCGCGGCGTCGGCACCATCACCACCTCGCCAGGCGTCGAAAGCTCGGTTTCTACGGTGATCGACGGCGTGGTGCTGGTGCGCCCCGGCCAGGCGACGCTCGACCTGCTCGATCTCGACCATCTCGAGGTGCTGCGCGGACCGCAGGGCACGCTGTTCGGCAAGAACGCCTCGGCCGGCGTGATCAACCTCGTCACCAAGGCCCCCTCCAAGACCCAGACCGGCTCGCTGGAGGGCGGCTATTACGAAGGCGGCGAAGGCCGCATCAAGGGCAGCGTCTCGGGCCCGATCACCAGCACCATCGGCTATGCGCTGAGCGGGCTGTACGCGGCCTATCGCGGCAACGTCTATAACGTCGGCACGCGCAACTGGGTGAACGGCTATGACCGCTGGGGCGTGCGCGGCAAGATCGTCGCCAGGCCCAACGACGACGTGACGATCACCCTGGCCGGCGACTATCTCTACAACCGCGACGATACGCCACAGGGCGTCTATGTCAGTTCCAGCCGCGTCGCCTATCCCACCAACGTGGTGACGCCGAACGCGACGCTCGCCGGGCTGCTGGCACAGGAAGGCGTCACGCCCTCTGCGAACAACAAGCGGATCAACACGAGCTTCGACAGCGAGGTGCGCGACCGCAACTATGGCGGATCGATCACGCTCGATTGGCGGCTGGGCGGCGGCTACACGCTGACCTCGATCACCGCCTATCGCGAATGGAAGAACCACCAGACGCCGGACTGGGACGCGCGTGCCGTACTCGCCGCCGGCTTCCCGCAGGGCCGGGACGACGGCACGGTGGATTTCGACCAGTTCTCGCAGGAAGTCCGCCTCGCCTCGCCGCAGGGCGGGCTAGTCGACTATGTCGTCGGCGCCTATCTGCTCGCCGCCGATACCGACGAGCGCTACCAGCGCAGCGTGACGCAGCTGATCGGCGGTGCTCCGGTCACCAACAACGGCGTGGCGAACTACGGCATCCGCGCGCAGAACCACGCGCTGTTCGGCGAGGCGAACCTGCACGCCACCGACGCGCTGACCTTCATCGCCGGCGGCCGCCTGATCCATGACTCCCTGACCTATTTCCACAGCCGCGTCTCCGACACCGCGACCGGCGTGGCGGGCATTCGCCCCAGCTT
>JAIYAA010000270.1 GCA_027489295.1 Sphingomonadales bacterium | reverse complement strand
AGTGCTCGTAGGACTGGTCGTAGAACCTGAAACTTCCTGCACCAGCACCGCCCTCGTCAAAGGCGGCAAGCATCCCGGCTATCGACGATGCCGCAAGGCGGCCTGCTGAACACGCTTACTGATATACCTTGATGATCTTACGAAAAATCGCCAAAAAACTTTCGACACCTGCTTGGCGCTGCCTTATGTTGATGGTGAGCAAGCGCTGCTGAATAAACCGGCTGGTCGATTTCGAGTCCAAGATTAACTCCCGCGCGCTGACAGGCTAGAATTGGGGCCTTTACTCATGGCAAATCCTAAGCGACATCATTGGTGGCCTGAGTTCCATCAATCCCTCTGGGTCGATGCGGGTGGATGCATCACATCCATAAATGCCGAAGGAAAAGTTCTCACTACTCAGCCAAAAAGCATCGCGGTCATTGGCCATTTTAATTCTATCCGGCTCCCCGATGGAACTAAGGATACCACGCTCGAAACCTATTTCGCGGATAATGTCGACTCTCCGGCAGGGCCCGTTCTGGGGCGGCTTGCGACGGAGAAATGGCGCGATGTGGCCGTCGAACAGCTGATCAACAAAGCCAATGCCCAACGCCAGCGCAAAAGCTTTCGGCGCGATGGCTTCGACTGGGATGGCGCCGCATATTCCGTTTGGCTGACTCAGGAAGAAAGACTGGATCTCGCACGTTACATCGCCTCCCTCATAGTACGAGTGCCGAGTTACAAGGGTCTCCTCAATTCGCATGAGGTTGAGGCGTCGTTCAGAGATTTATTTGGCATCGATCAGCTGCAGGCTCGCTACCAGGCTGACGCCCATCACGTGGATATTGTAAAACAGCATGTTGAGCAATATTCCGCGCAGCTAATAGATCGCGCCTTCGTTCTCTTGGAGGCGCCTCCCGGAGAGGAGTTTATTTTGGGGGATACACCTGTCCTCCCAGCGGCGTTGGGATTCGGTCAGACAGAAGCTATTTGCCCGCTCTCGCCCGACCGTGTTTTGGCGATTATCAAAGGATGGATGGCGCCTTTCAACGATAGAATTGGGGTATTCATCATTACTCGCCAAAAGCTTCGATTCTACAACCGGTTAATATTGCAGAATGCAGAGCGGGAAATATTCTGCCGCAAGCCAATATCCCAGGATATTGTAGCGAAGCATCTCGGCACGCGGCAGGTCCGCCTAGTTGTGGAGATGTCCCGATCCGCCCCGGAGCACGCTTCCCGAGGCCCGATGCTCGATCCTGCGGCGGCCTAGAAGCCACTTCGTCGGATCGAAGCCAACTGGAGGCCGTCTCGAATTTAGGGCAGGCGACCATCACCGCGATCATAGCGCGCGCTTCCGACTGGAGAAGAAAGGACTTGCTGTCGACGAACCGGTAACGCGCGCCTGGGTCGAGGAAGCCCCCGCAGCAGTGGTGGCGGGCCCGCTGAAGGGCGCGCAGCTTAGCGGACCACGATCAGCAGATTGAAATCGGACTGATAGCCATTCTCCCGCCCGTCGTTCCAATCCTCGCGCATAGCTGTCGAACAGGGTGATCTTGATGACCTTGCCATCACGCTTGGCAACTGCACCGCCCGCGCGATCGCCTTGTCGAACTCTTAGAGCAGGATCGGCGCCCGTCCCATCGGCTGCTATGAGCTACAGCTCTGACTCCAGCCCCGCGAGAAGCGGGTAAGCAAGCCCACCCACGATCTTGCCAACGGCTTTATAATGCAAGACCCGCCAGCGCCTCCGCTGCCGCATGCCGGCTGAGATGGCCGTAATGCCGTTCGATCATCTCCGCACTCGTGTCGCTGATCTGCGCCACGGCGAGCAACGGAAGCCCCCCATTCACCAGGTCGGTGATGGTACTATGGCGGAGCGTGTAGGCGGTTGCCCCGCATGGCAAATCCGCCGCGACGACCGCCTCCGCAATAGGCCTCTTCCAAGTTTCCTTGTCCCATGCCTTGCCGTTCGCACGCGCCAGTAACGGGGCGTGGCTCAACTTCCCCTTCGCCTGCGCTGCGAAAAATTTCGCGGCGCCGGCCGGCACAAGGATACGGCGAGGCTTGCCGCCTTTGTCCTTACCGATGGTCAGTTCCGACGTGCGCTTGTCGAAATTTCCGGCGGTAAGGCCAGCGACAGCCCCCGGCCGCAGCGGAAGAAGACAGAGGGCCCGCACGAAGGGTTCGGCTTCGGCAGCGATCTTCTCCAGAAGGACGCGCCGCTGGTCGCGGTCCAGGTAGAGCGTCCGTTGCCGGTCAGCGTTGCGGATAGCCTTCAGCGCTTCTTGCCACGCTGCTTCTGTGTCGGGCGCACCTGGCGCTAGCACCGTGTTCAGTGCTGCGCGGAGCATCGCCATGTCTCGATTGATCGAAGAGGGTGCCCGGTCGCGGGTGACCTGCGGACCTTTCTTGCGCCGCGTGACCAGCGCGGGCTTTTCTTCCAAGCGCTTGCGCCAAGCCTGCAAATGGTGCCGGCGAAGCTTGGCTAGCTTCACCTTGGCGATCGGATCGGAATAGACGTGGCGCTTGAAACGCCCTGCTGCGTCAGGATGAGTCTCAGCATATCGCCGACACACTTCCTCTACGGTTTCAACCTTTTCCTCGATCAGCCCTCCCGACTCCACCAACGCGGCGAAAGCTTCCGCCTCCCGTTTCGCATCGGCAAACCGATCGCGACCGAGGAGCCTGCCAAAGTCGCCAAGCGCCTTGAGACGATAGCAACGTTGATCCTCGTCATAGGCGCGAGCAATCCACGTTCCCACCCCTTCCCGTGCTGAGGGTCGATAGCCGAGGAAGCATCCGGGCCGAATGCGCTGCCAGTACGGCTCGCGCTGATTGCGGAGCGCGTCCCGCTCTTTCACTTTGCTCAGGTCCAGCCCCATGCAGGCCTCCCGCTCATTCCGTACGGAAAAAGTACGGAAAACATGGTCGGAAATAGCTAGATCACCTGGGATACAAAATCAATGATTCTCAGCGCATTAGCGATTTCAGGAAGGTTCAAAAACCCCCATTTCTAGGCACTCCGAAGGCAGAGGCCACAGGTTCGAATCCTGTCGGGTGCGCCAGTTTTCAATGGCTTAGCTGGATCAGCAGCAGACTTGTCAAATATACTTCGAATATACCGCTCCGGACTCCCACGGTTGCGGGCGCACGCCTCAGTCCGAATCCGAGCGGTTGTCGCTTTGAACGCTCTCAGGATCGCCTGGAAGAGTGGATGAGTGGCGAAGAAATATAAGCTGCCAACCCCGCCTTCGGACGCCGGCATCCGGATGTCGCGAGGGGGATCAGTACAGAAGCGGAAGGGACGAAATTGGGACGAAGCCGACGTTAATGGCTCGCCAGGTGAATAACGGCTTTCAGCGAGAGCAGACGCTCGAGCCTTGCACGAAAGCCATCGTTGATTGACGGACTTTGGGCCGATTGGAGACCGGCAGCTTCTGGAAAAATGTCCATGTTTTGTCGCCAGAACAGGGAAGTATTCGTTGCTGAACGGCTCAACAATGCCTCAATCCTTAAGAGCAAGGTCCGAGGCGTCGGCGTCGTAATCGAGCAATTCCGCCGGCTTACATTCGAGCACTGCGCACATCTTTGCCAGCGTGGCGAAGCGGATGCCTCGGACTTTGCCGGAGCGGAACAGGGATAACTGGGTTTCGCTGAGCCCCATTTTTTCGGCGAGCTGCTTGCCCGTCATGCCACGCCTGGCGAGCGCGGCGTCCAATGTAACCTTGACCGGCATCAGAAGAATGCGTCCAGCTCTTCGCGCATCTCGGAGGCTTGGGCGAGTAGATGCGAGAGCAAGACGAGAGTGGCGCCGACCACGCCGAGGGTTATCGCCGAGCCGTCGAAATTTGCAAAGGCGCCACGACCGTAGATCAACCTGGTCAGCAAGGTTACGCCGAATACGCTCGTAAGCCCCCCTGCAAACAAGGCCGAGCCAATCCGCAACAACAGCCGCGGCAGCACCTGGCCGAATGCAGCGCCCGATGCGATCGACTTTAGCGCCTGACGCACCATCCACATCGCACACACGTAAATGCACATCGGCAGATGGAAGATCAGCATCGGCCCCGAGAGGCGCCCTGTCCATATTGGAGCGAGGATCAATATCGCGACGGCGGCAAAGAGCAGCACGAAGGGGACCGTCACCAGCCACATCAGCAGGCGGGCGCGGCGGCGGAGAGTTTCGATCGGCATAGCGGCTCCATGGGGGTTCGATAATTTAACCTTGACTTAAATTCCAGCACAATACAAATTTAATCCTGAGTTAAATCGGAGCGCTTTGGAAATGATCGCTGCCCTCGAAACCCATGGCCTGACCAAGGCTTTCGGCAAGGCTGCACCGGCGGTGCATGGAGTGTCGCTGAACGTGCCGCGGCGCGCGATCTACGGCTTTCTCGGGGCCAATGGCGCGGGCAAGACAACGACGCTCAAGCTGGTTCTCGGGCTTTTACGTGCCGATGTCGGGAGCATTCGGCTGTTCGGGCAGGAAGCAGCGCGCGAGCGCGGGCGGGTTGGGTCGCTTATCGAGACCCCTTCCTCGTACGACCATCTGACCGGGCGGGAGAACCTCGATATCACCCGAATCCTGTTGGGGCTGGAGAGGCGCGAGATCGGGCGGGTTCTGGCGATTGTCGATCTAGCGAATGCCGCCGACCAGCGCGTCGGCAGCTATTCGCTCGGCATGCGCCAGAGGCTGGGCATTGCGCGGGCGTTGCTCGGCGATCCGCGCCTGCTGATTCTCGACGAGCCGACAAACGGCCTCGACCCCGACGGAATACGCGATATGCGCGTGCTGCTGCGCCGGCTTCCCGAGGCTGGCGACGTGACGCTGATCGTGTCGAGCCACCTGCTTAGCGAAGTCGAGCAGGTGGCGACGCATGTCGGACTGCTGCACCGGGGGCGGCTGTTGCTGGAGTCGCCGCTCGACGTGCTGCTTGGCGGGGTAGCGTCGGTCGAGGTCGATACGGATGATCGGGTGCGGGCAGCGATGATCCTGATCGATGCCGGGTTCGAGGTGACGGAGGCAAGCGACAAACTGCTCGTCGCGGCTGCCGACCCGGCCGAAATCGCAGCACTGCTGATGCGCGAGGGGCAGAGATTGTCACACCTTGCCCGCCATCGTCCCTCGCTCGAGGGCATCTATCACCGTCACATCGCCTTGGCCGCCTGAGGGTTTCGCATCATGCTACACCGCTATCTGTTTGCCGAAATCCTCAAGCTGCGTCGCAGCCTTTCGTTGATGCTTTGCGTCGCCGCGCCGGCGTGCGTTGCCGTGCTGGGAACGGTCATCGCCTTTGACCGCAAAACGCCGGTGCCGCTCGACACGTTCGTCATCGGCGGCCCCGGCATCTGGTCGTTCGTGATGCTGCCGCTGGCGGTGACGGCGCTCAGCGTGCTGCTGGCGCAAATGGAGCATGGTTCGCGGAACTGGAATCATCTCCTCACCTTGCCGCGCGCGCGGCCGAACGTGTTCCTCGCCAAGGCGATCGTGATGCTCGGGCTGGTCGCGATGATGTCGGCGTTGCTGTGGGCGTTCATGCTGGTTGGCGCGGCGGTACTGACAATATTGCATCCAGCCGGGGTGATCGGCGCGGTGGACACGGCACGGCTTGCCCGTGTGTTGGCGCTGATGACGGTGTGTTCGGCGCTGGTGGCGATGCTCCAGCTCTGGGTGGCGCTTGCCTATCGCAGCTTTGTGGTGCCGTTGGTGTTCGGGATCGGCGGGACGTTCGTGGCGATCAGCACGATCGGCGCAGCCAAGGCGGCGTGGTTTCCATGGCTGCTGGCGACGGACGTGCTGGCGACCAGGCCCGAGGTCCGGCAGATGGGGTTGCTGTTGGGAGGGATCGGAGGGCTCGCCGTACTCGGAGCGATGCTGGCGCATTTGAGCCGGCGGGAGGCTTAACCCCTTCTGTCCTTCCTGAAGCAAGGTGTCGCGCTGCTCCACGTCTATGGCGTACTGACGTGCGCATTACGCTGCCGCTTCGGGCAGCGAGGCGGCCTAAATTGGGCGCGTAGTGTCCGTCTGTTTCAGCGAAGCGAATGACTGGCTCTGACGCAAGCAGACATTCGCGCTGCCGCATCAGAACGATGCATTGTCGTCGCTAGCTGCCAGAGGGTCGCTGGGTCCGATCGGTCGACAGCTGCCGTGCGCACAGCCCTTGGGGACGCCACGCCTGTGTGAGGGTCGTGGGGGGCTTGTCGGCATCATGAAGGATCAGCGCGAAACCCCTCCGAGGAACTTTTCCAATTGCCATCAGCAGCATTGGGGGGCCGGCTTGGATCATCATGCTATTGCCGGGACCACGTCCGATGCGAACGCCGTCGGGCGTCTCGAGACAGGTATCTCCGTCCAGCGCATAGAACGCTTCCGGTCCCGAATGGACATGGAGTGGGGCAGTTGTGCCGGGCTCAAACACGGATCGAAGATATTCGGTCGCGTAGGCGGTCGCAGGCGTAATCGGAAGTGGCCCAACGGTCGACACGCGCTTCCCACCACGTGAACGCCAACCAGCTTTGGCGATTGTGAAGAGCCAAACCGACCCGAACGCCTCCGCGACAACGCTTGATTTAGTTGCGGCGCGCTCCGCTGCGCTTATCGACGAGAAGCGATCGAGATGCCAGTAAACCTTACCGGCGGGCAAAGAGGTAAACTGCTTCCGCGCGAGCAGGCATGCGGGGCCCGGGCCTTCTGCTACCCCGCACGGGCGTGTTGTCGCTTGAGCTGACGCTATCGAAGGGCATGCGGTTGCGACGGCTATCGCGAAAGCACCAAGCAACTTCCGCATCAGATCACCCCACATTGATCGCCCATGCAAAGCATGATCCCATTCGAAAACAATCACAAGTCGCGATTCTGTCGCCAGTTGGGCGGGAGCGAGCTGCAAATTCTCAAGATTGGCGAGGTGAGCATCAGTCCTAGCCGGTCACTCACGGATTTTGTGTTTGCCGTCTATCAGGACTGCCTGCTGCCATCTGCTTGGAGGCTTGTCCGTCCGGTGAATGCAACCTGCCCAGCAGCAAGGCCGCTTCTTTCCCTGCAACAATTCTTCGCGAGTTCGCTGAATGCGTCGTTGGCGCGTCGCAGGCTGTTTCGCGTCTTCAACCCAGCAGATGAATTCGTTGCGCCCTAGCGGCGTCAGCCCTTCCCAAAGCGAAAATGTTGCAGGATCAGCGCGAACAGCTGTTTGAAGATCATCCGGCGCAGCGTGAACTGTACCATGGGGAAATGAAGCTCCCACCCGACCCCCGATCTCTCTGGCTTCGCCCGGTGACGTTCAGTCACTTATAACGGCAGTTGTTCGAAGTGCGAGCATGATCAAGGATGTTAGATGATAGGCGGGAGCAAAAGAGCCGCTATCAGCGCTGCCAATGACGAGTTTTGACGCGAGCGGTCGTTATGGCCAGTGTGTCGGAATGGCGCATATTGGTCGGGAGCTGCCGGCTCGTGCTGGAAACGAAGCCGTCGGCCACCTGCGCCGCGTCGAACGGCAAATTCTTCAAAAGGCAATTATCGGCGCGTTCGACTCGAAAGACGAATGGGTTAAACTGGGCCGGTCGCAGGCGTACGGGTTTGAGAGACGAGCTGCGACACGCCATTAGCTGCTCCAGCGACGCGAACCCGGGAGCGGACACGGTCTCGGCATCCCATAAGGCCGAGAAAAAAAGCAAATACCTTCATCTGTGCGTTCGGCAGTTGGCTAGCGACGAATAAAGTCAAGAAGGGCGCGAAGCGGCGGCGGCACGAGACGACGACCGGAGTAATATAGAAAGGGGCCCGAAAACGACTGCCACCAATCCGGCAGCACGGGTTCCAGCAAGCCGTTGTCCAGCGCCGGACGCAGCCAGTCCTCGAACAGGTGAAGGATACCCCCGCCCGCGGCCGCCACATCAACCAGCAGATCCACTGCGCCGGCGACGCTGGCGATAAGCGGCCCCTGCGGTTCGATCCGCACGATCTCTGCGCCGCGCTCGAACTCCCAGGGGCTGGTCAGCGCGCCGCTGGTAAAGCGGCCGCAAAGGCAGGCATGGTCGAGCAGGTCGCGTGGGTGGGTCGGCCGCCCGCGCGCGTCGAGATATGACGGTGCCGCCGCGGTTGCGAAGCGCTGCACGCGCGGGCCGATCGGCACCGCGATCATGTCCTGTTCCAGCCGTTCGTCATAGCGAATCCCCGCGTCGCACCCCGACCCCACCACGTCGACGAAGCCGTCCTCGGCGACGATCTCGACGCGGATATCGGGATAGGCGGCAAGGAAGCCCGGCAGGATGGGCGGCAACACGAGCCGTGCTGCGCTCACCGGCACGTTGAGCCGCAGCATGCCCGCCGGTCGGTCGCGGAACAGGTTGACGACGTCGAGCGCTGCCTCGACCTCGCCCAGCGCCGGGGCCAGCCGCTCGATGAGCCGGGCCCCCGCCTCGGTAGGCGTCACACTGCGCGTGCTGCGATGGAGCAGCCGTACGCCCAGCCGCGCCTCCAGCCGCCGCACCGCCTCGCTCAGCGTCGATGCGCTCGATCCGATGGCACGCGCCGCATCGCGAAAGCCGCGCGCCTGCGCGACCGCCAGGAATGCGTGGAGATCCGCAAGATCGGCCTTCATTGTTCGAATATCCGTACAGCCCGTGCAGATCCCTCCAACTTATCGCGATCCGTCGCAAGCCGTATCTCCCGCTCAGCAAAGGAGAATTCGGATGATCGACCAAGCAGGTACCTATGCGTTCGCCGGGCGCAATGTGAAGCGGCTCGGCTACGGCGCGATGCAACTCGCCGGGCCCGGCGTGTTCGGGCCCCCGCGCGACCAAGACCAGGCCTTGGCCGTGCTTCGCGCGGCGATCGGGGCGGGGGTGAACCACCTCGACACCAGCGATTTCTACGGCCCGCACGTCACCAACCGGCTGATCCGCGAGGCACTGTCGCCCTATCCGCAGGACCTGCTTATTGTCACCAAGATCGGCGCGCGCCGGGGGGACGATGCGTCCTGGGGGCCGGCGTTCGCGCCGGACGAACTGGCGCGCGCCGTCGACGACAATCTCGAGAATCTCGGGCTGGAGGCGCTGGATGTCGTCAATCTCCGCCTAATGTTCGACGTCCACGGCCCGGCCGAGGGATCACTGGCCGCGCCGCTCAAGGTATTGGCCGACCTGCAGCGGCAAGGGCTGGTGCGCCATATCGGGCTCAGCAACGTGACGCGCACGCAGTTCGAGGAAGCCCGGGAAATCGCAGACATCGTCTGCGTCCAGAACCAGTACAACCTCGCCCACCGCGACGACGACGCCTTTGTCGATGCGCTGGCGGCGGAGGGCGTCGCCTATGTCCCCTTCTTTCCGCTCGGCGGCTTCAGCCCGTTGCAATCGGCGGCACTGTCCGACGTTGCAGCTGCGCTCGACGCGACGCCGATGCAGGTCGCGCTTGCCTGGCTGCTCCAGCGATCGCCCAACATCCTGCTCATCCCGGGCACGTCGTCGGTGGCGCATATCCACGAAAATCTCGCCGCTGCCTCGCTAGAGCTCCCTGCGGACGCCGTGACCAGCCTCGACGCGATCGGCAGGTGATCAGACAGGCCGGTTGGCGAGCACCGCGTCCAGCAATCCCGGGAAGCGGCGATCGAACTCGGATCGCCGCAGGCTATTGATCATCTCGCGCCCCACTTGGGTCGTCTCGATCAGCCCCGCGGCGCGGAGCAGCTTGAGGTGATTGGACAAGGTGCTTTTGGGGATGGCTTCGCAGGGCGCGGCATCCGAACAGCGCAACCGTTCGGCAGCCGCCAGCCGCGCGACCATCTCCAGCCGATTGGGATCGGCCAGCGCGTGCAGCGCCAGGTCGAGCGGAACGTCTTCCAGCCGAGGGTGGGTGAAGCGGGCCATAAAACCGATATAGGGCGTCCCGATAAATTTAATAGTTCGGGAATGTTGAAATGTAGAACCATCGCGCCATATCCCGGCTGCCGACAGCGCACGACGCCGTGATCGCGGGCCACATCTTAGGAAGTATCCACATGTCACTTCAGGGCAAAAAGGCACTCGTCACCGGCGGATCGCGCGGAATCGGCGCCGCGATCGCCAAGCGGCTGGCGGCCGATGGCGCGGCGGTCGCGATCACCTATGCCGGCAACAAGGCGGCAGCCGACGCCACCGTGGCCGCGATCGAAAGCGCAGGCGGCACCGCCTTCGCCTTCCAGGCCAATGCCGCCGATCCGGCCTCGCAGCGCGCCGGGGTCGAACAGGCGGCCGCCGCCCTGGGCGGGATCGACATCCTCGTCCACAATGCGGGTGTGGCGGAGTTCTCGACCGTCGCCGACGACACCGACGAAACCTATGATCGCCAGTTCGCCGTCAACGTGAAGGGCCTGCATGTCGGCACGCGCGCGGCGCTGCCGCACCTTCGCGACGGCGGGCGGATCATCCTGATCGGCAGCATTTCGGGCGAGATGGCCTTCCCCGCGACCACGGTCTACAGCGCGACCAAGGCAGCGGTTGCGGCCCTGGCTCGCGGCTGGGCGAAGGACCTCGCGGCCCGCAACATCCTGGTCAACACCGTCCAGCCGGGGCCGATCGACACCGACATGAACCCGGCCGACAGCGAGTTTGCCGGGCAGGTCCTGAGCGCCATCCCGCTCGGGCGCTATGGCAAGGTCGAGGAGATCGCGGGTGCGGTCGCGTTCCTCGCTGGGCCGGATGCCAGCTACATCACCGGCACGACGCTCAACATCGATGGCGGCGCAACGGCGTAAGACGACGCTTCCGACCCGGTCAGGGCTGGTCGTCTAGATAGGCGGCCAGCTCTTCCGGCGTTCCATTGGGGAAAGCCTCGCGCAGCACGTCGAGAAACGCCGACACTCTGGCGCTCAGCAGGCGGCGCGATGGGTATAGCGCCCACAAGGCGATGTCCGAACCCGCCACATCGCCCCACCATTTCAGCCGCTTCGCAGCAATATCGCGGCTGACCAGCGATAGCGGCAGCCGCGCCGCCCCGCCCCCGGCCCGGACCGCATCGCGGATCATCACCAGCGACGACAGCCGCAGCACCGGATCGATCGCGATCTCGCGTGCGCCGTCCGTGCCCGTGACCGTCCAGTTCCGCGCCCGATCGCCGCCGCGGACCACGGCGGGAACCGCGCCGCCTTCCGGCAGCGCCAATCGCGCGCTCGTCACCACCACCAGCCGATCGTGCAGGAACGGCCGACCGACCAGCGCATCATCGGCAGCCGGATCAACGCGGAGCACCAGATCATAACCCTCCTCGATCATGTCCACCGCGCGATCGTCGGCGGTGACCTCCAGCCGGACCTCGGGGTATCGCCGCGCGAAACCGGCTGCCAGCCGCCCCATCGCCGTCTGCGAGAAGAGCAGCGGCGCGCTGATCCGCAAGCGCCCCCGCACGCGCGCGCTGCCCTGCGCGATGGCCGCGGTCGTCTCTTCCAGCTCGGCCAGCAGCGCGCCAGCGCGCTCGAACAACGCCCGCCCCTCCTCGGTCAGCTTCAGGTCGCGTTGCCCTCGCTCAAAAAGCCGCAGGTCGAGCGCCGCCTCCAAATCGGACACGCGGCGCGAGAGCGTCGCCTTGGGCCGGCGGGCGGCGCGCGCCGCTTTGCCGAAGCCGCCATGGCGCGCGACCAGCGTGAAATCGGCGAGGGCGAGCAGGTCCATTGTGTTCCACCAGTGAGACGGTTTGTCCAGAATGCGGGTCTATTTGCGCGTGCATGGATCACGCATCTTCCTCGGGTCAGCAAGACCCAAGGAGAAATTCCATGACCATCCTCGTAACCGGTGCCACTGGCCGTGTCGGCCGCCAGGTCGTCGACCAGCTCGTCGCCCGCGATGCCCAGGTCCGCGTTCTTACCCGCGATCCAGCCAAGGCCACCTTTCCGGCCGGCGTCGAGGTCGCGCAGGGCGACCTGCTGGACATCGATGCCATGCGCGCCGCGTTCGCGGGCGTCCGCACGCTGTTCCTCCTGAACGCGGTGACGGGCGACGAATTCACCCAAGCGCTCATCACCCTCAATCTTGCCCGCGAGGCCGGGGTGGACCGGATCGTCTACCTGTCGGTCTTCGACGCCGACGGGGCGGTCAACGTTCCGCACTTCGCGGTGAAGTCGGGCGCCGAGCGGATGCTGGCGGCGATGGATGTCGGCGCGACGATCCTGCGGCCGACCTATTTCATCGACAACGAAGCGATGGTGAAGGACGTCATCCTACAGCACGGCGTCTACCCGATGCCGATCGGCAGCAAGGGCGTCGCCATGGTGGATACCCGCGACATTGCGGAGGTCGCCGCGCTCGAACTGCTGCGCCGCGACCGCGCGCCCGAGAAGCTGCCGATCGAGACGATCAACCTGGTCGGTCCCGATACGCTCACGGGCGAAAGCGTGGCGGCGATCTGGTTCGACGTGCTGGGCCGTCCGGTCGTCTATGGCGGTGATGACCCCAGCGGGTTCGAGCAGAACATGGCGACCTTTCTGCCGCGCTGGACCGCTTATGAAATGCGCCTGATGGCGGAGCGCTATGTCAGCGACGGCATGATCCCTGACGATGGGGATCGCGAACGCCTGACCGCAATGCTCGGCCGCCCGCTGCACAGCTATCGGGAAACCGCTGCCGCGTTGGCGGCCGCCTGAATGATACTGGGAGATGCCGGTCCCGGATCGCGTATCCGGCGACTGGCACGCTTCGGCAGTTCGCTACATGCGTGTGGCGTCCGCCGATGATCGTCAATCGGTGGATCTGCAGCGTGACGCGTTGATCGCAGCGGGTGTCGACCCGCGGCACATTCATATCGACAAGGCTTCCGGCGCGCGGGATGATCGCCCAGGCCTTAAAGCCTGCCTCGGCTATCTGGCTGAAGGTGACACACTGGTGGTTTGGAAGCTTGATCGCCTCGGGCGCTCTTTGCCCTGGACTGCCCGCGATGACTGGTCCGGTTGCATAGTTAGTTGATACGCGCCTCCGATGCCAGCCTGGACGGGAGGCGGAGCGCAGCGGAGCCGAGCGGGTAGGCTGGCATCTTGATCGTT
>JAIYAA010000207.1 GCA_027489295.1 Sphingomonadales bacterium | reverse complement strand
TCGCCTCGAACGCCCGTTCGCGATCGTCGAATGCGGTCATCATAAGCCCCTTAGCTAAACTCGGGACCGAGATAGGAGGGCGGGGCCGCGCTGGCAACGGGGGAGGTTCCGGATGGCGGGGTTGGAGGGAGATGCGTTCAGATCGTGATTAGCTTCCTTCTGGACTTGATGCGCTTAGCTGTTTTGGAATCTCGGCGGCTATCGCGGCATTCAATCTCGAAAGGATTGGAAGGACTTTGCTCCATTCAAAAACTGCAACCTCTGAGCCCTGTTCGATATAGCGATATGTAAAGTCAGCATGCCCAGAGCCCAATTCCTTCACCAGCGACGGAAGCAAAGGTACAGCTGGCAAGTTTTCCGCCATCGCCGCGTCGTACAACCTAGCTATGTCATGACCCATTTTTCGAACTGCACTCGGATCACAACCTCTAACGAGCAGGAAACCTTTCAGCAGAAGCTCAAGTGAAAACCCGGCTAGCATGTTGGCGGGGAGAAAGATGAAGCGGTTGATTTGCGAGTTACCCGTGCCGTCAGCGGAAACCAACTGCTTCAGAGCCGAGAGATAGCTCTCGCCGGCTGCGATTCGAGAAAGCCCCTGATTCCAGCCCTCAACGGTATTGTTCATCTCGCCCCACCGACGAAAATTTCGTTATCTCAACCTACGGCGTTTGAGCCACCCGCACCACCACTTTCCCGATCACCGCCCGCGCCGCCATCTTGGCGATCGCCGCGCCGCCCTCGGCGAAGGGAAACACCTCGGTCACCTGCGGCGCGATCTTGCCGTCGCTCCACAGCCGGAACAGCGTGTCGACATGCGCGCGATTGGCCTGGGGATCGCGCGCGGCGAAGGCGCCCCAGAACACGCCGCAAACGTCGCAGCTCTTGAGCAGCGTGAGGTTGAGCGGCAGCTTCGGGATGCCCGCGGGGAAGCCCACCACCAGATAGCGCCCCTCCCAGCCGATCGCGCGCAGCGCCGGCTCGGCATAGTCGCCGCCGACGGGATCATAGATCACGTCCGCGCCCTTGGGGCCGACCGCCGCCTTGAACGCCTCGGCCAGCGCCTTCGACGCTTCCTTGTCGAGGGCCCCGCGCGGATAGACGAGGGTCGCATCCGCCCCCGCCGCCCGCGCCGCCTCGGCCTTCTCTTCGGAGGAGACCGCCGCCACCACCGTCGCGCCATATGCCTTGCCCAACTCGATCGCCGCGAGCCCGACGCCGCCCGCCGCACCCAGCACCAGCAGCGTCTGGCCGGCCTTCAGCTTGCCGCGATCGAGCAGCGCATGGATCGTCGTCGCGTAGGTGAGCAGCAGCGCCGCGCCGTCCTCGAAGCTGCGGCCTTGCGGAAGGCGGTAGAGCTGCGCCGGGCTCAGCACCAGCTTCTCGACCAGCCCGCCATGGCCCGGCACCGCGATCACCCGGTCGCCCGGTGCCCAGTCGGTCACGCCTTCTCCCACCGCTTCGACCACCCCGGCGATCTCGCCGCCCGGCGCGAACGGCCGGGGCGGCTGGAACTGGTAGCGGTCCTCGATGATCAGCACGTCGGGATAGTTGATCGCGCAGGCGCGCACGCCAACCAGCACCTGGCCTTTCCCGACCACGGGATCGGGCAGTTCTTCCAGGCTTAGAGAATCAGGTCCGCCCGACGCCTTCGACAGCAACGCCTTCATGTCCGCCTCCTACAGCGATCCACGGGCGTTCGTGCGCAACCGCGGATTCGAATTTCGAAATCGCGGTATCTTGTGCCAGCGTCATGCCGATCTCGTCCAGCCCCTGCATCAGGCAGTCGCGGCGGAACGGGTCGAGCTCGAAGGCGAAGCGGTCCTGGAAGTCCGTCGTGACGGTCATCGTCTCCAGGTCTACGGTGATCTCGTTGGCGGTCGCCACCTGCACCAGCCGGTCGATCGCCTCCTGCGGCAGCACCACGGTGACGATGCCGTTCTTGAAGGCGTTGCCCGAGAAGATGTCCGAGAAGCTCGGCGCGATCACCGCCTTGATGCCCATATCGGCCAGCGCCCAGGCAGCATGCTCGCGGCTGGAGCCGCAGCCGAAATTCTCGCCCGCCACCAGGATCGGCGCCCCCGCATAGCGCGGATCGTCGAACAGATTGCCCGGCTCCGCGCGCACGCTTTCGAACGCGCCCTTGCCCAGCCCCTCGCGCGTCGTGGTCTTCAGCCAGTGCGCGGGGATGATGATATCCGTATCGATGTTCTTGGCGCCCCAGGGATAGGCGCGGCCCGAAACCTGCTGGATAGGCTCCATCAGCGGCGCTCCGCCGACACGGTGTTCAGATGCATGGACACAGCTTTCCTAACGAATGGCCGGCGGCCATCCCGAATTTCCGGCAATCGGCCGCCCGCGTCAGCGCGGTGCGACGACCACTCGCTCAAGAGCCGGCGTGGTCTTGATCGGCGTCTCGGGCCGCGGATAGGCACCCGCATAGGCCGCGGCGACACCGCTGAGAATGGTTCCGGCAATCAATGCGACGAGCGCCTTTTTCACGGCGTCTCTCCCCTTATCCGTTACGCCTGGTCCGCCATCAACGCGCGGACGTCCGTCAGGTGCCCGGTGACCGCCGCCGCCGCCGCCATCGCTGGCGAGACGAGGTGGGTGCGCGACCCCGGACCCTGGCGTCCTACGAAATTGCGATTCGAAGTGGAAGCACAACGTTCTCCGGCGGGAACCTTGTCCGGGTTCATCGCCAGGCACATCGAGCAGCCCGGCTCGCGCCACTGGAAGCCCGCCTCCAGGAAGATCCGGTCGAGCCCCTCTTCCTCGGCCTGGCGCTTGACCAGCCCGGAGCCCGGCACGATCAGCGCCTGGCGGATGCGATCGGCGACCTTGCGGCCCTGCACCACCGCGGCGGCGGCGCGCAGATCCTCGATGCGGCTGTTGGTGCACGACCCGATGAAGATGTGCTCCACCGGAATGTCCTGCATCGCGGTGCCGGGGGTGAGCCCCATATAGTCGAGCGAACGCTGCGCGGCGGCGCGCTTCGAGGGATCGGCGAAGCTCTCCGGATCGGGCACGACGCCGGTGATCGGCACCACGTCCTCGGGGCTGGTGCCCCAGGTGAGCGACGGCGCGATGTCCGCCGCGTCGAGCGTCACCACCTTGTCGTAGACCGCACCCTTGTCGGTCGGCAGCGTCTTCCAATAGGCGACCGCGCGGTCCCATGCCTCGCCGGTCGGGGCGAGCGGGCGGCCCTTGAGATAGGCGAAGGTCTTCTCGTCCGGCGCGATCAGGCCCGAGCGCGCGCCGCCCTCGATCGACATGTTGGAGATGGTGAGCCGCCCCTCGATCGAGAGGTTGCGGATCACCTCGCCGGTGAATTCGATGACATAGCCGGTGCCGCCGGCCGCGCCGATCTTGCCGATGATCGCCAGCACCACGTCCTTGGCGCTGAC
>JAIYAA010000103.1 GCA_027489295.1 Sphingomonadales bacterium | reverse complement strand
GTACGCGCGCTGTCGACGCGAGCGCGGCGATAGCTGACTTCGGCTTCCGCACGGAACGGACCAAAGTCATACCCAATGTTGCCACCAACGTCGTAACCAACGTGGTTGTTCTGCGTCACAACATCCTTGCTGGCGCCAACGTCGAAGTGAATGTCCTCGACGAGCATCGCGCCGCCTTCAACACCCACATACCACGCGTCATCGCGGGCGAAGGCGGGCGTGCTCAGCGCGGTCGTGGCGAGCGCCAAAGTGACGGCTAGCTTCCGCATCATAATCCCCTTTCATGGTCGTCCATACGGACAGGCCAAACTCACTACTCAAACCAAAGTTTCGGCGCAAGCGCACAAAACCGCGGACTGTTGCACAAACGTCACAGGTTAAAATCCCTCGATCAACCCGTGACGTCGCAACGTTTGCAGAACCGCAGCGATGGCCGCTCTAGCCTCCGCGTCAACCGTCACCCCGCCCATCGGTTCCGCAACATTTGGCTCTCTCGGGCCAACTAGCTGGCGTCCCTCGATAAAAAGTCTTCCATAGGTCCTGCCGTGGTACCATTGACCGCCAGAGAACAGCGCGAAACACTGCTCCGCCTCTATCCAGACCCGCATGCCTTCGCGGGGCGCGACAAACCGCCAGCCGCCCTCGGTCCATGCCGCAACCGCAGCAACCTGGCCCGCCCAGGCACCCTGCGGGGCGTTCCCGACGAGCCAGCATTGTCCTAGACTCGGGGCAGCCGGGGGCGCCGCCGCCTCCGCCAGCACGCTCGCCTGAGTCGCCACATCGAGGCGGGTCAGCGCTTCGTTGTGCGTCATTTCCTTCTGTGCCTGGCCCGGTTCGAGCAGCGGCAGCGCCAGGCGCGGGGTAGAGGAAGCGCTCATCATTCGTCTCCATATGCGGGAAGCAGCAGGACAGCCGCCGGCGACAGGCCGTGCGTTCCGATCTGGCGGACGCGGACATGCAGGGGGCGCACCTGCCCGGCCAGCGGGAGGAAGATGCCGGGCGCCTCGGTCGTCACGGTGCGGCTTTCGCCGTCGGACACAAGGTCGACCTGATACCGTTCGCTTTCTTCCCCCAGCGGCACGTCGACGCCGTCGCGCCAGCGCCACCCCAGGCGGCTGCGGCGGATCCAGGAAAGCTGCGTACCCTCGGCCGTCTCGACCGCCTTCAGATGGACGGGAGCGGGCGGCAGCAGCGAGATGCCCCCAACCTGCGTCGCGACCGGTGCCGCATCGGCAGGGTCATCGACGCCCTGGGCCAGCACTGCGATCGTCGACCCGATCGCCGCAGCGATGTCCAGCTGCTTGAGAGTCTCACGCTGCACCAGCACGAAGCGGTCGCCGGGCCGGGCGGTGCCGATGGCGGCGTCGGTGCCACGCCGGCCGCGCCAGAGCATCGAGAGGCGCCAGCGCACGCCGCCGAGATGCTCGGCCACGCCGAACTGCAGCAGCTCGTCGCCCAGCATCGCGAGGTTGGCGCTGGCATCGAGCGCGGCGTCGTCGGCGGAGACGAGGGTCATCGCATCGTTCGCCAGGTCGACTTCCGCGAAGCCGACATGATCGGCGAGCGCGGCGCGCCCCGGGCCGGGGGGCAGATGAACGGTACCGAGGATCGCGGGATAGGCGGTGCTCCCTTCGTCCGCCCAGCCCGCGCCCCCATCGTTGCTGGCAAGCAACGCCGCGCGCCGCCAGCCGCTGCCGGACCCCGCGGCCGCCACCACCACTCGCGGCACGGCCGGCGCCACCTCGTCCAGCGGCGGCAGTTCGAAGGGCGCGAGCAGCGTGCGCCCATGTTTCAGATCGGGCGCCGGAACCGCGCGGCCGGCGGTCGCAGGCCCTGGCAAGGAGACGCTCGCGATCGGCACGCATTCCAGCCGCACCACCATCTTCTCCAGCGTCCATCGGTCGACCCGCCAGAGTCCGGTAACCCCGTCGATCGCGATCCGGGCCCCGGGTGCAAGGCGAAGCGCGTTCCAGCCGAGCGTCAGCGTGCGGCGCTCCCGCGCGCGGTCGGCACGCGCCAGCGCATCGGCGGCGATGGCCTTGGCGGAATCCGCATCGAGCACCGCGGGCAGATCGATGCGGGTCTCGCGGTTGCCCGCGCCGCTCCGATACGCTTGCTGCACCCCGGCCTGATAGTCGCGTGCCGGGTCGTAATAGCCGATGCTCAGCCGCCGCGGCGTGCCGTCCATCGCGGCGAGCGCGCGGCTGGCCCGGGCCGCTCGCCCCTCCCCCGTGCCGGCGCCCTCGTCCGCCACGGGGATGCCGTCCCCGGTTCCGGCGACCAGCGCGAGCCCATCCGCATCGTCGCGCAGCCAGGCACCGCTCGCCGTGCACAGCGCGTCGAGCGTCGAGCGCACCGTGTCCTGGGCCGAGAACCCCGCGATCGCCGTGGCCACCCCATCCGCCGACAGCGGCGCGATCGCGCCGGCGATGCGCGGCACCGGCACCATGTCGGGATCGGCGATCACCTCGAAGGTCAGCTGGGGAATCCGGTTCCCGAAGCTCGCCAGTTCGAGATCCTCGAACACCGCATAGGCCAGCCCGCGATGCGCGGGCGCTCGGCCGATCCCCTCGATCGCGGCGATCAGCGGGTCGACCGGCTGATCCTCGTCCCCGCTGTGCAGCCGGAAGCCGGTGCGCACCTTGAAGTCACCCTCGGCCCCCCGCAGCAGCTGCCCGTCGGCCCAGATGCGGCCAATCTGCAGGACGCGACGCGTCGACAGCGCGACCGCGAAGGACGCGGTATAGCTGTAGGTCGCGGTCGAGGCCTGGCCCTTGCCCCCGCTCTGGACCGCGCGATGCTCGATCAGGTCGGTCGCCCAGATCACGCAGCCCGATACGCGGATCGTGCCGAACAGCTGCGGGACGGTCGTGCCATAGCTCGATGTCTGCACCCGCAGATCGGCGAGCCGCGTGCCCTCGCGCGTACCCGGCTTGAACAGCAGCTGGCTGTCGATCACGCTGCCGATGAAGCCGCCGATCTGCGCGCCGGCCGGCCCGCCGACGATCGCGCCGGCTACCGTCAATACCACCGTTGCCATCAGTCGCCCTCCCCCAGTCGCCAGCAGCCGAGCACGGGCCAGGGCACCGGCCCCGGCCGCTCGACCACCCGGCGCGCCATCGCATCGGCATGGATGATCCCGGCGTCGCTGCGGATCGCCAGATGCAGCTGGCCGGGGCCGCTGCGGCAAAGGAGCAGGTCGCCGGGCTCCGCCGCGGCAACGGGCACCAGCCCCGCCGCCCGCAGCGCCGCCGCGACGCGCGCCGCATCGCCGGTGCGCAGCCGATAGCCGAGCGGCGCCGACCGCCCCAGCGCCAGCGCGGCCAGCCCCACACAGTCCAGCCCGTGCGCCACGTCGCGCCCCTGCGGGCGAAACGGCGCACCGATGGCCCCTCGCGCCGCCGCGAGCACCGCCGCGCCGCTCATGCGCCCGGATACCGGGTGAGCAGGTCGGTGCCCGGCAAATAGGGCTCGCCGCGAAAATTGGCGACGTTGCCGAACCGGGCCGCGCAGGTTTCGAGCCGCGCGTCGCACCCCTCGATCAGCTCGACCAGCGCGCCGACGCCGTCGAAGCGCGGCGGCCGTCGCAGCGTCAGCCGATCGCCGTCCGACACCGCGATCGCATCCTCCAGGCCGGTGTTCGCGCCGCCGAACCAGCGCAGCCGCCCGCCGCCATAGGCATTGGCGAGCGGTTCGATGCGATCCACCCGCAGCACCGCATCCTCCACCGCCAGCACCCGCGCGAAGCAGCGGCGCCCCGCCATCGGCACGCGACAGCGCGCGTCGCCCAGCTGGGCGCGGCAATCGGGCGACGTCGCCTCCCCCACCGGCGCGTCGAACGCGGCGGTCCGGCCGCGCAATTCCGCGGTCAGCGCGCCGTCCTGCGTCTCGACCGCGCCGATCACGCCCTCGCCCAGCGGCACCCGGTCGCCGGGATCGGTCCAGTCGGTTGCGAACAGCACGACGCGCGCACCATCCCAGCGACCGGCGAGCAGGTCCGCTTCCGAAATCGCATCGCTGGCCAGCACGCCGTGCACGTCCATGCTGTCCGCCTCCAGCGTGGCGCTGCGCACGACCGCGCTCGGCGTCATGCCCGGTGCGGCGCGATAGAGCAGCCCGTCGATCCGCAGGTCGCGATCGTGCGCGGTCAGCCCGATCGTCACGCCGTCGCGCCGCTCGATCCGCCAGCACAGGGTGACGGTGGTCAGGGTTCCCTCCAGCCAGCTCATTCGCGAATCTCCACCAGCGGCACCGAGGCCGCTGCCCCGGCGAGGTAGGTCGCGCGGCTCACCCGCAGCTGATCCTCGGCAAAGCGCACCGGTACGTCGAAGACGAAGGAGGCGGTCAGCTGCACGCCCGCGGCCGGCGGCACGTCGAGCGTCACCACGCCGCCCGCGCCCAGCGAAAAGGCCGACGTCGGCACACCGTTCAGCTTTAGCGACACCGTGCCCGCCACCGGACGGGTGATCCGCCGCACGTTCTCCCCATAGGTCCGAACCAGCTGGAACCGTGCGGTCGTGCCGTCGCCGGTCCCGATCCGTTCGTCCCTCGCCTCGGAATCGAACGGATCGCGCAGCCGGAAGCCCCGCGCCGGCCCCATCCGCGCCCGGAAGAAGCCGAGCAGTGCTGCGATGTCCGCCTCGGAGCGTACCCCGGGGCCGACGTCATACCGGGTCCGCGCCTCCGCCCAGGCGGCATTGCGGCGCTCGGCGCCGCCGGCGCTGGTGACGATCGCGGTGGAAAGCTCGGGCGCCACCTCCGCCTCGCGCCCCAGCGCGATCGGGAACAGCACGTCATCGAAGGGGGTCACGTCCGCCTCCTGGTCGAAATGGGTGAAGCCATCGCGCGCCACCTGCGGCAGCGCCCACACATAGGTTGCCGCCACGCCGCGGGCCCGGCCGCGCGCCGCCGCCTCGGCGATCGCCTGCCACTGCGCCTTGTCCGCGCTGCGCAGCACGAATCCGGCGAGATAGTGCTGCCGCGCCACCGGATAGCCGAGCCGCGCCGTCACCGCGGTCACCGCCCGTTCGGACGCGGCGGCATTGCCCGCCGCCGCCCAGTCATAATCCTCGAGCTGCAGCACGTCGAAAGCCGGCGCCGCCCAGCCGATCGGCAGATTGGCACGCTTCAGTTCCGGCATCGCCGGATCGAGCACCGTCGGCAGATAGGCCAGCAGCAGCACGCGGGCATCGGGCGCCGCCGCCTTCACCGCATCGCGCAGCGCCAGCGTCGAGGCCGCGAGCAGCGCCCCGGCCGCGTCGAGCACCCCGGTATCGACCGGCCCGCGCACATTCTGCGGCGGCGGATCGCCCAGCGTTGCCCGTGCCGCGGCATCATGGATGCACAGCCGACCATCGGCCATCACCCACCACCAGGGCTCGCCGACCTGGAACTGCACCGGCAGCCCCGCGCCCTGCGCGATCTCCACAAAGGCCAGCGCCACGGCGCGCAGATAGGCCATCGCGCCGGCATGGGCGGGCGAGAGCAGCGTCGAGGGCGGGCTCCATCCGGTCAGCGCGGGGCTGCCGTCCGCCGCCCGCTGCTTCCAGTCGCCCCAGACATGCTGGTCGAGCAGTTCGTAGCTCAGCGACCAGATCACGCCATAGCCGAGCGCCCTGGCGCGGGCCGCGAAATCGGCGTGCCACGCTGCGCAGACGCGGTTGAGCACGCCGCCCGCCAGGCTGACATAGAAGCCGCCCGACAGTGGCTCGAGCCGAAGATAATGGCTCATCCCCACATAATGGAGAATGTCGCCGCGATAGCCGAGCTGGAGCATGCTGCGCAGCAATCGCGCCGGCGTCTGGTTATAGGCATCGTCATAGCCGGTCGCGATCGAAAGGCCGTGTTCGGGTACCACCACATCGCCGATCGCCAGCACCGATCCGGGCCCTTCGCAGGCGATGCCGGTCAGTTCGACCCAGCCCTCGGCCGGTGCAGCCAGCGCCGTCTCGTCGTCGGGCGCGTAGCCCGGCGGCACCAGCGACACGAACATCCGGTCGATATCGCCGGCCCAGACCGGGTCCGCCTCGGCGGGGAGCAGGAAGCCGCCGTCCAGCGCGGCGAAGTCGATCGCCACCTCGGCATCCTCGGGGCTGCCCTGCGCATAGTTCCACAGCCGCACATACCAGGCGCGCGCCGCGCCGGTCGCGTCGCGCCCCTCGATCGTCAGCACCGGCCCGTGGACCGCATCGAGCGGCGCGATGCCCGCGGAGCGCCAGCGGAACCGCAGCCGGCAGCGGCGGAAATCGCGGTCGGTCGCATAGGCGAGCAGCGGATGGTCCCAGCGGTCTTCCGCCTCCCAGATCAGCCCGGCCAGATCGCCGCGCCGCTGGAAGACCAGATCGACCCGCAGCGCGTCCGGCGCCGTGGTCACCACGCTCGCCATCATCGGCCGGGGGAAATCGACGGTCCAATAAACCGGATCGAACCGGCTGATCACGCCCTCGGCCTGGTCCTGGCGCCGGTCGGCAAGCCACCAGCCCATCAGTCGAGCCCCGCCAGCGCCGCGCGTACCGCCCGCGCCACCTGCCGGCTCGACTGGGCCAGTGCGGCCGGCGCAGCGCCCGCGGCCGCGTTGACGGTGATCGCCACGCGCACGTCGCGCCCGCCGCCCTGTGCCGCCGCCGCGACCTGGCCGGCGCTGGTCGGCACGAACAGTTCGGGTCCGCGCTCGCCGACCAGATAGGGCCGGCCGGGGCTCACCGGCCCGCCCGTCGCCCGCCCCGGCGAGCCCAGCAGGTTGACCAGCAGCGAGACCAGCCCGCTGCTCCCGCTGCCCCTGCTGCCGCCGCCCATCGAGGGGCTGGGGAGGTCGAGCGCCGCCTTGGCGATCTCGTCCAGCGCGCGGATCGCCACCTTGGCGAGATCGTCGAAGCCGATCTTGCCGGTACGCGCGGCGCGCAGCAGCGTCGTCTCGATCGTCCGCCCGGCCCGGTCGACACCGCCGGCCAGCGGCCCCTCCAGCGTGCCGCGCATCGCGTCGACATCGCGCGCAAAGCCGGCGGTGTCGGCACGCACCGACACCACCAGCCGTTCGATTTCCTCATCCATCGGGAAATTGCTCCTGCAATCGTGCGATCAGGTCCGGCGCGGGCGGTTCGGCGCCATCACCCGCCGCCGCCCGCACCAGCGCCGCCAGTTCGGCGGGCGTCGCGCGCCAGAACCGATCGGGGGACCAGCCGAGCGCCAGCCCCGCCAGCCCGGCCAGCCGGGCGGCGGCCTCCGCGAAGCGCATCACCGCCCCGCGAGGATCTGGCCGAGCAGCGCCTTGAGCGCCGGCGTCGCCGCCGCCAGCCCGGCTTCGGTGACGCCTTCGGCAAAGGCGTCGCGGGTCAACCCCTCGGGCGCTGCCTTCAGGCAGTGCCAGAACAAGGCGACCATCTCGCCGAGTCCCAGCCGCCCGCCCGCCGCGCGTTCGACCAGCGCGAACAGCGGCCCGAGTTCCGCCTCCGCCGCCACCAGCGCCTCGAAGCTCGGCCGCAGCACCAGGCACAGGCCGCGCACGCGCAACGCGGCCTCGCCGCGCACCGGATTGGCGCCGCTCATGCGCTCACCACCGGGCCGGAGCTTTCCAGGCTCAGCGTGTAGCTGCGCTCGCCGTTGAAATCCCCGGCATAGTCGAGCCGGGTGACGAGAAACCTGCCGGTCATCGTCTCGCCGCTCTCGAAGCTCAGCCGATAGTCGTCGAGCGTGCCGGCCAGCGCATTGGCCTTCACCCGCACCTCCGCCGCCGATCCGGTGAACACGCCCGCGGCCGACACGCTGACCGATCGCACCCCGGCGCCGGACAGCAGCTCGCGCCAGCCGCCCGAATCCTTGCTGGTGATCGCCACCGCCTCGCCGTTCACCGAAAGCTGCGTGGTCCGCAGCCCCGCGACGGTGGCATACACCACCGGTACCGCGCCATTGCCCACCTTGAGCAGAAAGGCGCTGCCCTTCTCCGCTGCCATGTTGGTTCTCCCTATGGATGAATATCGCGCAGCATCCGCACGCGGTGCTCCACGATCGCCGTCACGTTGGTCTCGCCCTCCGCCACCAGCCGGCTGCGGACCAGCACGCAGCTCGCCACCTGCCAGCCGCCGCCCAGCGCCGGGGGCATCGCCGCGATCGCCGCCTCGACGAGATCCGCCAGCTCCCGCGCCCGTGCGCGCGCCTGGCCCGCATCCTTCGCCAGCACCGCGATCCGCACCTCGCGGCCGTCCTGGTCCTTGGTGCTCCAATCGGTCAGCACCGGATCGTCGACCAGCAGGTAGGGGCGCGGGGTGCGGGCGGGCGGCGCATCGAAGATGCCGTTGACCTGCGCCACCAGCGCCGCCTGTCCCGCCAGCGCGGCGCGCACCGCGCCGGTGATCGTGTCCTGCGGGTTCATCGCAGCAGCCCTCCCAACCAGCGCAGGCCCGGATCGGCGAGCCAGCGCTGCCACAGCCCCCGCGCCGACAGGGTGACGCGGGCGCCGTCGACCGCCACGGCCACGCCGGGTACCGCCTCGTCCACCCGCGCCCCAAGCCTTGCGGCGGCATCGTCCGCCGCGCGCCTGCCGATCGCCTCGGCGCGCGTGTTCAGCCGTT
>JAIYAA010000363.1 GCA_027489295.1 Sphingomonadales bacterium | reverse complement strand
GACACGATCGAGAGCGGCATCGGCAACCTCGTCGACGCCGATCTGGCGAAGGAATCGGCGAAGCTGCAGGCGCTGCAGGTCAAGCAGCAGCTCGGCGTGCAGGCGCTGTCGATCGCCAACCAGGCGCCGCAGACCATCACCTCGCTGTTCCGCTAAGCAGCGGCTACGCCAACGGGTCCAACCCTGGGGCCCCAAGGCTGGAGAGGGTCGGGATGGTTCGCCATCCCGGCCCTTTCTTCTGGGCCGGACACCCGCTTCCCGCGGGCGCGCAAAGCGGTTAGGCTGGCGCGCATGGCTCGCACGATCACCCGCTACCGGGACTTCTGGCCCCATTATCTGCGCGAGCATGCCAGGCCGGCGACGCGCAGGCTGCATTATGTCGGCACCGCGCTCAGCTTTGCCGCGCTCGCCGCCGGGGTGCTGCTCGACAGCCTGTGGTTCTGGGCCATCCCGCTCGCCGGCTACGGCTTTGCCTGGGGCGCGCATTTCGGGGTGGAGCACAACCGGCCGGCCACCTTCACCTATCCGCTCTGGTCGCTCTTCTCGGATTATCGGATGTTCTTCCTGTGGATCGCCGGGCGGCTGGGGCCGCACCTGAAGCAGGCCGGCGTCGCCGAATAGATTGCGTTGCTTGCGCGGGGCCCGGGCAGGCTCCTATCTACGCGGCATGCACGTTTCCCAGAACACGCTCGCACTGATCGGCAATACTCCGCTCGTCCGGCTGAAGGGGCCCAGCGAGGCGACCGGCTGCGACATTTTCGCCAAGTGCGAATTCGCCAATCCCGGCGCCTCGGTGAAGGACCGTGCCGCGCTCTACATCGTCGACGATGCCGAGGCGCAGGGTACGCTGGCGCCCGGCGGCACGATCGTCGAGGGGACCGCGGGCAATACCGGTATCGGCCTGGCGCTGGTCGCCAACGCCAAGGGCTATCGCACGATCATCGTGATGCCCGAGACCCAGTCGCGCGAGAAGATGGACACGCTGCGCGCGCTGGGCGCCGAGTTGGTGCTGGTGCCGGCGGCGCCCTATTCGAACCCCGGCCATTTCGTCCACACCAGCCGCCGCATCGCCGAGGAAACCCCGGGCGCGATCTGGGCGAACCAGTTCGACAACACCGCCAACCGCAAGGCGCATATCTACGGCACGGCGGAGGAGATCTGGACGCAGATGGACGGCCGGATTGACGGCTTCACCTGCGCGGCGGGCACCGGCGGCACGATCGCCGGCGTCGGCCTGGGGCTGAAGGCGAAGGACGAGAAGGTCACCATCGCGCTGAGCGACCCGCACGGCGCCGCGCTCTACGAATATTATGCCTGTGGCGAACTGCGTGCCGAGGGCTCCTCGGTCGCCGAAGGCATCGGCCAGGGCCGGATCACCGGCAATCTGGAGGGCGCGCCGATCGACACCCAGTATCGCATCTCCGACGAGGAGGGGCTGGAATGGACGCGCCGGCTGCTGGCGGAGGAGGGGCTGTGCCTGGGCCTTTCGTCGGGCATCAACGTCGCCGGTGCGGTGCGGCTGGCGCGTGCGCTCGGGCCCGGCAAGCGGGTCGCGACGATCCTGTGCGACACCGGCTTCCGCTACCTTTCGACGCTGTACAATGCCGAGTGGCTGCAGGCGAAGGGGCTGCCCGTCCCGGCATGGTTAGCGGCACGCTGAGGCTTCGCTCGACAAACGCGCGCTTGCGCGTTACATTTATGCCACAGTCATGAAATTCGGTTCGCATCAGGATCCAGCACAGGCGATGCAACGCATCCGCGTCGGCATGACCGGACTCGCGGCCGTCATCCTGTTGATGGCGCTGTCGTTCATGATCCTGTCCTCGGCCAACCGCGAGGCGCCGGTGCGCGCGGCGGGCGCCTCCAACGCCGCGGTGGTCGCGAATCTCACCGGAATCGATAACGCGGCGGCCGATCGCACCCGTGACGAGCCGCTGGCGGAAATGGGCGTCGCGCCGGGCGCGGACTCGGCCGACCCGAGCGGCGCGGCCAAGGCGCGCGAGCAGCTGCACCAGCAGGAAGCCGCCGGCCGCTGACGCCCCGACTCCGGGACGGCCGGGGAAACCGCCCCACCCGCGCCGCATGCCGGGGACGACACGGGAAATTGCCCCACCTGCCGGAAAGGGTGCGCACGGCCCGCACGGGCAGTGCAGAACGTTGGTGATAAAAATGCCGCAGTTTCCGTGGCTTGCCGGTTTCTGTTGCTAGCGTTCGTCGATGCCGGCGCCGATCCGCCGCGCCCGGCAGGGGTGTCGGCTATCGTCGATATTAAGCATTTTTCCGGATCGAACGCGTGCCGGGAAAGGGAAAAACGAGAACAAACAAGGATCAATCCGCGAAATGCGCCAGGTTGTGGCGATCAGTGGCTCAAATTCCCGTGCTATCCCCAACTCTCCCGTTGTTTCCCGCCCTATATTGTGATTAAAAGGGCACACTAAAGGGGGGCACGAAACCCTTTTCTCCCGAACATCGTCAGCTGGGCACGGTCCGCGTGATTCCGGCGGCGGGAGAGTCGTGCCCGGCTTGGGGTTTTGGCGTGGCAGACAGGGAGCTCTTCGAAGGATTTGCGCTCCAGGCGGTCGACCAGAAGGGTCGCGTCGCCATACCCGCCGACCTGCGCGCTGCCGCCGAGCGCAATTCCGACGTCCGCCAGATCGTGATCGGGGTGCATGCGGAGGATCTGTGCCTCTCCGCGCACGACACCGGCTGGTCGCGCGCGAAATATGACCGCATCGACAAGCTCGACCAGCAGGCGCTCGACCGCGGCGAGCAGCCCAGCGTGCGCCCCAAGCGCCGCGCGTTCGGCATGGTCGAAAAGGCGCCGTACGACGATAGCGGGCGGTTCGTGCTGCCGCCCTTCTTCCGCGGCAAGGCCAAGATCCAGAAATGGGCGTTCTTCGTCGGCAGCGGCGACACGTTCGAGATCTGGTCGCCCGAGGAACTGCTGGCGAGCGAGACCGCCGACCCCGAACTCAAGGAAATCTGCCTGTTCCTGATGCAGCAGAAGGGGGCGATGTGACCGACGCCCCGCATATCCCCGTGCTGCTCGACGAAGTGCTGGACGCGCTCGCGATCGCGCCCGGCGAAACCCATGTCGACGGCACCTTCGGTGCCGGCGGCTATACCCGTGCGATGCTCGGTGCCGGTGCGCAGGTGGCGGCGTTCGACCGCGATCCGACCGCGATCACGAACGGGGCCACGCTCGTCGCGGAAAGCGGCGGTGCGCTTACCCTGATCCATGCGCCGTTCAGCAGCATGGCGCAGGAACTGGAGGCGCGCGGCCTGGCACCCGTGGACGGGGTGGTGCTCGATATCGGCGTCTCCTCGATGCAGCTCGACCAGGCCGAGCGCGGCTTCTCGTTCCAGCAGGACGGGCCGCTCGACATGCGCATGGCGGGGGAGGGGATGAGCGCGGCCGACTGGCTCAACAATGCCGACGAGGGCGAGATCGCCGACGTGCTGTTCCACTATGGCGAGGAGCCGCGCGCCCGCCGGGTGGCCAAGTTCATCGTCGAGGCGCGGCCGCTGACCCGCACCTCGGAACTGGCGGCAGTGGTGCGCCGCGCGCTCGGCCATCGCCCGCACGACAAGAAGGATCCCGCTACGCGCACCTTCCAGGGGGTGCGCATCCACATCAACCGCGAGCTGGACGAGCTGACCGACGTGCTCGTCGCCGCCGAGCGGGTGCTCAAGCCCGGCGGGCGGCTGGTGGTGGTGACCTTCCACAGCCTGGAGGACCGGCTGGTCAAGCGCTTCTTCCGCGAACGCAGCGGCAGCACGCCGGCGGGTTCGCGGCATCGCCCGGCGGTGGGACCGCGGGCGGAACCTAGTTTTGAGACGCCCGCCAAGGCCGTGCGCCCTGGCGAGGCGGAGTTGGTGCGTAACCCGCGTGCCCGTTCGGCAACGCTGCGCGCGGCGCGGCGGACGGATGCGGCGCCGTGGGTCGGGGATGGAGTGGCGTAATGGCAGTGCATGGCTTCAGGGGGCTTGGCTGGTTCCTGTGCGTCGCAGTCGTGGCGCCGACCTGCTATATGGTGAACTCGCACGGTGCGGCCGAACGCGCCAAGCTGAAGGCGACGCAGGTCGCCATCATCGAGGCGCACCGGGACATTCGCGGGCTGGAAACCGAGTTCGACACGCGCGCCAACATGGCCCAGATCGAGCGCTGGAACGGCGACGTGCTGGCGATGAACGCGCCGCAGCCGCAGCAATATCTGGCGAGCGCCAGCGGCCTGGCCGCGCTGGACCAGCCGGCACCGGCGATCCCGGCGGCGGCGGGCGGTGAGGCCAAGGTGCAGACCGCGGCGCTGGTGATCCCTACCGGCACGCGCCCAGTGGAAACCGCAGCGGTGACGACGCCGACGCCCAGCCCGGCGACGGCGGCGAAGCCCGTCGCGACCGCATCGGCGGCGGCGGTGAAGGTGCCGGCCGCCAAGCCCTCGATCTCGACCGTGGTTCGCGTCGCCGCGCGCGACAGCAAGCCGGAGGAGGATCTGGGCAAGCTGATGCAGAAGGTCGACAAGGCGCGGCTCGCCAAGCCCGATCGGCCGCTGCTGAGCGCCGCCACGATCAGCGATCTGCGCCGGGTGGCGAAGCGCGAGCAAACGGCGCAGCGATGATCGTCGTCGTCGCCCCCCCGGCGCGGGCGCGCGGTTCGGGCGGCGGGCGCGAGGCGCTCGTTGCCGTCGCGCAGTTGCGGCTGATGGTGCTCGCCATCCTGTTCGGCGCGGGCGTGCTGGCCATCATGGGCAAGCTCGCCTTTCTGGCGCTGTCGGCGGGCCCCGCCACCGCGCGCGACCTGACCAACGCGCTGGTGCCGGCGCGGGGCGACATCGTCGATCGCAACGGCACGCCGCTCGCCCGCAGCATCGATGCCTGGACGATCGCGATCCACCCCAACCAGGTGATCGGCGACAAGGCAGCGCTTGCGCAGAAACTTGCCGAGCTGATGCCCGAACGCAGCCAGGCGCAATATTATGCGCTGCTCCACAGCGGCGGCGGCTTCGCCTTTCTCAAGCGCCGGGCGCTGCCCGAACTGGTCAACCAGGTGAACGCGCTGGGCGAGCCGGCGATCGAGTTCCAGCGCGAGACCGACCGGCTGTATCCGCAATCGGACATGGCCGCGCACGTGCTCGGCTATCTCGACGACAAGGGCCACGGCGTCACCGGCATGGAGAAGGTGCTGGAGGCGCGGCTGACCGATCCGGCGCTGCGCGGCAAGCCGGTGACCCTCTCGCTCGACACCCGCGTGCAGGCAGCGCTGGAAAGCGAGCTGGGCCGGGCGATGGTGGACCTGCAGGCGCGCGGCGCCGCCGGCGTCGTGCTCGACGTGCATACCGGCGAAGTCGTCGCGATGACCTCGCTGCCCAGCTTCAATCCCAACCAGCTGGGCGGTCCGCCGCCGCGCAACAACGTGACCCAGAGCGTCTACGAGCTCGGCTCCACCTTCAAGCCGATCGCTGTGGCGGCGGCGATCGATTCGGGCACGATCACCTCGATGTCGCGCCGCTTCGATGCCACGGTGCCGATGAAGGTCGGCCGCTTCACCATCCATGACGATCGCGGCGACGAGCAGTTTCGCTGGCTCAACATCCCGGAAACGCTGATCTATTCGTCGAACATCGCCACCGCGCGGATCGCCGACGAACTGGGTGCGGAAAAGATGCAGGACATGTTCCGCCGCCTCGGCTTCGACCAGCGGCCGAGCATCGAGATCGGTGCCGTGCGGCCGCTGTGGCCGGCCAACTGGGGGCGGATCACGGTGATGACCACCGCCTATGGCCATGGCATCGCGGTGACGCCGCTCCACCTCGCCGCCGCCTATGCCGCGATGGTGAATGGCGGCATCTGGCACCCGGCGACGTTGATGAAGGTGGATGCCGAGCATCCGGTGCAGGGCAGGCGGGTGCTGCAGGAATCGACCAGCTACCGGATGCGCCAGCTGCTCCGCCTGATCGTGCTGAAGGGCACCGGCCGCAAGGGCGAGGCACCGGGCTACCGCGTCGCGGGCAAGACCGGCACGGCCGAGGCGGCGAGCGAGGGCGGCTATGACCATCACCGCAACGTCTCGACCTTTGCGGTGGCTTTCCCCGTCGACGCGCCGCGCTATGTGGTGGTGGCCATGCTCGACTCGCCCAAGGCCAATGCCAACACGCCGCGCACCACTGCGGCCTGGACCGTCGCACCGGTCGTCTCGCGCGTGATCGCGCGGACCGGCGCCCTTCTGGGCATCGCGCCCGATAACGCCAAGGACATCGACGAAAGCGGGCTGCTGCCGCTGGTCGACCGGTCCCCGGAGCCGAAAGCGACCGCCGAATGAAACTGGGATACCTGATCGGCACCGCGGACGACGCGGTCGTCACCGGATTCGCGATCGACCATCGCAAGGTGGCGCCGGGCACGATCTTCGGCGCGTTCGAGGGCGCCAGGGTGAACGGCGAGGACTATATCGCCGCGGCGGTGCAGGCCGGCGCCATCGCCGTCGTCGCGCGGCCCGGGGCCAAGGTCGAGGGCGCCGTACACATCGCCGATGCCAATCCGCGCCAGCGCTTTGCCGGGCTGGCGGCGCAGTTCTTCGCGCCGTTTCCGGCAACGACGGCGGCGGTGACCGGCACCAACGGCAAGACCTCCACCGTCGAGATGACGCGCCAGCTGTGGCGGATGGCGGGCTTCCACGCTGCCTCGATCGGCACGCTGGGGGTGACCACGGCGGACGAGCGGGTCTCCACCGGCCTTACCACGCCGGACATCGTCACCTTCCTGTCGAACGTCGCCGGGCTTGCGCGCGAGGGCGTGACCCATGTGGCGTTCGAGGCCTCGTCGCACGGGCTGTCGCAGTACCGCACCGAGGGGCTGCCGGTGCGCGCGGCGGCGTTCACCAATCTCAGCCGCGACCATCTCGACTATCACGGCGACATGGCGACCTATTTCACCGCCAAGATGCGCCTCTTCGCTGAGGTGCTGGCCGACGACGGCACCGCCGTGGTGTGGGCCGACGATCCGCATGCGCCGCAGGTCGAGGACCTCGCCCGGATGCGCGGCAACCGGCTGATCACGGTGGGCGAGCATGGCAAGACGCTGCGGCTGGTCGGCCGTACGCCCTCGCTGCTCGGCCAGACGCTGGAGATCGAGGCGGAGGACAAGGTCCACATCGTCAAGCTGCCGCTGATCGGCGCGTACCAGGCGGCGAACGCGCTGGTGTCGGCAGGGCTGGTGATCGCCACCGGCGGCGACGTGGCCGCGACGCTGGCCAATTGCGCGCGGCTGCAGCCGGTGCGCGGACGGCTGGAGCGCGCGGTGATCGCCGCCAATGGCGCGCCGGTCTATGTCGACTATGCCCATACCCCCGATGCGCTGGAGGCGGCGATCGCGGCGCTGAAGCCGCATACCGAGGGCCGGCTGATCCTGGTGTTCGGTGCCGGCGGCGACCGCGATCCGGGCAAGCGCGAACTGATGGGGCAGGTGGCGGCGTCGGGCGCCGATGTGGCGATCGTCACCGACGACAATCCGCGCACCGAGGATCCCGCCGAAATCCGCCGCGCGATCCTGAAGGGCGCGCCCGACGCCACCGAGATCGGCGACCGCCGCGCGGCCATCGCCGCCGCGATCGCGATGGCCGAGCCGCACGACATCGTGCTGATCGCCGGCAAGGGGCACGAACAGGGGCAGATCGTGGGCGAGATGGTGCTGCCGTTCGATGACGTGGCGGTAGCGCGGGAGTGCGCGGCGTGACGACCCTCTGGACCTCCAACGAAATCGCCGCCGCCACGGAAGGAACGGCGTCGGCGGACTTCGCCGTTTCCGGCGTCGCGTTCGATTCCCGCGAAGTGGGCCCCGGCGACCTGTTCCTCGCGCTCAAGGGCGAGAGCACCGACGGGCATCGCTTCCTCGACCAGGCCTTCGCGCAAGGGGCGGCAGGCGCGGTGGTGTCGGACGCGACCGCGCATCCCGGCGTTGAGGTGGCGGACACCACCGCTGCGCTGAACGCGCTCGGCGCCGCGTCGCGCCAGCGCTCGGGCGCCAAGATCATCGGCGTCACCGGCTCGGTCGGGAAGACGGGCACCAAGGAGGCGCTGTTCGCCGCGCTCGACCGGATAGACCCCGGCTGCGCGCACCGCTCGGTGAAGAGCTACAACAACCATACCGGCGTGCCGCTGAGCCTTGCCCGCATGCCGCGGAGCACTCGCTACGGCGTGTTCGAGATGGGGATGAACCATGCCGGCGAACTCGCCCAGCTGACCCGGCTGGTGCGGCCGCAGGTCGCCATCGTCACCGCGATCGCGCCGGCGCATCTCGGCTTTTTCGACAGCGTCGAGAAGATCGCCGACGCCAAGGGCGAGATCTTCCAGGGGCTGGAGCCCGGCGGTACCGCGATCGTGCCGTATGACAGCCCGTATCGCGACCGGCTGCTCGATGCCGCGCGCCCCTATGCCACCAGGATCGTCACCTTTGGGCTGGGCGAGGGCGCGGACTATCGCGCGGTCGAGACGATGCGCGCGCGGGGCGGCGGCACCTTCGTGATGGCACGCTTCGGCGATCGCGAGCTGAGCTTCACCCTGTCGCAGCCGGGCGAGCATTGGGTATCGAACGCGATGGCGATCCTCGCCGCGGTCGACGCGGTGGGCGGCGACCTCGAGGTTGCGGGGCTCGCGCTCGCCGAGCTGGGCGGCCTTGCCGGGCGCGGCGCGCGGATGACGGTGCCGGTGGCGGGCGGCACCGCGCTGGTGATCGACGAGAGCTACAACGCCAACCCCAGCTCGATGCGCGCCACGCTGAAGGTGCTGGCCGCCGAACCGGGGCGCCGCATCGCCGTGCTCGGCGAGATGCGCGAACTGGGTACGCATGCGCATGCGCTCCACGCCGAACTTGCCGATCCGATCGCGGAGGCCGGGGTGAGCCGTGCCATTTTGGTGGGCGAAGCGATGGCCCCGCTGGCCGCTGCGCTTGAGGGGCGGCTGGATTTCGTCCATGTGGCCGATGCCGCAGCTGCGAAGGCAGAGCTCGACTCGACGCTCGCGCCGGGCGACGCGGTTCTCATCAAAGGGTCGAACGGCGTACGGCTGGCGACGATCGTCGCGGCGCTGGCGGAAAGGCAAACATGCTCTATCTGATCGCGGAGCAGCTGGGCTTCCCCGGCGTCCTCAATCTGTTCCGGTACCTGTCGTTCCGCACCGGCGGTTCGGTGGCGACCGCGCTGCTGATCGGCCTGCTGATCGGGCCGAAGTTCATCGGCTGGCTGCGGCTGCGCCAGGGCAAGGGCCAGCCGATCCGCACCGACGGGCCGCAGAGCCACCTCGCCAAGCGCGGCACGCCGACGATGGGCGGGCTGATGATCCTGACCAGCCTGACGCTCTCGCTGCTGATCTGGATGGACCTGCGCAACGCCTATGTCTGGGCGTGCATGTTCGTGACGCTCGGCTTCGGCATGATCGGCTTCCTCGACGATTACGACAAGGTGCGGAAGCAGAAGACCGCGGGCGTCTCGGGCAAGGTGCGGCTGATCGGCGAGTTCCTCATCGCCGGCATCGCCAGCGCGATCATCCTCTTCGCGGAGGGCAATACCCAGCTCTACGTGCCGTTCTTCAGCTGGGTGCATCCGAACCTTGGCTATTTCTACATCGCCTTTGCGGCGTTCACGATCGTGGCGTTCGGCAATGCGGTGAACCTGACCGACGGGCTCGACGGGCTGGCGACGATGCCGGTGGTGATCGCGGGCATGGCGTTCATGCTGATCGCCTATCTCGCCGGCAACAAGATCTACGCGACCTATCTGGGCATCCCGCACGTGCCCGGCGCGGGCGACCTCGCCATCTTCTGCGGCGCGATGATCGGGGCGGGGCTGGCCTTCCTGTGGTTCAACGCGCCGCCGGCGGCGGTGTTCATGGGCGATACCGGCAGCCTGGCGCTGGGCGGGGCGATCGGCACCATCGCCGTCACCACGCACCATGAGCTGGTGCTCGGCATCATCGGCGGCCTGTTCGTGATGGAGGCGCTGAGCGTCATCATCCAGGTGTTCTTCTTCAAGCGCACCGGCAAGCGGGTGTTCCGCATGGCGCCGATCCACCACCATTTCGAACAGCTCGGCTGGTCGGAGCCGACGGTGGTGATCCGCTTCTGGATCATCGCCTTCGTGCTGGCGCTGGCCGGTCTCGCGACGCTCAAGCTGCGGTGATCACCAGCCCCGCCTGGCGCGGCAAACGCTTCGCGGTGCTCGGGCTCGCCCGCTCGGGCGCTGCGACCGTGCGCGCGCTGGTGGCAAGCGGGGCGGAGGTGCTGGCGTGGGATTCGAACGAGGCGGCGCGATATGGGCTGGTCGATACGATAGCCCCTCCCCCTCAGGGGAGGGGTTGGGGTGGGGGACTCTCCACGAGCGCGCCGGCGCGTGGATCCGACATGCCCCACCCCAACCCCTCCCCTGAAGGGGAGGGGTTGTTGGAGGTTGCCGACCCCCTCGAAGCCGATCTCACCGGCTATGCCGGCATGGTCGTCTCCCCTGGCGTGCCGCTGAACCGGCACCCGATCGCGCCGCATGCCCGCGCGGCCGGCGTACCGCTGATCGGGGACATCGAGCTATTCGCCCAGGCGCGGGCCGACCTGCCGGCGCACCGCGTCGTCGGCATCACCGGCACCAATGGCAAGTCGACCACGACCGCGCTGATCCACCACATCCTCTCGACCGCGGGCGTCCCGACGCGGCTCGGCGGCAATATCGGGCTGCCGATCCTCGGGCAGGAGCCGCTGCCCGAGGGCGGCGTCTATGTGCTGGAGCTGTCGAGCTACCAGATCGACCTGACCCAGAGCCTAGACTGCGACGTCGCGGTGCTGCTCAACATCACGCCGGACCATCTCGATCGCTATGACGGCTTCGAGGGCTATGCCGCGTCCAAGGCGCGGCTGTTCGCGATGCAGAGCAAGAGCCATGCCGCGATCCTCGGCATCGGTGACGCCGCCTCGGCGAACATTGCCCGCCAGGTGGCACTGTCCGGTCGGAGCGAGGACGTGACCAAGATCGCGCCGGGCGTGTGCATGGACCAGTCGCGCTGGCCGGCGCTGCAGGGTCCGCACAACGCCCAGAACGCGCTCGCCGGGATCGCCGCCTGCGAGGCGCTCGGCATCGATCGCGCCGCGATCGACCAGGGGCTGGAGAGCTTCCCCGGCCTGCCGCACCGCATGGAGCGGATCGCCACCCGAAACGGGGTGGCCTTCGTCAACGACAGCAAGGCGACCAACCCGGAATCGACGGCGCCGGCGCTCGCGGCCTTTCCGCGCATCCACTGGATCCTCGGCGGCGTCGCCAAGACCGACAGCCTGGAGGCCTGCCGCCCCGGCTTCGGCCATATCGTGCGTGCCTATACGATCGGCGAGGCGGGGCCGCTGTTCGCGCGCCTCCTTGAAGGCGAGATGCCCGTGGAGCCGTCCGGCACGCTGGAGGCCGCCGTGCGCGCCGCCGCCGGCCATGCCCAGCCGGGCGAAACGGTGCTGCTCTCCCCGGCCTGCGCCTCGTTCGACCAGTTCCGCGATTTCGAGGCGCGGGGCGATGCCTTCCGCGCTGCCGTGGAGGCGCTCGGGTGAGCCGCGAGACCGGGGAAGCGGACGAAAAACACAGCGGCCTGCCGCGCATCTCCAACCAACTCAGCCGCGCCAGCAAGTCCCGTGCGGGCATGTGGTTCTGGGAAGTGGACCGCGTACTGCTGTTCCTGCCGCTGTTCCTGATAGCGATCGGGCTGGTCGCGGTCGCCGCTGCCTCGCCCGCCACCGCGCGGCGCTATTCGGACGCAGCGCACATCGTGCCGCCGATGTATTATTTCTGGCGCCAGCTGATGTGGGTGTGCATCTGCGTGCCGGTGCTGGTGATCGTTTCGATGCTGCCGACCTCGGCGGCGCGGCGGCTGTCGCTTGCCGGCGCGGTGGTGTTCCTGGGGCTGATGATGCTGCTGCCCATCGTCGGGCACGAGGTGAACGGGGCGAAGCGCTGGATCAGCCTGGGCATTTCGGACCTGCAGCCGTCCGAATTCCTGAAACCGATGTTCATCGTCTCGACCGCGTGGATCCTCTCGTTCCGCGCCAAGGATCCCGAGCTGCCGGTGATGGTCGTCACCGGCGCGATCACCGCGCTGATCGCGGTGCTGCTGATGCTCCAGCCGGACTTCGGGCAGACGATCCTGTTTTCCACTGTGTGGGTGATCCTGCTGATGCTCTCGGGCATCTCGCCCGCGGCGATCGCCAGCCTGGGCGGCGCGGCGGTGGCGGGGGTGGTCGCGGCGTACCTGTTCTACGGCACCGCGCGCACCCGCATCGACAATTTCCTGTTCCCTACCAAGGAAGCCGCGCTCGCCGATCGCTACCAGGTCGAGATGGCGCACGACACGCTGACCGCCGGCGGGCTGTTCGGCGCGGGGCCGGGCAGCGGTCAGATCAAGTTCCGCCTGCCCGAGGCGCATACGGATTACATCTTCTCGGTGATCGGCGAGGAATTCGGGCTGATCGCCTGCGCGGTGATCGTGCTGCTCTACCTCGCCATCGTCGTCCGTGTGCTGATGAAGCTGCTCGACGAGGAGGATCCGTTCCGGCTGCTCGCCGCTGCCGGGCTCGCCTCGCAGTTCGGGGTGCAGGCGCTGATCAACATGGCGGTGAACACCGGCATCGCGCCGTCCAAGGGAATGACGCTGCCGTTCATCAGCTATGGCGGATCGTCGATGATCGCGCTGTCGATCGGCTATGGCCTGCTGCTCGCTTTCACGCGCCGAAACCCGTATCTGAAGCGCTCCCCCTATACCGGCCGCTGGAGCAAAGCCGCATGACCGAACGCCGTAGTTACGTCCTTGCTGCCGGAGGCACCGGCGGGCACATGGTGCCCGCGGCTGCGCTGGCGGTGGAGCTCGCACGGCGCGGGCATCAGGTGGCACTGGTCAGCGACGAGCGCGGCGTGCGTTTCCCCGGGCTGTTCGAGGGCGTGGAGACGCATGTGCTGCCCGCCGGGCGGCTGGGCGGCGGACCGCTCGGCTATCTCAAGGCGGCGCGCCAGATGATGGCCGGCCGCGCGATGGCGCGGAAGCTCTACAAGCAATTGCGCCCGGCGGCGGTGATCGGCTTTGGCGGCTATCCCGCGTTCCCGGCGCTGGCGGCGGCGTTCAGCGCGCGCATCCCTACCGTGATCCACGAGCAGAATGCCGTGCTGGGCCGGGTGAACCGGCTGGTCGCGGGCCGGGTGGCGGCGATTGCGACCTCCTACGACAAGGTCGAGCGGATGAAGCCGGGCTGGGCGGTGAAGACCCATCTCACCGGCAATCCGGTGCGCGAGGCGGTGCTGGCGCTCCGCGCCAAGCCCTATCCGATGCTGGAGGAGGATGGCCTGTTTCGCGTGCTGGTGACCGGCGGCAGCCAGGGCGCCTCGATTCTCAGTCAGGTGGTGCCCGATGGGCTCGCGCTGCTCCCGGTGCATTTCCGCCGACGGCTGCAGGTGACCCATCAGGCGCGCATCGAGGACATCGAGATGGTCCGCGCCAAATATCAGGAACACGAGATCCCGGCCGAGGTCGCGACCTATCTGCCCGACATGCCCGAGCGGCTCGCCTGGGCGCATCTGGTGATCGCGCGGGCAGG
>JAIYAA010000080.1 GCA_027489295.1 Sphingomonadales bacterium | reverse complement strand
CTGCGACCCCAACACCGCGTGGATGCTGCTGCGCTCGCTGGAGACGCTGGAGCTGCGGATGAGCCGCGCGGGCGAGAACGCCGCCAAGGTGTGCGAATTCCTCGCGGCGCATCCCAAGGTGGAGCGCGTCGGCTATCTCGGCTTCCTCGAGCGCGGCGAGGACAAGCGCCAGGCGGACATCTATCGCCGCCACTGCACCGGCGCGGGATCGACCTTCTCGCTCTACCTGAAGGGTGGCGAGAAGGAGGCGTTCGCGTTCCTCGATGCCCTCAAGATCGCCAAGCTGGCGGTCAGCCTGGGCGGTACCGAGACGCTGGCCAGCCACCCGGCGGGGATGACGCACCTGTCGGTGGCCGAGGCGCGCAAGCAGGCGCTGGGCATCACCGACAATCTCGTGCGCATCTCGGTCGGCGTCGAGGATGCCGACGACCTCATCGCGGACTTCGAGAACGCGCTGAAGGCGGTGTGATCTTTCCGGCGACGAAGGAGGATACAAAACCCTCCTTCGTCATCCCGGCGAACGCCGGGATGACGGCTTTGGTGCGGAGAAACTCCGCCGCACCGTCCCTTACTTGAGCGTCCGCGCGGCGTCCTCGACCAGCGCCGCCATCGTCTGCTGATCCTTGAGCGAGGGATGGAAGTGGCAGGCGGTGAATTCCAGCTGGGGCACCGCCACCACCGTCGCCCCCGTCGCCGCCGCCACCGCGCGCACGTCGGCGATGAAGGCGGGCGCGCCCATCAGCAGGAAGCGCGCGGCCGGATTGGAGCCCTGCAGCTTTCGCACGAAGGTGACGTATTTCGCCCGATAGTCGGCATGCAGCGCGGCGTCGTCCTTCCACGCCTCGCCGGCATGGACGGGCGTCGAGAAATCATTGGTGCCGAGGTTGATGACGATCAGCTGCGGCTTCCACCCGTCCTGTACCGCGGGCGCCGGTTCGCCGGGAATGGCGCGAGCGTAGAGCACCGGCAGCGTCTCGCCGGGGTTGCCGCCGGCATAGTTGCGCACCACGCCCCGCCCCGAAAAGGCGATGACGCGATAGTCCGCATCCCATCGCTTCGCGAGCAGCGGCCCGAAGGCGCGCTGGGTATCGGTGGTGTCGTGCACCTGCTCGCCGGTGCAGTCGCGCACCGTCGCGGTGTCGCCATAGCCGGCGCTGTGCGAGTCGCCGATGAACTCCACGCGCCGCGCATGCACCGGCGGGGCGAGCGGCGTGCCGCTGGTGGTGATGCCGATCATCCGGCTGTAGCCGCTCTGGCTCTCCGTCAGCTTCTCGACGCGGATGACATGCTCGCCGTCCGCCAGCCCGTCGAAGCGGCGCTGCACCTTGCCGGGCTTCCTGAGTACCGCGCGCTCCACCCCGTCGATCAGCACGGCGAGATGATCTTCACCCGCCTCGACCGACACGGTGACGGAGGTCCCCTTGAACCGCCCCTCGAAATAGACGCCGGGCCAGCCGAAGCGGCCATCGGCGGTTACCCGCCCGCCCGCATGCAGCGGCACGGCGGTTTCAACGGGCGCAAACATCAGCGCGGCAGCGAGGGCGAGGCGAAGCATGATGCCTGCCTAGCAACCCGTGGTGCGCCCGTCAGCCCCAGAGGCGCTCGCGATAGGCAGCAAAGCAGCGCGCGCCGCAGCGCAGGCGGATCAGCGCGCCTTCGGCCATCGCCGTCGCGCGGCGCGGATCCTCCTCCACCGCCGGCCGGATCGCCTCGCGGTTCCAGTCCTCGCTGTGCTTGATGTCGAGCACCGCGTGCAGCGTGAAGTATCGCGCTTCCTTGGGGCTGAGCCCCACGCGCTTCAGCCCCTCGGCCGTCGCCGCCGAGCGCCCGGGCGCGGTCAGCTCGATCACGCCGAGCGCCCCCACCGAATGCCAGGCATAGCGGCGGCTGCTCGCCATCGCGGTCATCGCATTGGCGAGGCACAGGCTTTCCCACACGGTGTTCTCGATCACCGGGGTCACCGCCAGCGTCTCGACCAGCGCGTCGAGCATCGGCCCGTGCATGCCCTTTTCGGTGCCATGGCCCATCTCGTCCCAGTAATTGCGGGCGAGCTCGAGCTTGGGGCGGGTCGGCAGCTTCACCTGCGTCATCGCGACCAGATCGTCGAACCCCGCTTCGCCGGCGGCCTCCTGCTCGAAGAACCATCGAAGCTGGTCCCGGTCGGCATGCTCGGCCAGCCAGGAGAACAGCGGATCGCCCTGCCCCGGCCCGGTTGCCTGCAGCCCCTCAAACCAGACGATGAAGCCGTCGACGTCCGTCGGCGCGGCGGCGGCCTCGTCGGCAACCTCGGCGCGCAGTTCCTCGACGAACGCGCCTTGCAGCCGCTCCATGCGGACATCGCGCTCGAACCGGCGCTGCCAGTCGTCGGAAGGAAAACCGGGTTCCAGCCGTTCGCGGTTCCAGTGGGCGAGGCCGCGCTGGAAGCTGTCGGTCAAAAACTGCGAACGAAGGGGTGGCACGAAATCGCGCGCGAGGGTCGCCATGGGGAAAATTCTCTCCTGCTTGGCGGCCTTAACCGCCCGGCGACCAGCGCAGTTCCGGCGACTTATGATAGATCAACTAGTTGGGCGATCCCGCGTGCACCGGCTGCACCCACCCCAACCAAGTAGGTAATTGCAACAATTGCACCTGCCTCGATAGGGCTGCATCGCCGCCAGCGTCGCAGCCCAGAGAGGTTTCCATGTCGCGTATCGCCCACCCCGGACTTGCCGCCAAGATCACCACCGCCGAGCACGCCGCCTCGTTCATCGGCGACGGGATGACCGTGGGGATGAGCGGCTTTACCGGCTCCGGCTATCCCAAGGCGGTGCCGACCGCGCTCGCCGCGCAGATCGAGGCCGAGCATGCCGCCGGCAAGCCGATGCGGCTGAAGGTGTGGACCGGCGCCTCGACCGGGCCGGAGCTGGACGGCGCGCTCGCCCGAGTCGACGGCATCTCGGCGCGGCTGCCGTATAATTCCGACCCCATCGCCCGCGAGAAGATCAACGCCGGCACGATGGACTATGTCGACCTGCACCTCAGCCAAGTCGCGCCGCTCGCCTGGGAGGGGTTCCTCGGGGCGCTCGACGTCGCGGTGGTCGAGGTGGCCGGCATCCGCGCGGACGGCTCGCTGATCCCATCCACCTCGGTCGGCAACAACAAGACCTGGCTCGATGTCGCCAAGCGCGTGATCCTGGAGGTCAACAGCTGGCAGAACTCAGCCTTGGAGGGGATGCACGACATCTATTACGGCACCGCGCTACCGCCCAACCGCGTGCCGATCCCGCTGACCGCGCCCGACCAGCGGATCGGCCAGCCCACCCTGCGCTGCGATCCGCACAAGGT
>JAIYAA010000372.1 GCA_027489295.1 Sphingomonadales bacterium | reverse complement strand
TTCGCCTGCTCCAGCGCCATGGCATAGGTGAAGGACTGGTAGACGCTGTCGGTCGGGTCGCCGATGCTGTGGAGCAGGAAGGTCGGCGGCGCCTTGGGGCTGACCTTCAGCCAGGGCGCGAGGCGGGTGCTCGTCCTGCCGCCGGCCGAATCATGCAGATGGCCGGGATAGAGCAGCACCGCGAAATCCGGCCGGCTGGGCAGCGCATCGGCGGCATCGACGGCCGGGTAGCTGCGCGTCTCGGCATTGCTGATCGCGGCGGCGAGATGCCCGCCCGCGGAAAAGCCGATCACGCCGATGCGGTGCGGATCGATCCCCAGCGTCGCGGCCTGTTGGCGGACCAGCACCATCGCGCGCTGCGCATCCTGCAGCGGCAGCTGCACCGTGGGCGCGACTTCGGTATCGTTGGTCGGGTGCCAGCGCTGCGGCACGCGATATTTGAGCAGGATGCAGGTCATGCCCTGCGCGGTAACCCAGTCACAGATCTCGCTGCCCTCCAGGTCGATCGCGACGACCTCATAGCCGCCGCCCGGCAGCACCAGCATCGCCGCGCCGGTGTTGGCGCCCTTGGGCGGATAGAGCGTCATCGTTGGCACCGAGACGTTGCGGATCGCGCGCCAGATCCGGCCGCCGACCAGCCGGGTGCCCTTCACCGTGGTTTCGGGACCGTCCAGTTCGGGCTTGGCAATCGCCACACCGTTGGGCCAGAGCGGGATCTGCCGGCGCCCGTCGGCGGGCTGCCAGACGCCGATGTCGGTCAGATGCTGCGGATCGGGCGAGGGGATGCGGTCTACCTGCGCAGCCGCCGGCGCAGTCGTGGTGAGCATGCCGGCAAGCAGCCAGCCGATCCATTCCAAGCGCCGCCCCATCGTGCCGTCATTCCTTACAATGTGCAGGGGGCGCCCGGCCCCCTTGGGCGGGAGGATGCTGCAGCAACCGCGAATCAGGAAGCGGTTCCTGCAACGCGCAAGCGATGGTCTGTCGCCGCTTCGTTGCTCAATTGTCACAGGTGTTGAACAATCCTTGCGCCAGGCTGTCATGGGGCTTTCCATCGGCTTGACGAGGCGCGGGTTGCGCAGGACGCTGCGGCGCAACAAACAGGGGGTATGAATGCCGCTCAACCGGTGCGTAATCCGTTCGATTCTGCTGGCTTCCACCATGCTCGTTGCTGCACCGGCGCTGGCGCAGCAGCAGGCCGATACCGCCCCGCCCCCCGCCAGTGACCCCAACGAGATCGTCGTCACCGCGCAGAAGCGCAGCGAAAGCATCCAGAACGTGCCGATCAGCATCCAGGCGCTGGGCACCCAGCGGCTCGACGAGCTGAACGTCAGCAACTTCACCGATTATGTGCAGCAGCTGCCCTCGGTGTCGTTCCAGGCGCTGGGCGGCACGCCGGGGACCAACGTGGTGTACATGCGCGGCGTCGCATCGGGCGGCGACGGCAACCATTCGGGTTCGCTGCCTTCGGTCGGCGTATATCTCGACGAGCAGCCGGTCACCACGATCGGCGGCAATCTCGACGTGCATGTCTACGACATCGCCCGGATCGAGAGCCTGTCGGGCCCGCAGGGCACGCTCTACGGCGCCTCGTCGGAAGCCGGCACGATCCGCATCATCACCAACCAGCCCGATCACAAGGGCGTCTATGGCCGCGCCGATGCCGAGGTGAACTCGGTCGAGAAGGGCGGCATCGGCGGCAAGCTGGAAGGCATGCTGAACCTGCCGATCAACGAGATCGCGGCGGTGCGCCTGGTCGGCTTCTACCAGCACGACGCCGGCTATATCGACAATGTTCCCGGCTGCCGCAGCTTCCTGCCCGAAACCAGCGCGACCTCGTGCACCTCGAGCAAGGGCGGCGTGGTGGTGAACAACCGGCCGTTCGTGAAGACCGACTATAACCAGACCGACATCTGGGGCGGCCGTGCCGCGCTGAAGGTCGATCTCGACGACAACTGGACCGTCACGCCGAATGTGATCTACCAGGAAACGCGCAGCCACGGCGCCTATGGCTATGATCCCAAGGTCGGTGACCTGCAGGTCCAGCACTTCTTCCCCGAATATCGCCGCGACCGCTTCATCCAGGCGGCGCTGACGATCGAGGGGCGGGTGGGCAACTGGGACCTTACTTATGCCGGTGCCTATCTCGATCGGCGCGATACCCAGTCGAGCGACTATACCGATTATGCCGAGGCGTATGACTCGCTCTACTCGTCGGTGGGCGGCCTCGCCGGCTATTTCTACTTCTCGGACAATGCCGGCAAGGCGATCGACGCGCGCCAGCGCATCGTCGGCACCGATCATTTCAAGAAGATCAGCCAGGAACTGCGCGTCGCCTCGCCCTCCAGCGAGCGGCTGCGCGTGGTGGCCGGGCTGTTCTACCAGCGCCAGTCGAACGACATCCACCAGGATTACCGGGTGACCGGCCTGGCCGACAACCTTTCGGTCAACGGCCATCCGGGCACGCTGTGGCTAACCCAGCAGCACCGCGTCGACCGCGACTATGCCGCGTTCGGCGAGCTCAGCTACGACCTGACCAGCACGCTGACCGCCACGGCGGGCGGCCGGGCCTATATCTACGACAACTCGTTGATCGGCTTCTTCGGCTTCGGCCGGAACCCGGGGAACGGCTTTACCGACACGCCTTATAACGGCGCGGGCAGCTCGCGGACCGGCGTGGCCCAGTGCTTCACCACCGACGGACTGCGCCTGCGCAGCGCGATCGCTGCGGGCAAGGGGACGACGCTGCTGCCGGCGGCGGTGGCCGGCGGGCCGTGCACCAACCTCGCCACCTATGCGGTGGGTGCCGGCCTGCTGCCGGTGCGCGCGCAGGGGCAGGGGGCAACCTATCGCTTCAACCTCAGCTGGAAGCCGACCAAGGGCGTGCTGGTCTACGGCACCGTGTCGCGTGGCTTCCGCCCCGGGGGCATCAACCGCCGCGTCGACGTGGCGCCCTATCAGGCCGATTTCCTGACCAATTACGAACTCGGCGCCAAGACGACGTTGCTGGGCGGGGCGCTGAAGCTGAACGCGGCCGTCTATCAGCAGGATTGGAACAAGTTCCAGTTCTCCTTCCTCGGCGCGAACAGCTTCACCGAGATCCACAACGGCCCCAATGCGCGCATCCGCGGCGTCGAGGCCGATGCGGCCTTCACCGCCGGCGGCCTGTCGCTGACCGCCGCAGGCAGCTACACCGACGCCAAGACGACGCGGAACCTCTGCCTGTTCGATGACCCCACCTACAGCTGCAAGGATACCGGCAACGGCAACCTGATTTCGGCGCCGAGCGGGTCGCGCCTGCCGATCACGCCGCAGGTCAAGCTGAGCGGCACCGCGCGCTATACGGTGCCGGTGGGGACGGCGAAGGGCTATGGCCAAGCGACGGTGTCGCACCAGAGCTCGGCCGCGTCGGACATCCGCACGGCAATCTACCAGACCGGCACCGGCGCCATCGTCAGCCCGGCGGATGTGCTCGGCCGGCTGGAGGCGTTCACCACGGTGGGCCTTGCGGCGGGTGCGGAGTTCGAGCGGTTCAACCTCGAGCTGTTCGTTACCAATCTCGCCGACGAGCGCGGCCAGCTTTCCCGCTTCCAGCAATGCGGGTCGTGCAGCCGCAGCTATATCGTGCCGATCGCGCCGCGAACGATCGGCATCCGCGCGGGGGCCAAGTTCTAGTCCCGAGCGGCGGGGCCGTGCGCCGCGGGAAGGCGGCGGCCCGGGTGGTGCTTGCGCTGCTCGGGCTTTTCGGCCTGGTGGCGGTGGTCGCCTATCGCGAGGCGTTGCGCGATCCCGTGGTGCGCAGGCTGGACGTGCGGGTGCAGGGCTGGCCGGAGGGCGCATCGTCGCTCCGGCTGGCGCTGTTGTCCGACATCCATTTCGGCGCGCGCAGCATGGACGATGCCCGGCTGCGCCGCATCGTCGCGCAGGTCAATGCGGCGCATCCGGATATCGTGCTGCTCGCCGGCGATATGGTGATCGGCCATGACGCGACCGGTGCCGATGCCCGCGCGGCGGGGCTGACGGCACCGCTGGCCGGGCTGCGCGCGCCGAGGGGCGTGATCGCGGTGCTCGGCAATCACGACCATTGGACCGCGCCCGCCGCGATCCGGACGGCGCTGGCGCGCGCGGGTATCCTCGTCCTGGAGAATGGGGCGGTCCGGCGCGGGCCGATCGCGCTGCTCGGCGTCGACGACAGCTATTCCGGCCATGACGATGTCGGGGCGACGCTGGCGGCCTGGCGGCGGATCGGCGGCGTGCCGGTGGTGCTGACGCACGCGCCGGATCTCACCGCCAAGCTGCCGCCGGGCCTGCCGCTGCTCCTCGCCGGGCATACGCATTGCGGCCAGGTCATGCTGCCTGGCTGGGGGCCGTTGCTGCTGCATTCGCCGCACGAACATTGGCGGCTGCTCTACGATGCACGCCTGCGCTGTGGCGTGGTGCGCGATGCCGGGCGAACGATCGTGGTAACCGCCGGGGTCGGCAGCGGGACGATGCCGCTGCGGCTGGGCGCGCCGCCGGACTGGTGGCTGATCACCTTGCGGCAAGGCCGGCGCTGACGCACCGGCCCCACGCGGTTCAGGCGTCGATCGTGTAGTTGAGGAAGTCCGGGATCGGGCCGTTCCAGCCATCGTCCGGACCATCGTCCTGGTCACGGCGGCGGCGATCGTCGCGCGCCGGGCGCTCGTCCCGTACCGGGCGCTCGTCGCGGACCGGACGTTCGCTGCGCGCCGGACGCTCGTCGCGTGCCGGGCGGCTGCGCTGCTCCTCGCGCGGGGCGGGGGCCGGAACTGCTTCCTCGCGGGCCGGCGACGCGGTGCGGCGCGGCTTGGACTTGGCCGGCGCCTCGGCTGCGGCCTCCTCGCGGCGCGGTTCCGGCTTCTTGGCGTCGCGCTTGCCGCCACGCGTGCGCTTGGGCGCAGGCGCGTCGTCGGCGCCGTCGACTGCGACCGGGCTCGGCACACGCTCGATCTTGTGGCCGGTCAGCTTCTCGATCTCGACGATGTTTTCGGCATCTTCCGGCGTCACCAGCGTGTAGGCGATGCCCGTCGCGCCGCCACGGCCGGTGCGGCCGATGCGATGGACATAGTCATCCGGATGCCAGGGGGCATCGAAGTTGAAGACGTGGCTCACGCCCTTGACGTCAATGCCGCGCGCGGCGACATCCGAGGCGACGAGGATGTTCACGTCACCGTTCTTGAACCGGTCGAGCTCGGCGATGCGGGCCGACTGGTCCATGTCGCCGTGAATTTCGGCCGATCGGAAGCCGTGCTTCTTCAGGCTCTTGTTCAGGTCGCGCACCGTCGTCTTGCGATTGCAGAAGATGATCGCGTTGGACACTTCATCCTGCTGCAGCAGGCGGCGCAGCACGTCGCGCTTCACATGCGCGGTCGCCGGAACCTGGACGATGCGTTGCGTGATGTTGATGTTCGCGGTGGCGGGGCGCGCCACTTCGATCGTCTTGGGATCGGTGAGGAAGCGGTCCGCCAGCTTCTTGATCGGCGGCGGCATCGTCGCCGAGAACAGCAGCGTCTGCCGCACCTTGGGCAGCTTGGTGCAGATTTCCTCGATATCGGGGATGAACCCCATGTCGAGCATCCGGTCCGCCTCGTCGATCACCAGCAGGCTGCAGCCGGTGAGCAGGATCTTGCCGCGGCCGTACAGGTCCATCAGGCGTCCGGGCGTGGCGATGAGGACGTCGACGCCCTTTTCCAGCGCCTTGACCTGGTCGCCCATCTGCACGCCGCCGATCAGCAGCGCCATCGAGAGCTTGTGGTTGAGGCCGTATTTCTCGAAATTCTCCGCGACCTGCGCCGCCAGTTCGCGCGTCGGTTCGAGGATCAGCGAGCGCGGCATCAGTGCGCGGGTGCGCCCCTCGCCCAGCACGTCGATCATCGGCAGCACGAAGGCCGCGGTCTTGCCGGTGCCCGTCTGGGCGATACCGATAAGGTCCTTGCCCATCAGCACCGACGGGATCGCCTGGCGCTGGATCGGAGTCGGCTCGGTATAGCCGGCGTCGGTCACCGCGCGGAGGAGTTCGTCAGAAAGGCCGAGATCGGCAAAGCTCATGCATGTGTCCGGAAATAGGGCGTTCACTACGCCGCAGCAGAAGGCATCGCGCTTGCGGATTCAACCGCAAAAGTCAAGCTTCAGCGTGCACGAACGAGGTTCTTGAAGGCCTGAACGGGGCAGATTCGTCCCGAGCGCGAGTGGAGCGCGTCACGACCGGCGCAGAATCGGCTGTCCTTGGTGGGTTTGAGATAGGCGCCGGAGTAGAAGCCGAGCGCCGGGCATTCGGCCCCCAGCTTGGCGCGCAGCAGCGATCCGTCCTCGAGGATCAGGTCGACGCTGTCACCGGCGTTGACGGTGAAGCCCTGGATTCGATCCACGTCGACACAGCTCTTCGCCTTGCGCTCCACCAGCGCCACCGGCGCCTCCCGGCGGATGATCACGGTGGTGCTCGTCACGGTCATCCGCGGCACATGGATGGTGAGGTGCTGCTGAAACGGTGGTTCCGCCGCAAGATCGCCGGGCACGACCGGGCTTGCCGCAGGAACGGCAAGCATCAGCGCCAGGCCGGCGGCAGCGATCGGCAGATTCGGCATCGTGGGATGGGAGGATAGGAACATCGGCTTGAACGGTGGATGAACTGCCGCAGCCCATGCTATCGCGCAAGCATCATGACTCCCGCGCAGCACCGCATCACGGCCTTTGCCGCCGAACGCTTCGGCCCCAAGACAGTCACCACCGATCGCCAGGATATCGAACCCTGGCTGACCGACTGGCGCCGCCGCTATCATGGCGCGGCGCCTGCGATCCTGTCGCCCGCCTCGACCGCGGAGGTCAGCGCGCTGGTGGCGCTCGCCAACGATCTCGGCCAGTCGCTGGTGCCGCAGGGTGGCAATACCGGCATGGTAGGCGGCGCGGTGCCGCCGGCGGACGGATCGGCGCTGCTGCTGTCCACCCGGCGGATGAACGCGATCCGGCGCATGGATGCCGAGGCGAACCTGGCGATCGCCGAAGCCGGCGTGATCCTCGCCACCTTCCGCGACGCGGCCGAGGCCGCCGGACGCCGCTTTCCGCTCGATCTCGGGGCGCGGGGCAGCGCCACGATCGGCGGGCTGGTCTCCACCAATGCCGGCGGCGTGCAGGTGCTGCGCTTCGGGACGATGCGCGCGCTGGTCGCTGGCGTCGAGGCGGTGCTGCCCGACGGTTCGGTGCATGACGGGCTGTCGGCACTGAAGAAGGACAATCGCGGCTACGACCTCACCCAACTGTTGATCGGCGCCGAGGGCACGCTGGGCATCGTCACCGCCGCGACGCTGCGGCTGGTGCCGGCGGCGGCGGCGCGGGCGGTGGCCTGGGTGGGGCTGGAGAGCCCGGCCAAGGCATTGACGTTGCTGCGCCGTCTGCAGGCCGCCACCGACATGATCGAAAGCTTCGAGATCATGCCCGACGATACCGTTGCGCTGGTGCTCGAGCACGTGCCCGGCACGCGGGTGCCGCTGGCCGGCAGCCATCGCTGGCACGTGCTGATCGAGGCGGTGACCAGCGATGCGGGCGCCGAGGCTCCCGCGGCGGTGCTGGAGCGGATGCTGGCAGCTGCGTTCGAGGCCGGCCTGGCCGAAGATGCGGTGATCGCCGCAAGCGAGGCGCAGGCCGAAAGCTTCTGGCGTATCCGGCACTCTATCTCGGAGGCAGAGCGCGCCGCCGGCCCTGCCGTGCAGCATGACATTTCCGTGCCCGTCGAAGATATGCCGCGCTTCATGGTGGAAGGCGGCGCCGAGGCCGAGGCGCGCTTCCCCGGCACGCACGCGATCGCCTATGGCCATCTCGGCGACGGCAATGTCCATTTCCACGTCCGCGCGCCCAAGGGGGCCGATCGCGAGCGTTGGTATGCCGAGGACGGGCCGCAGATCACCCGGCTGGTGCACGACATGGTGGTGGCGGCCGGCGGCTCGATCTCGGCGGAGCATGGCATCGGCCAGATGAAGCGCGACGAGCTGGCCCGGCTCTCTCCGCCTGCACGGATCGCGGCGCTGCGCGCGATCAAGACTGCGCTGGATCCGAAGCTGATTCTCAATCCGGGAAAGCTGGTGGCGCTTGCGCCTGAAACATTCAGCAAATAGACCGCGGGGCGGTTGAAACGCATTTCGACGAAAAAAGTTCTCAGGAGATCCTCATGGCCAGCGCGCCGCAGCAGTCGCTTCCCTTGTTCTACAATCAGCTCGAGCCGCTTTCGAGCCAGGTCCATGC
>JAIYAA010000061.1 GCA_027489295.1 Sphingomonadales bacterium | reverse complement strand
CATCCAATCCCTCTCCTAGTCACCCCAGAATCCGGAGCGATTTGTTAGCGGTAACGCTGGCCCGTGCAACCGGGAAAAGCAAGTCGGCAGATGCGGATTCGCAACCTTATGCCAACGTTGTCGTCCGATCCCTTACGCCGCGGGTGGCGGCGCGCAGGATTCGCGTACGATCAGCTGGTGCGCAAGCACTTCTTCGGCATGCTCGGTACGCACATCGGCGCGCAGCTCCTCGAGCAGCATGGTCAGCGCCGCCTCGGCCATCGCGGCGATCGGCTGGCGCACGGTGGTAAGCTCGGGCCACATGGTGGTGGCGAGCGCAGTATCGTCGAAGCCGACCACGCTCAGGTCCTGCGGCACGTGCAGGCCGCGACGGTGCGCGACGCCAACGGCGGCAGCGGCCATGTCGTCGTTGCTGGCGAAGATCGCGGTCGGCGGGTTCGGCAGATCGAGCATCGCCTCGCTGGCGACGATGCCGGAGCGGAAGGTGAAATAGCCCTGCTCCACCGGCATCGCGGCAAGGTCGAGCCCCGCTTCCTCGATCGCCGCGCAGAAGCCCCGGTGGCGCTCGGCGCTGGAGGTCTGGTTGGGGTTGCCGCGAATGAAGCCGATGCGGCGGTGGCCCATGTCCAGCAGATGCTTGGTCATGGCGCAGGCGGCGGCGAAATCGTCGATGCGGACATTGAGGCTGCCCTCGGGCGGCAGGCCCATCGCGACCGATACCCAGGGGATGCCCGCAGCTTCCAGTTCGGCGCGCACGGGCCCCGATTCGGAGAGCGGCGGCGGCAGGATCACGCCCTGGACATGCGTCTGCACAAAGCCCCGCGTCGCCTCGGCCTGCTCCTCCGGCCGCTCGCCTTCGCAGGCCTCCAGCACGAGGTGGCAGCCCGCACGCCGGGCAGCGGCGAGCGCGCCGATCAGGAATTGCGAGAGATAGGCAGCCGAGGGGTTCGAATAGAGCAACCCGATCTGAGTCGCTTCCCCAGCGGCCAGGCTGCGCGCGGCGGTGTTGGGCGCGTAGTTGAGCTTGGCGATCGCGGCGAGCACCGCCTCGCGAGTCGCTTCGCGCACATTGGTGCCGCCGTTGACGACGCGCGACACGGTCATCGCGGAAACGCCAGCTTCGCGGGCCACGTCCTGTACGGTGATGCTGCCCCGGCTGCGCCGGCTAGGTTTGTTCATCCCCCCTCCCTGCACCGACGCATAAGTTTGCGCTACCATGATTGCAATCGTTGCTGCACCGATGCGGCGCCGGTTGACCGCCGTCCATCGCCGCACCTATAGATGATAACGCTACCATCACGGCATAGGCGACGGCACAATCGTCGCCGGCCTTCAGGGAGAGGAACATGCGCCATTTTCGTCGCGTCGCCGCGCTTGCCATCGCCGCGAGCGCGCTAACGCCCTTCGTCGCCGCCGTGCCGGCCGCCGCGCAGACCCGCGCCGACAAGCCGCTCTACAAGGATGCGACCCAGCCGGTCGAGGCGCGCGTCGACGATCTGCTCGCGCGCATGACGCTGGAGGAAAAGGTCCAGCAGTTGCAGGCGCTGTGGCTCAACAAGGGCCTGGTGCAGGATGCCAAGGGCGAGTTCGATCCCGTCAAGGCGAGCGCCAGCTTCCCCAACGGCCTTGGCATGATCTCCCGCCCCTATGATCGCCGCGGCGTCGCCGCGGGCCAGACCACGGCCGCAGGCGCCAATGCCGGCGACGTCAACCGCAGCCCGGAAGAGACCGCACGCTACGTCTATGCCGCGCAGAAATGGGCGATGGAGAAAACCCGGCTCGGCATCCCGATGCTGATGCACGAGGAAGCGCTGCACGGCCTGGTCGCCCCCGGGGCCACCAGCTTCCCGCAGTCGATCGCCCTCGCCAGCAGCTGGGATCCGAAGCTGGTCGAGACCATCTTCTCGATGGCCGCCAAGGAGGCGCGCGCCCGCGGTGCCAACCTCGTGCTCGCCCCCGTGGTCGACGTCGCCCGCGATCCGCGCTGGGGCCGCATCGAGGAAACGTACGGCGAGGATCCGTATCTCGTAACGCAAATGGGCCTGGCCGCGATCCGGGGCTTCCAGGGCAGCACGCTGCCGCTCAAGTCCGACAAGGTGTTCATCACCCTCAAGCACATGACCGGCCATGGCCAGCCCGAGAACGGCACCAATGTCGGCCCCGCCTCGCTCGGCGAGCGGACGCTGCGCGAGGATTTCTTCCCGCCCTTCGAAGCGGCAGTGAAGACCCTCCCCGTGATGTCGGTGATGGCGAGCTATAACGAGATCGACGGCATCCCCAGCCATGCCAACAAATGGCTGCTCACCGACGTGCTGCGCGGCGAATGGGGCTTCCAGGGCGCCGTGGTCAGCGACTATTTCGCGATCCGCGAGCTGATCACCCGCCACCACATGTTCAAGGATCCCAAGGACGCAGCCCAACGCGCGCTCGACGCGGGCGTCGACGTCGAGACCCCGGACGGCGAGGCGTTCACGCACCTCGTCCAGCTGGTCAAGGAAGGCCGGGTCAGCCAGGGCGAGATCGACAATGCCACCCGCCGCGTGCTGCGGATGAAGTTCGAGGGCGGGCTGTTCGAGAATCCCTATCCCGAAGTGAAGCTCGCCGCCGCGCGCACCAACACGCCGGAAGCCATCGCTCTCTCCCGCCAGGCGGCGCGCGAATCGATCGTGCTGCTCAAGAACGCGCAAGGGTTGCTGCCGCTCGACGCCAAGGGCATCAAGCGCATGGCGGTGATCGGCACCCACGCCAAGGATACGCCGATCGGCGGCTATTCGGACCTGCCGAACCATGTCGTCAGCGTGCTCGAAGGCATGCAGGCCGAGGGCAAGGGCAAGTTCGCGGTCGACTATGCCGAGGGCGTGCGCATCACCGACCACCGCGAATGGTCGAAGGATGCGGTGGCGCAGGTGCCGGCCTCGGTGAACGACCAGCTCCGCGCGCAGGCGCTGGAGACGGCGAAGAACGCCGATGTCGTGGTGCTGGTGCTCGGCGGCAACGAGGCGGTGAGCCGCGAGGCCTGGGCCGACAACCATCTCGGCGACAGCGAGACGCTCGACCTGCCGGGGCCGCAGGACCAGCTCGCCAAGGAGCTGATCGCGCTCGGCAAGCCGGTGGTCGTGATCCTGCTCAACGGCCGCCCCTATGCGGTGAACACTCTCGCCGAGAAGGCCCCGGCGCTGATCGAGGGCTGGTATCTCGGCGAGCAGACCGGCAACGCGCTCGCCGACGTGGTGTTCGGGCGCTACAATCCGGGCGGCAAGCTGCCGGTGTCGGTGGCGCGCAACGTCGGCCAGCTGCCGATCTACTACAACAAGAAGCCGAGCGCGCGGCGCGGCTATCTGTTCGGCGACACCAGCCCGCTCTACCCCTTCGGCTATGGCCTGAGCTACACGAGCTTCGACATCTCCGCGCCGCGCCTTGCCGCGCCGACGATCGGCATCGCCGACAAGGCGGCGGTCGAGGTGGACGTGACCAATACCGGCAAGGTCGCAGGCGACGAGGTGGTCCAGCTCTACGTGCATGACGACGAGGCCTCGGTCACCCGGCCGGTGATCGAGCTCAAGCGCTTCGAACGCGTGACGCTGAAGCCGGGCGAGAAGAAGACGGTGCGCTTCGAACTCACCCCGGACGATCTGGCGCTGTGGAACAGCCAGATGAAGCATGTCGTGGAGCCGGGGACTTTCACGATTTCGTCGGGCCCGAACTCGGCGACGCTGCAGAGCGCTACGCTGACGGTGAAGTGAAGATCAGTGGGGAGGCTGCTGACCGCCGCAGTCTCCCCGCTCGATTGCAGGGGCAGTTTGGCGGTGCCGCGGGGCTGCGCCGAAAGGGGGATGTCCGATCTTGGTGTTAGCTGTCATTCAGCCAAAAACGTCATTGAACGGGTGACGGGTCAGAATAGCCCTGTGCTCATCCAACTTTCGCGCGCTCCACCGTGTTGAGAGTTGACTTAAAAGCGCCTCTTGCTTGGCAAAGAGTTGTCGCCTTGGGTCCTCCCCCGGCTTACGGTTCCGCAGCTCAAAATCGCACGATATCGAGAACGTGACTCCGTCGAATATCCAATAGAGCAGCTCATCTAAATCATCCGTTTTGCGTCGTTCCAGTTCAACGCCGCGCTCTTCAACGACGAAGTAGTAGGCGTCGCGGACCTCCACATAAGGCGAGCCGTCTCCTCGCGGCGTGCCTAATAGCGCAATGTCGGGCACGCCGATTTGGGATCCGTATTTCTTCACCATCGTCCGTATGGATGCGAGAGCGGATCGTCGGGCTAGGGGAACACTCATGGGGCAATCATCGCAGCAGAAACCTATGGCCGCAATCGGGCGAAAGCGGACACGCCGCTTCCTGACCCCACGAATCGCTGTCCCCTCAATCATCCATCCACGCCGCCACCCAGAACAGCGGCGCGTTCCAGTTGATCGCGACTTCGTTGAGCGCATAGGCGTGGATGCTGTCCGCCCAGCAGGTCTGGGCGACGCACTTGCCCTTGAGCTGCATCGCGACCTGGTCGCCCATCGCCGTGTCGTTCGGCCCGCCCGAGAGTACGCCCGGCGGCGGCCCCGGCAGCTTGGCGTCGAGCGAATGCGCCCAGAAGCGATGGTGCGGGTTCTGGAGCGACCGCGCGCCATAGCCGCTGACATAGGACGTCCCCATCGGGTTGCGCCCGAGCAGATAGTCGAGCGCCGAGACGATGCCCGCGCGGTATTTGGGCGCGCCGGTCAGGTCGCTCGCCACGCCGAGCAGCATCGCCTGGTTCATCAGGTCGCCGTTCGAGCCCCAGGGATAGCCGACCGGCCGATAGGGGATCGCATAGCCGTTCTGGCGACGCTGCTCGAGAATGCCGTCGGCGGCAGCGATCAGCGTGGCGCGCAGTTTCTGCACCTGGGCGTCGCCGAGGCCCGTCTTCACCGTCGCCAGCGTGATCGTGCCGAGCGGGGCGGTGAAGCTCCAGCCGGGCGCGCGCACCGCTTCGCCGAAATGGGGCGAGCCGGTCACCGCCTTGCGGAAGGCCTCCTCGCCGGTGGTCGCGTAGAGCTCAGCGGCGGCCCAGTAGAATTCGTCGCTCAGGCTCGAATCGCCATAGCCGCCGCTGCCGGTGAAGCTGCTGGTGGCGTAAACCTGCGGGTTGCGCTGCGCCGCCGCCCAGGCCCGCCGCGCGGCGGTAAGGCAGCGGGCAGCGAAGGCATCGTCCACCCCGCGCCACAGCCGGGCGCACTGCGCTGCGGTCGCCGCGAGGTTGAGCGTGGCGCCCGTCGTCGGCGGATAGAGCAGCCGTTCCTCGCGATCGTTCTGCGGGGGCATGGGCAGCGTCGTCCAGTTGCGGTCGGCTACCTTCTGGTGCGCCATCCCGCCGGCGTCGATCTCGGCAAAGGGCGGGAAGCTCGGCTCCCAGGCGGGGCGGCCCGGCTTCGGCGCGCCGAGCGGTCCGGACGGCACCGTCGCGCGCGCACCGTCGGGGATCTGCATGCGCAGCAGGAACTCCATCTCCCAGCGCGCTTCGTCGAGCAGGTCGCTCACCCCGTTGCCGCTTTCGGGGATGCGGAGCGAACCGTCGGGGAAAGCCTTGGGGCGGCGCTCATAGGCGTTGAGCAGCGTCCACAGCGAGATGCCGCCGTTGACGAGATACTTGCCGTGGTCGCCGGCATCGTACCAGCCGCCGGTCACGTCCAGCTTGTAGCTGCAGCCGGACCAGCTCGTGCCGCGCTCGTCGGCACCGGAGAAGCAGCCGGCGACTTCCTTGGCGTGCCCCGCCGGCCGCGCCCAGGCGGCACCGGCGAACTTCGCGTCGATCGGCGTGCCGGCGCGCTGCTGGTAGAAGAAGTTGGCGGCATCGCGGGCGAGCGCCTTGTAGAGCGTCGGCGCGATGACGAACGGGTCGCTGGTCACCCCGCCGACCGACAGTCGATAGCCCTTGCCCTCGCGACGAAAGCCGGAAAAGTCGATCCGCTGCACCACCGCGCCCGAGCTCGCGTCCGGGCCGTAGACCAGCGTCTCGCCCTTGCCGACAGCGTTGCCATCGGCATCCAGCAGTTGCCACGGGAGCGGCGCCGTCCCTGCCCCGCGCACGACCGCCAGCTTCACGTCGCCGGGCTCGAAGCCGAGCTCGTTGAGATCGTTCGCCGCGGCCCGCTGCGCCGCCGCCGGGCTCGCCAGCGCTACGCTTGCGAGCAGCCATGCCATTGCCTTGCCCATCCTGCTCCCCTGTTATTTGCCGTTGCCGGGCGCGTGCGGCGTCCGGATCGCTTCATAATAGTCTAGCGGACGCGGCGGAGCCAGATGCCCGGCCGGCAGCGGCCGCTTCGACAGCGACTGCCAATAGGCGATGGAGGCATCGCGCCACCACTGCGCCTCCTGCCGCTGGATGGCGAGGAAGTCGCGCACCTCGGCCCAGCGGCGGGCATCGATCTTGCCCTCCAGCCCGGCCCAGCGGCGCTGCATATCCTCCACCGTGGCGATGCCGCTGTCGTAGTGGACGACAAGGCTGTCCCACAGCGTCGCGCCTGAGCGCAGGCGATAGTCCCAGGGGACATGGTGGAACCAGAGCAGCAAGCTGTCCGGGACGGTCTTGAGGTCGCCCCAGCGCTTCGCCACCTCCGGCGCGTACTGGCCGAGCGCGTTGGTGCCGGTGGGCGTGCGGTCGAAGCCGATGCCGCTCGCATCGGCGCGGTGATAATAAGTCGGGTTCCACTCGGGCCGGGCGAGGTTCGAGACCCAGGGGCCGGGGCCGTAGTGATGCCCGGTCGCCATGACGTGGCCGAGGCCGAGCGGGGTCATGTAGTTCACCACCGCCTCGCGCGATTCGAGCATCATCGCGACGATGGGATCGACCACCGCCGGATCGGGGCTCCAGGTCAGCCGCGCCCAGTCGCGGGCGATGTCGGCGGCCTTGGCGTCGGGATCCCAGGCGAGCCGGCCATAGGCGTACCAGTTGGCCTGATCGAACTGCGACCCGCTCCAGTTCACGTCGGTGCCGATATTGGCGACCCCGGCCATGCCGGTGAGGGCCTTGGGGGCGACCGGCGTCTCCAGCAGCTTCGCCACGGTGCTGCCCGCGCGCGGGCGGAAGGTGTCGCTTGCCAGCACCTCCTCCCACATCGTGCCTAGATAGGCGAGGTGGGTGGCGAAGCCGAGATACTCCTTGGTGATCTGCACCTCGAGCATCAGCGGCGTCTTCGGCATCGCGCCGAACAGCGGGTGGAAGGGCTCGCGCGGCTGGAAGTCGATCGCGCCGTTCTTCACCTGGAGGAGCACGTTGTCGCGGAACGTGCCGTCGAGCGGCACGAACTCGTCGTTCGCCTGCTTGTGGCGATCCGCGTCATTGTGCTCGGAATAGACGAACGCCCGCCACATCACCACGCCGCCATGGGGGCTGAGCGCATCGGCGAGCATGTTGGCGCCCTCGGCATGGCTGCGCTTATAGTCAGAGGGGCCGGGCTGGCCCTCCGAATTGGCCTTGACCAGGAAGCCGCCGAAATCGGGGATCACCGCGTAGATCTCGTCCGCCTTGGCCTTCCACCAGGCGCGCACCGCCGGATCGAGCGGATCGGCCGTCT
>JAIYAA010000305.1 GCA_027489295.1 Sphingomonadales bacterium | reverse complement strand
CAGTATGACCAGACCAGCGAGAACTGGGCGCTCTTCACCCACAACATCTACAAGCTCACCCACAAGCTGAGCCTCACGCTGGGTGCGCGCTACACGCACGAGAGCAAGTCGCTGAAGGCAGCGTTCAACAACAACAACACCGTCTGCCCGGCGCAGCAGCAGGCGCTGGGCCCGCTGCTCGGCGTGCCGGCACTGCAGGCACTGGTCGGCGGCATCATCACGCTGACCTGCACCGGCAACTCGACCTCGGCGCTGACCGGCGTGCCATTCAGCCACCGGTTCAAGGAGGGCCAGATGACCGGCACCGCGGTGCTCTCGTGGAAGCCGTCGGAAAGCACGCTGGCCTATGCCTCGTTCGCGCGCGGCTACAAGGCGGGCGGCTACAACCTCGATCGCTCGGCGCTGACCGCGACGGTGTTCAGCACGCCGACGCCCGCCACCGCCGCCAATCTGCGCTTCGACCCGGAAACGGTGAACGCCTATGAGATCGGCGCGAAATACACCTCGCGCCGGCTGACCGCCAACGTCGCGGTCTATCGCTCGGAATTCACCAACTTCCAGCTCAACACGTTCAACGGCACCGCCTATATCGTGCAGAATATCGGCGGCTGCAGCGTCGGCCTGAACGGCGCGGACCGGGACAACAGCTCGGCCACCGGCGCCTGCACCGGCAGCGTCGGCAAGGGCGTGGTGACGCAGGGCGTGGAGCTGGAGGTCGGCCTCTACCCCACCTCCAACTTCACCGTGAACCTGGGCTACACGCTGGCGGACGCGAAATATCAGCACGACCTGGTCGGCAGCAAGGCGGGCGTGCCGCTCAATTCGGCGCTGTTCCTGCTGCCGGGCAGCCAGATGTCCAACGCGCCGCGCAATACCGTGACCAGTGCGGTGACCTGGACCCCCGCTCTCGGCAGCAACGGCTGGACCGGCCTGATCTATGTCGATGGCCGCATGACCAGCGACTACAATACCGGCTCCGACCTGTTCATCGAGAAGAAGCAGGACGGTTTCGTCACGATGAACGCGCGCCTCGGCGTGCGCGGCCCGGACGAGAAATGGGCGGTGGAGCTGTGGGCGCAGAACCTGCTCGACACCAACTATCAACAGGTCGCCTTCAGCATGCCGTTCCAGGGCGCCGGCAGCCAGTCGCAGGTGCAGGCGTTCGGTGCGCCGGCCTATGCGGCGGGCAACGCGGTGTTCGGCGCCTTCCTGGCCGAGCCCCGCACCTATGGCCTGACGCTGCGCACGCGCTTCTGACCACCACCGGGCGCGGTGGGAGACGGGCGGCCGCCGGCTGGCCCTTCCCCCGCCCGCCCGCTACAGCCGGGGCGATGCAGAGCCCTCCCCGCCGATGAGCGACACCGCCCCGCCCCCGCCGCGCCATGGCGGCTGGATCATCGCGGCGTGCATGTGCGCCTCCAGCCTCGCCTTTCTCGACGGATCGGTGACCAACGTCGCGCTGCCGACGATCGGGCACAGCCTTGCCGCCGATCCGGCGACGCTCCCCTGGATCATCAACGCCTATCTCCTGCCGCTTTCGGCGCTGCTGCTGTTCGGGGGGGCTACCGGCGATTATTTCGGCCGGCGCCGGATGCTGATCCTGGGCGTGGCGATCTTCGCACTGGCGTCGCTCGGTTGCGCGCTGTCGAGGGGCACGGATCTGCTGCTCGCCTCGCGCGCGCTGCAGGGGATCGGTGCCGCGATCCTGATGCCCAACAGCCTCGGCCTGCTCGGCAGCAGCTTCCACGGCGAGGCACGCGGCCGGGCGATCGGGACCTGGGCCTCGGCCGGCGCGATCGCTTCTGCGGTCGGCCCGCCGCTCGGCGGCTGGCTGGTCGACGCGGTCGGCTGGCGCGCCATCTTCTACCTCAACCTGCCCGTCGCAGCCGCCGCGATCGCAATCGCCTGGCGCTTCGTGCCGGAGAGCCCTCGCGGCAAGGGCGGGCTCGACTGGCTGGGCGCCGCGCTCGCCACCGCCGGGCTGGGCAGCCTGACCTGGGCGCTGACCCTATGGTCGAGCAGCCATGCCGTCTCCACCGGGTCGATCGCCGGACTGGTCGGCGGCGTGGCGCTGCTCGGCGGGTTCGTCCTCCACCAGCACCGGCTGGGCGAGCGGGCGATGATGCCGCTGGCGCTGTTCGGCTCGGTGCCGTTCGTCGGGCTGACCGTACTGACGCTGCTGCTCTACGGCGCGCTGGGCGGGCTGATCCTGCTGCTGCCCTATCTGCTGATCGTCGGCGGCGGCTATCCGCCGGCGCAGGCGGGGCTGGCGCTGCTGCCCTTCTCGATCGTGATCGGCGTCTCCTCACGCTTCGCCGGGCGGCTGGCGGCGCGGATCGGCGGGCGCTGGCCGCTGTCGATCGGGCCGATCGTGACGGGCCTGGGGTTCTGGCTGCTATCGGACGCCGATCCGAACGCGAGCTACTGGACGAGCATCCTGCCGGGGATGCTGGTGCTGTCGCTCGGCATGGCGGGCGCGGTGGCGCCGCTGACCACGGCGGTGCTCGCCTCGGTAGACGATCGCTTCACCGGCACCGCCTCGGGCTTCAACAGCGCGATCGCGCGCACCGGCGGGCTGGTCGCGACCGCGCTGGCGGGCGCGGTGCTGTCGCAGACCGGCGCGGCGCTGGTCGGCGGGTTCCACGTCGCGGCGCTGGTGTGCGCTGGGCTTGCGGTCGCGGCGGGGGTGACGGCGTTCCTGACGCTAAAGGACGGATAAGGACTGAGCGGCACACATCCCCTTCATCCGTCATCCCGGCGAAAGCCGGGATCCATTCGCCACTCGGTGCCAGCAAGAGCCGCTGCGGCGACCCCAATGGATCCCGGCTTTCGCCGGGATGACGATGGAAGGGAGGTCAAGAGGCGCCATCGATCTGGCGGGTGGGTGCATGCGAGGGAACTCCCCCATTGCCGCAGCCCAGTCGCCGGCCCATCCTCCGCGCAGACACCACCGGAGGAACCCCATGCGCCCGCACCGCGAACAGCATCTCGTCGCCCGGATCGGCTGGCTGCGCGCCGCCGTGCTGGGGGCGAATGACGGCATCGTCTCCACCGCCAGCCTGATCCTGGGCGTCGCCGCCTCGGGGGCCGAGCGGCCGGCGCTGCTCGTCGCGGGGGTGGCGGGGCTGGTGGCGGGGGCGATGTCGATGGCGGCGGGGGAATATGTCTCGGTCAGCTCGCAATCCGATACCGAACGCGCCGACCTCGCCCGCGAAAAGCTCGAACTCGCCACCGTGCCCGAGGCCGAGCTGCGTGAGCTGGCCGCCATCTATGTCGGTCGCGGCGTCGATCCCGCGACCGCCAAGGCGGTGGCTGAGCAGATGATGGCCCACGACGCGCTGGGCGCGCATGCTCGCGACGAGCTGCACATCAACGAGGTCACGACGGCGCAGCCGGTGCTCGCCGCCTTTACCTCGGCGGCGACCTTCACCGCCGGCGCGGCGCTGCCGCTGCTGCTGGCCGCGCTGCTGCCGATGCGCTGGATGGCCGCGGGCGAAGCGGCGGGATCGATCCTGTTCCTCGCCCTGCTCGGCGCGCTGGGCGCGATCACCGGCGGGGCCAGGCCGCTCAAGCCGGTGGTGCGGGTGGTGTTCTGGGGCGCGCTGGCGAT
>JAIYAA010000237.1 GCA_027489295.1 Sphingomonadales bacterium | reverse complement strand
TACAACATGCAACACGCAATCGCTTACACCCGCGTATCCACTGCACAACAAGGCCGCAGCGGACTAGGACTAGAGGCACAACGCCAAGCCATCCGCCAGTATGCAGAGCAACATGGCATAACGATACTAGAGTGGCACGAGGAGGTAGAGACCGGCAAGGGCAGCAACGCACTAGACCGCCGACCAGTCCTCGCCAGTGCATTGCGGATAGCCCGGCGACACAAAGCGGCAGTCATTGTTGCAAAGCTGGATCGGCTTAGCCGCGACGTTCACTTCATAAGCGGGCTCATGGCACAACGGGTGCCCTTCATCGTGGCCGAGCTAGGACCGGACGTTGATCCCTTTATGCTCCACATCTATGCAGCCGTAGCCGAGAAGGAACGCGCACTCATTAGCCAGCGCACCAAGGCCGCACTGCAAGCCGCCAAGGCCAACGGTCGGCAGCTGGGCAACCGGACGAACATCGCACAAGCACGCACCCTCGCAGCCGAGAGCAACCGTGCAGCGAGGATAGCTCGTAACGCCCCTACGATGCTCATCCTGACACAACTCCAGCAGCAGGGCATCCAGGGCTACTCCGCACTCGCGAAGGCCCTCAATGAGCGCGGAATCCGCAGCGCACGCGGAGGAGAGTGGCACGCCACGTCGGTGCGAAACATCCTGGTGAAGTCAACCGAGAACTGATCGCAGGGGGTGTATATACGCACCTATGCAGGGACCGGCGGGTGTAGCCACCATGGTATTTTCAACCATTTCCAAAAGTGAATGCACCCACTGGATTTTTTGTCACTCTTCCCAAAAAGCTCACAATCCCAGATCGCCAACCGGGTCCACCATGTAGGCCAGCTTCCAAATCGGTCCATCTGTCTGGCGGTCAAAGCGGATCGTCACGCCATTAGCACGCCACTGCATCACCGTGCGACTTTCATGTCCAACGTTGATGCCGGGAACGCCATTGCGCTCCTCGCGGGTGTCCCTGGACATTGGCGAACCGTACTTGTTCATCAGCGCAGTCTCGACACCATCTGCCGATGCATCACCCTCATAGTTCCGTGGCTGGATTTCAATCCGGTTGATCGTTTTGCCCGGTCCCTCGAATGTCAGTGCTCCGCACCACACATTGTTGGGCATCCGGTAGCACGCCTTGTGGCCGTACTTCTCGAATACCGTGTCGTGTCCTTTCCAGACCACACCCAAGCGTTCCTTGACCGCTTCTTCGGTCATGTTCGCCGTGAGGTCTCGCCAGATAGGCTTGCTTTCCTGGGCAGCGACTGGAGTGGCAACAAGTAGAGCAGCAATCAACAATGACTTCATTCTTTCCTCCTGTGAAAGTGTGTGCAGTATAGCCAGTTGATTTAGCTGTCAGCCGAAGATTGCTCGTTCTGCTAAGTAGGCGATGCAGCCACAGAAGCAGCCGCAGGGCATCACTCCACAACTCAAGCTCAATTCCGACCAGAAGGCCGCGATGGCTCTAGCCACGAGTGCGGCCCACAAGTTCCACTTGTTTTATGGGCCGTCTGGATCGGGCAAATCGTTCTTTATCATGTTCCTGGTGCTCTTGCGGGCACTACGCGCACCAAACAGTCGTCATGCGATCTTTCGATTGACCCGCGCCTCGTGCGACCAGACCCTTTTCGAGAAGACGCTTCGAGAGGTTCTGGACAAGGCATTTCCCGGACTGGAACAGGAGATCGAGACAGCTGGCGGTTTCAGCCTAAGCGACTTGTCCTGCACACTGCCCAACGGTTCCGTGCTGTTCTTCAACGGCCTGGACGAGAACCGCATCACAAAAGTGCTTGGTGACGAGTTCAACACCGTCTGGATCAACGAATGCAATGAGCCGGGCTTTACCTACAACCACGTCTCGACGCTCATGTCGCGTTTGCGTGCTCGTGCCAAAACCGTTGATGGCAAAGACCTCAAGAACAAGATGTTCTTCGACTGCAACCCGCGCTTTTACAGCGATTGGGAATACAAGGCGTTTGTCCAGAAGGTGAACCCCGACGACGGCGATGCAATGCCGTATGCGGATGAGTGGGTTATGGCCAAGTTGAATACTTTGGCCAACATGGAGAACCTGGCCGAGGACGCCATGCGCATCCTTGAAGCTGGTAACGCTGCTAGCCGTCGTCGTTACCTGGAAGGTGAATGGTCGGACGAGAACAACAATGCGCTCTTCACCGAGTCCATGTTCAGGGACCATCGCATTCCCAAGCCGAAGGAAGTGCGAGACGCAGCCAGCACGCTCGCCATGCTGCGCGAGCAGGACATCAACCTCCAGCGCGTTACCATCGCCTGCGATCCAGCTGTTACAGCCGATCCAAAGAGCGACCTCACGGGCATCACCGTCCAGGGCATTGCGCCGGATGGCCATGTCTACGTGCTGGACGATCTAAGCGACCGCTACACGCCAGACGCCGCCTGCAAGACCATCGAGGAGGCGTTCCGCGCCTGGGGTGCAAGCCGCATCATCATGGAGAAGAACCAGGGCGGCTTGTGGCTCGATGCGACCTTGAGAAAGCACTTCCCGGCTGCACCCCTCAAATTCGTCTCGGCCAATGCGACCACTGGCGGCAAGGCATCCCGTGCGGAGCCGGTATCCGCTCAATACGAGCGCGGCGTCGTCCACCATGTAGGCACGCACAAAGAGCTAGAGCAGCAGATGTGCGACTTTGGTAGCCCCGCCAGTCGTCGCAAATCCCCAGACCGCATGGACGCAGTTGTATGGGGTATCACCGAACTGCTCGACCTCGCGCACGAACAAAAGCGAATACCTGGCTACACACCCATCAAGACAGTGCGGCTCCGCTAAGCCAACGATCAATCTTCGACGGGATCAATCTGCCACATCGCCTCGTAGTGGCCATTCGGCGCTTTGAAGAAGAAGGTTCCTTCGTAGGAGCCAGGGTTCATCGGGCTCTCACTCAATGATGCGCGACAACCGTTCTCGGAGCACCTCAGAAGCCATTGACCTTCCCGCACCGGAGCGCCCCGATAGGAATAAGTTACATCTTCCAAATCGAACCGGACTTCAATCTCGCTGTCATGCGTGAGAAGGAGACCGTCGAACGTGTTCTTCTCCTCGTCGTCCCCGAAGAACTCCGTGATTTCAACGATCATGCTCCACCCCTCAGCTTGTTGTTGGCGAACACCGCCGGACGCAACTGTATCGTCCCTGTGCGGAGCAGCAAGCCCCGACCGCTGCGCCCCGGTAAATACCTGCGGCTAGAAGGCCGTGCCCTCTTGCCTCCTGGCGTCCGTGACGCGCCCCTGAGTGCCATTGGCAAGAGGATACAGTGCCTATCGAAATCAACATCAACGAGCCTACCCCAGCTATTCGCGCCGCATATTCCCGCTGGGCAAAGAACCGAGACTTCCTGGATGGCGAAGAAGCCGTCAAAGCGCAGGGCAAGGTCTACCTTCCCGCCGCGAACCCCGAAGACACCGACGCCGAGTATCGCGCCCATCTGGAGCGCACCGGCTTTCTGCCCGCCGCGAGCAAGATCGCGCAGGGCCTTTCCGGTCTGATCTTCCGCAAGCGTGCGCAGCTGAACAGTACCAGCACCCGCGTGCAGACCCTCACGCAGCTGATTACCCCCAGCGGCGAAAGCCTGGACGATCTGGCGGAATGGGTCGTCCGCGAAACCATGATCACCAATTTCACCGGCTTGAGCGCGGCCAACGAAATCGAGAAGGGCTATCGTCCTCGCATTGCGGGCTATTCCGGCGAGACAATCCTGGAAGTCACTCCCGGCCTGGTTCGCAACAGCCGCCAGATTGTTCGCGTGCGCCTGCTCGAAAATGACGGTGCGACCGTCCGCGAACTCATGCTCAACGATGGCGTCTATCAGGTTCGCCTATGGACGCGCACTGATGGCGGCTTTGCCCCAGGCCCGGTTACGACGCCAACCCGCAACGGCGCTCCGCTTGCCGAGATCCCATTCGTGCTGGTCAGCACGTCCGACAAGCTGACCCCTACCCCATCAATCCTCCAGCACTCGGTGGACCTGAACCTCCAGCACTACCGCGTGGAAGGCTTGCTCACGAGCGTTCTGTACTTCCTGTCTGCGCCGATCCCCGTTGTCCGCGGCCTCAAGCCCCAGACCGACGACGCGGGCAAAGAGATCCCTATCAAGCTCAACGTTGCACCCGGCGCGGCATGGATCTTCCCGGAACCCGATACCGTCGCGGAGTACCTGGAGTTCAAGGGCCAGGGCGCGTCGGTCATCGAGAACAAGCTCAAGAACATCAAGGACGAGCTGAGCACGATTGGCCACTCGATCCTCGCACCGGAAAAGCCCGCACCCGAGGCAGCAGAAACGCAGATGCTCCGTCGTGCAGCAGAGAACGCGACGCTCGCCGGCTTCACACGCACGCTCTCGCGCAAGCTGGAAAACGTGCTGCGCCAGTTTGCGCTATGGGCCGATCCCGCAAATGCGGACCTGACCTACAGCCTGAACACCGACTTCCTGCCGCAGCAGATGACGCCGCAGGAAATGACCGCGATGATGGGCATGTGGCAGGCTGGTGCGATCACGCACGAGACCCTGCTTTACGCCCTTCGCGATGGTGAAGCCGTCTCGCCAGCGCTGGACATCGAGGCGGAAATCGAACGCACCAAGATGGAAGCGGCTGACCGCCCATCGGTGCTCTAATGCCCACAGCGAACGAAGCCCTGCGCGACAGGGCCGTCCGTCACGCCATCGAGCTTGGACGATACGGTAAGGGTTTGTCCGACCGTATCGTCCAGCTGCTCAACAGCGCCGACGCAGATATTCTGGAGAAGATCGCCGGTCGCCTCGCCAGCATCGAGGAGCGCGGCTTCGACATCGGGCCGAAGACCACCAAGCGTTTGGAAAAGATGCTGGAGGAGGTTCGCGCGCTCAATGGTGCGATCTACGATCAGGTCCACGACCAGCTAACCGACGAGCTAACCGACTTCGCTCAGGCCGAAGCCGTGTTTCAGAAAGGCGCGCTCGATGCGTCGATCATCGCAAGCGTGGAAACCACCCTGCCCGCTCCGGCGATGCTCCGCGCGATCGTGGAGACAGCCCCAATGGAAGGCAAGCTCCTGGCCAGCTGGACACAGGGCATGGAGCAGGGCCGCATCGACCGCATCAGCCAAGCCATCCGACTTGGGCTTGTCCAGGGCGAGAGCACGGACAAGATCGTCGCGCGCATTCGTGGCACCAAGGCCAATCGCTACACCGATGGCGTGCTCGACATCAGCCGTCGCTCCGCTGACGCTATCGTTCGAACCGCAACCACGCACATCAGCAATCAGGCCGCGCAGCACACCTGGAAGGCGAACGCCCATGTCGTGAAGGGCTGGCAGTTCGTCAGCACCCTGGACAGCCGCACGACGATCACCTGTGCATCGCTATCCGGTCAGGTCTTCCCCATTGGCGAAGGCCCGATCCCCCCGCGCCATGTCCGTTGCCGCTCGATCAGCGTGGCGGTCACAAAGAGCTTTCGCGAGCTTGGTGTTGATGCCGACGAAGCAAGCCCATCTGAACGTGCGAGCATGGACGGACAGGTGGCCGGTGACACCAAGTTTGCGGATTGGCTGACCAGCAAGGGCGACGAAACACAGAACACCATCCTCGGTCCCACTCGTGCTCAGCTGTGGCGCGATGGCAAACTGGACCTCCAGCAGTTCATCAAGAGCGATGGAACCGTCCTCACCCTTGATCAACTGACAAAAGTCTACAGCTCAATCTTGTAAAAGCGATTGAAACAACTGCCGCCGCTTAACCATGGCTTGCGATATATAGGAAAATCTTGATGCAAGCATATTGTTCGTCTTGTCGGCTGGCGATATGCTTGCCTCACGAACAGTCCGCCCAATTTCACCGAAGATCTGAGGATCACCCTTCGAAAGCTCCTGGAGCGACTCCAGCTGGTTAGAAAGCTGTTCAATTTCCATGGCGTTCAACAAGGCTTGATTGACACTGCCGCCGGTTATTGATCCAGTTTTTGCCTTTGCTTCGATCTCAGCCGTCAATCGCATTATTTCAGAAATTAGGTTATGCTTTGTATTGCGCTCGGCTTCCTTAGCTAGCTTCCTCTGATCAGCAGCCAATCGGTTTTGCGTACCAGCTATGTACAACGCTGCAACGACAGCAGCAAATGAACCTAAACCTGATATCCAATCAGCTACATTTCCCCAGTCTGCGGCATTTGGACAGAACATCTTTCCCCCTCGGTAAATAGGTGCGCTCCCATGTGGGGGTAAACCAGAACGGCAGTGCCGAGAAGGAAAAAAATGTCTGATACCAATGAAAACCAGACCACCGACGAAGGTGGCATTGAGGAACTTCGCGCTGAGCTTGAGAAGGTCAAGGCGAAGAACAAGGAACTTCTAGCTGAAAAGCAGAAGGTCAAGCTGAAGGCGCAGGAAGCTCAGGATGCGGCCGATGAAGCGGCGCAGAAAGCAGCGGAACGCGGGGGCGATCTTGAAGCGCTCAAAGCGGCCCACGCCAAGGAACTCCAGAAGCTACAGGACAAGCTCAACGCAGCTGACGCCGATCTGCGTACCATCCGTGTGGACAACGAGATTGCTCGCGCTCTCGCGGAGGGTAATGTTCGTCCCGAGATGACCGAGGCTGTCACCGCGCTGCTCAAAACCAAGGTCCAGTACGAAGGTGGCGTCGCTACCATCGAGGGAAAGCCCATTGGCGAGTTTGCTGGCGAGTATTTGGGTGGCGACAACGGAGCCCACTTCCGCCGCGCAAGCGACAATAGCGGTGGCGGGGCAACCGGCAACACAAGCACCAAGGCCAATCCGGTCGCAGGAAAGGACTTTAATCTGGGTGACTTCCAGGCACTCAAGCAGTCCGATCCAGCAGCGGCAGCCGCGTGGGCAACCGAGACCGGCAACGGATACCTCAACAATATCTAATCAAGAGGGTTGGTAGTCCAAGCTGCCAACCCCTTTCAACACCCTCCCGGATGCCAAGACTAAATAGCGGGTCAGTCAAAAAGGCTGACCCGGCAACGATTGATGTTGCCCGGTTGGTAACATCAAATCGGAGGTCAAGCCAAACATGGCAACCACTCAGCTTTCTAATCTCATCGAGCCAAAGGTATTCACTGCCTATGCTCGCCAGCAGACTGTTCTAAAGTCTGCTCTCATTCAGTCGAACGTCGTCGCCAACATGGGCGACATGGACAAGCGCGCAGCCGAAGGCGGAGCAGTGTTCGAGGCTCCGCACTTCAATCCATTCGCATGGGTAGAGAGCAACGTCGCTTCGGACGACAACACCGTTAAGTCTGTTCCTGCAAACGTGACCGCTGGTTCGCAGATTGGTCGCACCGACTACCGCAGCAAGGATTGGTCGGTCATGCAGCTGGCTGCGGCAGTTTCGGGTACGGATCCCCTGGGCTACGTCGCAAGCATCGTCGGCACCTACTGGGCACAGGACTATCAGCAGAACGTCCTGGCCAAGCTGGCAGGTATCGAAGCAACCAACGTTGCATCGAACGGCGGCGACATGGTTCTCAACCTCGCTGTTGATACCACGGGCACTGCAACCGCTGCTCAGTCGGTCAACTTCGGCACCATCCTGGACGCACACCAGACCATGGGCGACGCAATGGACAAGCTCGGCGTCATCGTCATGCACTCGCAGGTCTTCACCAACCTGATGAAGCTGGAACCAACTGCTTTCCAGGCTCCTTCGACCGTTAGCCCATTCACCCGCTACTACGGCAAGACCGTCATCATCGACGACACCTGCCCCGTCGTTCAGGGCACCAACCGCAAGACCTACACGACCTACATTCTGGGCCAAGGCGCATTCGCATACGGCGAAGCATCGCCTGCAAACGGCACCGAGATTTGGCGTGACCCTTCGGCTGGTAACGGTTTCGGTGAGGACCGTCTGTACTCGCGCAAGCAGCTGATCATCCACCCAATTGGCTTCTCGTGCGCTGCCGCTGTTTCGGCAAACACCAAGTCGCCAACCCTGGCTCAGTACCGCGCAGCTGGCAGCTTCACCCGCCAGTTCGACCGCAAGAACGTGCCAATCGCAATCCTCAAGACCAACGCTTAATCGGCAGCGGTTTTACGCACAGGGCCGCTCTCTTCGGAGGGCGGCCTTCGTCGTCTCGGGCTCCTCTAAATAGCGTGGAGGTTCTTCATGGCTACAGTCACATTCGCAAATTCCTACAACAATGCTCGCGGCAACACCGCTTGGAGCACTCTGGACACACAGGAAGCCCAGGCTCTCTTGCAGGATGCAGAGGACTACATTCGCTCTGTCTACAAGGTGCGCACCACACTGACCACGGACGAGCAGCGCATCTTTGACGGCTTGGTTTGCCGACTGGCCTCGATCTTCCAGACCAATCCCCCCGCTGTGGCTGCACCGCAGGCAGTGAAGATGGAGAAAAAGGAAGGCGCGGGCTTCAAGAAGGAAACTGAGTACTTCCAGAGCGACACCGACCCCTACCCCTACATCACCGCGACCATTCGCCCATTCCTCATTGCTGCGACCGCCCCCAGCGTCTCGTTCGGAAAGCTGGTGCGCTGATGAGCCTCTATGACGACTTCTACCCCCTGGTGGTCGAGATGCTGACGGAGTTTGGTACCGATGCCACCCTGATCGGCACGGCTCCAACCGATACCTCCCTGGCCGCAAAGCGCGCCGGTCGCGCATCCGCCGGCGGACAGCCCCAAGGACGCCCTACGAAGGCCGTTGTGGGGCCTATCGAGGTTGCGGGCTCCGATGGCCACAAAACGCTGCAAAGCGTCGCTACGATGCTCGCAGAGCCCCACGAGGGCGACACGCTCACGATGGGCTCCTTGCGCTGGCAGATCGGCAAGGTCACGCGCATTGCGCCCCAGGGCCAGGCCATCGTCTATGTCGCGGAGGTCGCATGATCAAAATCGACCTATCGGATCTAACCGCCAAGCGCGGCGCGATCACAAAGATGATCGAGGAGAAGACCGTCGAAGTGGCCGCGAAGGTCACGCTCGACGCACATGCAAACCTCGTGATGGCCAGCCCTGTGGATACCGGCAAGTTCCGCGGTGCCTGGACGGTGGAGACGCCGACCAAGCCATTCGAGAACGGCAAAATCGAGAACAACACCGAATACGCGGGCGCGCTCGCCAACGGTCACAGTCCCCAGGCAAAGCCCGGCTGGGTGGAGAATGCCGTCGTGGCCGCCGTGAAAGGAATTAAGGGATGATCCAGAAAGACATCACCGCCCTCACCAACCGCCTCATGGACAACATGGACGCGGAGGCCATCCAACTGCTGGTCGAGAACCAGCCCGACCAGGACATTGACGACACACGAGTGTGGACCCGCTGGATCGTCAACCCGAACTTTGACGAGACATATACGCTCGGTGCCAACCCGATTTACAAGCAGACTGGCACTGCCACCCTGCAAATCTTTGTGCCTAAGGGGCTTTACACCGGACCCGGCAACGACATTCGCGACCAGTTCAACGCGCTGTTCCGTGGGTGGCGGAGCGCGGACAAAAAGCTAGTCGTGGACAACCTCAAGAGCGCATCCAGCACTTACAAGCGCGGGGATCAAGAGTTTCACTTGATCAACGCAATGATCTTCTGGCACTCGCTCCGCAAGACAACAGACCAGTGAGCACTAGCCTCCGAGTACTCAAATAAATAGCTGCGGGCCTTGTGCCTTTGACAATAGCTATTCTCGGAGGCAGCATGCCACAGATTTTTAATCCATCGGACGCACAGATGTCCGTTCTTCTGGAGACGGTAGCGGGAACCACTCCCACCACCGGCTCCCGCTACACCCTTCCCGTAGCAGCAAACCAGAACCCCATCTCGTTCTCGACCGCCGACGTCGTTTCAAACACCAGGCGCCCGAACGGCGCGAAGAATGGTCTTCAGCGTGGTCCAAAGTCTGGCAACGGCACGATCAGCATGCCGCTGATGTTCTCGCCTGTTTATAGTCAGCTTCTGGAAGGCTCGCTTCGCGGCAAGTTCACCACCACCGGCACCAAGACCCTGAAGCCCGGCACCACAGATAGCACCTTCTCGGTTCTCCAGCTGCTTGCTCCTGGCGCTGCCGGTTCGGCGGCTTTGAGCGTGGCAAAGGGCAGCACAATCACCAAGGCCACTCTGTCCGCAGAAGCTGGATCGGCCGTCACCATTGCATTCGATTTCCTGAGTGCCGCAGAAGATCAGTTGCAGACCGACAGCGCGGTTGTCGCAACCGACGTTCTCTCGACCGCGTACGAGTTCACTGGCGCAGATGTGAACACCCTGAACATCGCCGGTCTGACCACCATTCAGTGGAAGTCCATGCAGCTTGAGTGGGGTCAGCCTCGCAACAATCGCTACGTCCTGGGATCCAACACCGCTATCGGCAACGCGCCTAGCGACCAGCGCGATGTGAAGCTAACCATTCGCGCTTATCGTGAAAGCTGGGTCCTCGACCAGCAGCTTACCGGCCAGCGTCAGGCTTTCAGCTTCAATGTCGGTACTGCTGGTGCAGGCTATGGCTTCTTCATCTTCGGTCATGCGAGCATCCCGCAGACCGAGCTTGATAGTGAAAGCATGTACGTCAACATCGAAATCAGCGGCGCATACGACACCACTGCCGCCGCCGACCTGTACATCACCCAGCTATAAGGTTTGTGACCACTCCCCTTTGCAACTCCGGTCACAGGAATGGGCAGTCTTCGGGCTGCCCATTTCCATATCAACGTCTCGGTAAATAGGTGCGTACTAAAACAAAGGGGTTACACACCATGACCAAGATTAACAAGACCGCCCTCACCTCGGACGAAAGCTTCGCACCACGCAAGAAGCTCGCCCTGAAGAAGTTCCAGCGTTTTGATCCCACCAAGGCCAAGGACGGCGTTCCACACCACATCTTTGACGAAAATGGCAACGATTACGGCATCTGGACTACCCGCCTATACGACCTTCACAACAAGGCATTGATGGTCGAGCGTGAGCGCTTCGAGCGCGAGTTCAAGAACGATCCGCAGGCGAAGGGCGAAATGGCCTCGGTTTATGCTTTCATTCGCCTTTGCCTGGTCGGATGGGAAGGTGTACTTGATGAAGAGGGCAATGAAGCTGAGTTCGACGTAGAACTGGCATTCGACTACCTCACTGATGAAGACAATGCCTGGTTTGCGACAGAGCTGTTTGCACGCAGTCAGGATACCACGCTCTACGCTCCTGTCACGCCAGCGGCAACCAAGGACGCAGACGCGGGAAACTGATCACCTTTCTCGACTGGTGGGTCTTCAAAGGGGGCGCAGAACTTACTGGAGACGCCGAGAAGGGTATTGAGTTTGCAATACGCAGAATGGAAAGCGCCCCCAAATTGCACAATCCGTTACTGTGGCAAAGCTTCTGGGACTTGCACACAGAACGCATCAACGGAATGAGCATCGGTCCAATCCCCATCAGCAAGATGCATTGGTATGCTGATGTTGAGCTAGGTCTAGACCAGGACGAGACGAGCGCATTCGTCTACATAATGCGCCGCACCGACAGCTTTTTCGTGTCGAAGCAGGCAGAGAAAGCAAACAGCAAATCCTCATAACCGCCGACCCTCCCGGTAAATACCCGCACAGGTATTTGCCAGGGAGGCGCCATGAGCGACGCAACAGCACAGATTCGAATTGATATTGTTGCCAATGGTGCAGAGGCAGGTGCAAACCGCGTCAACCGGGCACTGGACAGCATTGGCGGTAAGACCCGTTCTATTGGTGCTGCCAACGACAACCTCAAGGGCACGTTTGACCGTCTCGGCTCCAGCATGGGCGGTGCAGCCGGTCACGGCGGCAAGCTGGGTGCGATCTTCGACAACATCCGTGAGCGCGCGTCTGGCGCAGCACCGGAAGTGGCAAACCTCACCAACACCCTGGGCAAGATGGGTCCGCAAGCTGCCATCATCGGCGGCATTGCCCTCGCGATCGGTGCCGTTGGCGTAGCGGCTATCCAAGCTGCATCTCAGACACAGCAGTGGATGGCGCAGCTGGAAACGGCGACCAAGAGCAGCACCAAAGCACAGGAAAGCTACGCCGCACTCGTGCAGTTCGCCGCGAAGACCCCATTCGATCTTGGCCAGTCCATCGACGCATTCCGCAAGCTGCGCAACCTGGGTCTCTCGGCCACCGAGGAGCGATTGACCTCGTTCGGCAACACCGCCGCCGCGATGGGCAAGAGCCTCAACCAGATGATTGAAGCCGTCGCGGACGCTTCAACGGGTGAGTTCGAACGCCTCAAGGAGTTCGGCATCAAGTCCAAGACCGAAGGCGACAAGGTCAAGTTCACCTTCCAGGGCGTCAGCACCACGGTTGGCAAAAACAGCAAGGAAATCACTCAGTACCTGGAGAACATCGGCAAAACCACGTTCGGTGGTGCGATGGCCAAGCAGATGGATACCCTCAAGGGTGCCTTCTCCAACGTCCAGGACAACATGCAGCAGATGCTTGCCGCTATTGGTGGTGGGGCGCTGGGCCAGGCTGTAAAGGAAATCACCAAGGCCGTTGCCAATGGCATTGGCGTTATCACTCCGTTCCTCGCATCCATCGGCAATTTTGTCGGCGGCATCATCTCCGGTGTGGGCAGCATTCTCAACGGGCTCGGCCAGGTCTTCTCGGGGATCGGTCAGGCGACCGCGCTCCAGAACCTGCTTGATGGTCTGACCGTCACGTTCAACCTGCTTGGCCAGGGCGCACAGGTGCTCGGATCGGTTATCGGTGCGACGTTCAACGCCATCGGCACCATCGCCGGTAACGTGCGCGGCTTCATCGGTGAGCAATTCGGCGATCTGCTGAAGTGGATGGGCATCAGCTTCGACCAGGGCGGTCGCAGCTGGGCAAACAGCATCGTGGGCATTCTGCGCGCGGGCAAATACGTCGCTTCGTCCCTGCCCCAGATTTTCGCGGCAGTGATCGCGGACATTGGCGACATGTTCGCCGGTCTGGGCAAGTCCATCGCGATGATGTGGAATGCCAAGTCGCTCGCGGACTTGAGCAAGGCGCTTGGTGTAGCGGGCAACGCCGTCGGCAATGCGGGCGGTCGCACGCGCAAGGTTGTTGGTTCGATCTCGGACAAGGCCGGTACAATCTATGCCGATGAGAAAGGCGCCGATGCTTCGATTGGCCGCTTGCTGGGTCGAACCTCTGTAAAACCAAAGCTCGACGCAGGCGTCGATGCAAAGCCCGATCCGGCAAACAACAAGGACAAAAAGGACAAGGAAGCCGCCGAGGCGGAGCGCCGCGCAAAGCGAGAGAAGGAATTCTGGGATGCGCTCAAGGGCGAGGTCGAGACGGCCAAGCGCCTGCCGCTCGCGGCGGAGGACTACAGGAAGCAGCTAGAGCTTCAGAAGATCCTCGGTCACGAACTGAACGCACTTGATGTCGCATCCATCGGCCTCCTGATGCAAAAGGCCCGAACCGCAAAGTTCATCACCACAGCTCTGGACGACCACAACAAGCGCAGCGCGGAACTCGCCAACCAGGAAACGCAGCTTCGTGCCAAGCTGCTTGGTGCGACCGACGAGCAGCTGGCGCTTGAGAAGACCATTGCGGACTTCCGACTGAATGCGCAGCGTCAGGGCGTGGACCTCCAGAGCGAAGGCTACAAGGCCGCCGAGGCGCAGCTAAGCATTGATGAGCAGCGCGCTCAGGTGCTCGATAGGCAGAACGCCTCGCTTGCTCGTGGCCTGGATGTGGCTCGCCAGTATAGCGGCAGCTTCGCGCGCCAGCAGGAAATGGTCGGTCTGGGCAAGAGCCGCCAGGATTTGGACACGCTGTGGAACGGCGGCAACAATGGCGGCAAGCTGACCCAGGCGCAGTACCAGGAAGCTGCCGAAGGTCTCCGCAAAGCTGGTGTCGAGATTGCCAATCGCTGGAAGGACGAGTTCGGCGCTCGCATCGACCAGATTGGCGAGCAGTTCGGCTTCGTCATGGGCCAGGCCATCAGCAAGTTTGGCAAGCTCGTTCAGGCGCTCAACGCGGCTGCGCAGGGTGATTGGACCAAGGCTGGTCCGCTGGGCTCGATCATCGGCCTTCTGGGTAAGAATGCAGCCGGTAAGGACACCGCATTCGGAACGGGCGCGAACGCTGGTGCGAGCAAGATGCTCGATAGCCTGTTCAAGTCCGACACCTGGGCCAAGCCATTCAAGTCAATGAGCGACGGCTTCTCGGACCTCAAAGGCGTGTTCACCGGCAGCAACGGCGGCTTCATGCAGGCGCTGGGCAAGGTCGCGGGCGGCGCGGCTGCTGGTGCGCAGATTGGTTCGCTCACCAATAGCGTTCTCGGCGCAGTGGGCATCAAGCTCAACGGCACCGGCTCACAGCTCGGTGGCGCACTCGGTAGCGCGTTTGGTCCCCTGGGTTCGATCCTGGGCAGCATCGGCGGCGGCATCATCGGCAATCTTTTCACCAGCGCACCGCGCGGTAAGGCGATCATCACCAGCGGCAAGGATGCGCAGATCAGCGGCAATAAGGCGAGCGTGCGTGAAGCGCTCACCGGCACGGCGGGCTCCATCCAGACCGGCTTGCAGAACATCGCTACCCAGCTGGGTGGCGACCTGGGTAACTTCATGGTGTCCATCGGCAAGTACAAGGACAGCTACCGCGTTTCTTCGACCGGCTCCAGCAACGTCGATGGTAAGAAGACCAGCCGCATCAGCGGCCTGCTCTATGATGGCAAGGACGAAGCACAGGCGATCTCGATTGCGATCAAGGACGCAATCCTGGATGGCGCTATCACGGGTCTAAGCGACCTGATGAACAAGGCCCTCAAAACCTACGCGGGCAATGTGGACAAGGCCGTCAATACCGCGCTCCAGATGAAGTCCTTCGAGGACGACTTCAAGGCGTTGACCGAGCCCATGCGCTACGCGGTCGAGAGCATCACCACTCCGCTGGCCGCGCTCCGCAAGAGCATGATTGAGGTTGGCGCATCGACTGCCGACCTGACCAAGCTGGACGAGTACCGCGCAAAGAAGCTGGATGCCGTTCTCAAGGATCAGGTGTCCGGCTTCCAGAGCCTCCTAGATAGCCTGAACGGCGATGGTGGCGGTGTCACCGCGCTGACCCAGCTGACGCAGAACCTCGGTAAGCTGGACCCGTTCAAGGCAGATGTCGCGGCGGGCAAGACCATCGACCAGGACGCATTCACGGCACTGGCCGATAAGATCATGGGCAACGTGGGCAACGTCTACGGCACGAACACCACGGAGTTCCAGGACATCATCGGTTCGCTCAAGGGCCTCACGACCGGCGCGATCACCAACGCGACGAGCGCGTTCAACGCCGCAGCTGGTTCGGACAGCACCACGAAGGCGATCACCGATCAGACCAACGCGGTTACGGCGTCCATCGGCATCACCAACGACTACCTGCGCCAGATTGCGAATGCGGTCTCGTCCGGTGCTCTCACGCAGAGCCAGGGTGCTGCGCTCTCGTCCAACGCGACCAATTCCAAGGATGGTCGTCTGCTCCAGGCATTTTGAGGAGGCGCGTAAATAGCTGATGGCGACACTTGACCCCAATCGCGCTGCATTCGTGCAGCAGGAATACCGCTACGCACCGGCGACCGATCCCAACGTGAAGGCGCGCAATGCATCTGCTCGCACGGTGGAAATCAACACCAACCTCAACGAGAGCGACGCGACCGCGCTGGCTGCGAAAATCCTCGCGGACAACAATACGCCGCGCGTATTCGAGGTGGTCCTTGAAGGCGTAGTCTTCCTGGACAGCTTCATCGGCGGCGTGCCCACGTTCATCGCGAACCTCCCCAAGTTCAGCACGGACGGCAATGCGCGCAAGGTCATGTCGTTCACGACCGACTTTGAAGCCAACACCACGACCATTCAGGTGCGCGGATGACCGCTGTATTCGTCACCCCCAAGCCGTTCACCGTCATCGCGGGCAACGCCAGCAGCACGGCCCCGGTCAGCAATGCCAACGTGGACGAACCCGCGATGGTTTGGCGTTCGGCCAACCTCACGACCGTCTATGCGATGATCCAGCTCGACGGCACTCCTTGGGACACAATCGCACTTGCGGGCAGCAATCTGCGAGCCGGCGACACCATCCGCGTCCGTGCGGGTACGACCGCTGCCGCTGTCGATGGCACGACCGGTCTCACCGTTGATCAGACGTTCGCGGCCTGGAGCGGCGTTGCGCCGACCAAGGGCGCTCTGTCGTTCAAGCTGCTGGGTGCCAGCGTCACCAGCCCATATGTTCGCATCGACATCACGAGTACCGGCAACCCGGCTGGCTATGTGGAAATGTCGCGCATCGTCCTCGGCCTTCGCGTAGCGCATGATGGCGTGAACGTGGGCGCAGAGCAGACATTCGAGGACATGAGCGCAATTGAAGAGGGCCTCGGCTACACAACTGTGGATCGCTACGGCGTTCGCATCGGCTGGAAGATCACGCTCGATGGCATCACGGACGCCATGTACTTTACGAACTGGTTCCCGTTCCTACGCGACGTAGGCCGCGCCAAGGCGTTCGTGTTCATACCCGACGACGCAAGCACCTATGTGCAGAACCAGGCGATGCTCTGCCGTATCAGCGGCTCGCCCGCCAAGGGCTCAAGCTCCGCTGCCGACTTCAACATCGTAGAGTTCACAGTCGTAAGCGTCGCCTGAGCGATCGTCAGCCGAACACCCTTACGTCGGGCTGAGTGCTACCCGCAGCCGCCAGGGCGCGCGCCACCTTCCGGGTGCCGCACCAAAGTTCCCAGGCGTTCTTATCGGTCCGCATGGCCTTCGCTACCGCGTCAGCATCATGTGCAGCTTCAACATCGTCAGCAGAGACGATCCGGTTATTCTGGCTCAAGCCGTAAAAGCGATAATGCATAAGCTCTACCCCTCTGGCGCTGCCCGTTAACCAATTTGCGCTGCCCCAGACACTATGTAATATACCTATGAACCAGAGTCCACATGGACAATGGTTTGCAATCACCTCACTTCGAGTATGACACCGGTGAAAACGATTTATTTCAATCAACCGAGCAGCTTCTGCGACCCCATATTTTGTCCTGGTAAGTCGTTAACCACTTCTTAAATTCTGTAACCTTCTAAGATGTTACCGCTAACTCTGCTAAGTAGGAGATGGCGACCAATATTCTTTTTGAAGTCACCGTTCTTAACGGTTCGATCCCCAAAACCATCTGGATGGCTCATGCCTCGGCTTCTTCTGCCGGGGTGCAGATCAACGGCCACGAGTGGCTTCCAGTCATCACAAAGCGGCCAGCGATCACTAGCAGCTGGTCTGATAACGGCGTTTTCAACCAGGGCAGCATCAGCTACGGCGGGCTCTCGTTCCGCATGAGCGAAGCCTATGGCAACAACGTCTGGTCCTCCTATGAATGGACCGGCGCTCTCGCTCGCATCTTTGTCCAGAACGGCGACAACGAAGGCGACTTCGCCTCCTACAAGCAGATTTTTGAAGGCACCGTCTCCAGCCTCAACCGTCAAGGCACGGAAGCAACCGTCGAACTGCTTGGCCCGGAAGCGCTCCTAGATCGCGACCTACTCACGCTGGAATATGCGGGCACCGGCAACGCCGAGGGACCGGCGAGCCTCAAGGGCAAGCTCAAGCCTCGCGCGTTCGGCAACTGCCAGAATGTGGAGCCCGTCCTGATCGACCCGGCGCGCTGGATCTATCAGGTTCATGGCTACGGCGCAGTTCAGGGCATCACCCCCTACGAATACGCACAGGCGCTCGATCCCGCGAAGAACAAGGGCGACGCTTCCGACTACCCTACCCTCGCAAATCTGACGCTTGCTCCCGGCGAATGGGCGACGTGCGCTGCGCAGGGCATGTTCCGCTTTGGTGGTGCGCCATCCAAGAAGGTCACCGCCGATGTGACCGTAGGCGGCATGAGCGCCGGTCTTATCATCTCGGCGCTTCTCACTCAGGCGGGCATCCCCGGCGCAAAGATCGCAATCGGCTCGCTGTTCCAGAATTGGTGCTTCTACGCCAAGGATCAGGTGTCCATCGGTGAAGTCGCGCAGCTGGCGGCATACCAAACGGGCAATTGGCTGTTCGCCGATGGCACCGGCACTTGGCAGACGATGGACTTCTACGCGCCTAAAGCGCCCATCACCCTGAATGCCGACCGCAGCACCATGCCGCTGGTCAAAAGTTATCGCGAGGTCAACGCCGCTGCACCCGTTTGGAAGGTGCGCGTTGGCCATTCAAAGTGCTGGAGCGTTCATTCGAGCAGCGACGTTTCGCCGTCCCTCGCCATCAACAGCGACGACGTTCAGGCTGCGAAGGATGCAGCCCAGAAGGCACAGGATGCCGCCGCCGTCGCACAAAGCGACGCGAACATTGCGAAGCAGCGCATCGCGGACAT
>JAIYAA010000224.1 GCA_027489295.1 Sphingomonadales bacterium | reverse complement strand
GCGCTGCGCATCCACCGCGCGTGCCATGAAATGGGCATCAAGACGGTGGCGGTGCACTCCACTGCCGATGCCGATGCGATGCACGTGCGCCTGGCGGACGAGGCGATCTGCATCGGCCCACCGGCCGCGTCGGAGAGCTATCTCAACGTGCCCAACATCATCTCGGCAGCCGAGATCTCGGGCGCGGACGCGATCCATCCGGGCTATGGCTTCCTTTCGGAGAACGCCCAGTTCGCCGAGATCGTCGAGGCGCACGGGCTGATCTTCGTGGGTCCGAAGCCCGAGCATATCCGCACCATGGGCGACAAGATCGAGGCGAAGCGCACCGCCGGCGCGCTCGGCCTGCCGCTGGTGCCGGGCTCGGACGGCCCGATCGCGGATCTGGAAGAGGCCAAGGCGATCGCCGCCAAGGCCGGCTATCCGGTGATCATCAAGGCCGCCTCGGGCGGCGGCGGTCGCGGCATGAAGGTGTGCACCAGCGAGGACCAGCTCGAAACGCTGATGCAGCAGGCGGGCTCGGAGGCGAAGGCCGCGTTCGGCGACGCCACCGTGTATCTCGAAAAATATCTCGGCAACCCGCGCCACATCGAGTTCCAGGTGTTCGGCGACGGCAACGGCAACGCGATTCATCTCGGCGAGCGCGACTGCTCGCTCCAGCGCCGCCACCAGAAGGTGCTCGAAGAAGCGCTGTCGCCGGTGATCACGCCCGAAGAGCGCGCGCATATGGGCAGCATCGTCGCCAAGGCGATGTCCGACATGGGCTATCGCGGCGCCGGCACGATCGAGTTCCTGTGGGAAAATGGCGAGTTCTACTTCATCGAGATGAACACCCGCCTGCAGGTCGAGCATCCGGTGACCGAGATGATCACCGGCATGGACCTGGTCCGTGAACAGATCCGCGTCGCCGAAGGCCACGGCCTGTCGGTGCGCCAGGAGGATCTGGAGTTCCGCGGCCACGCGATCGAATGCCGCATCAACGCCGAGGATCCGCGGACCTTCGCGCCCTCGCCGGGCACGATCACGCATTTCCACGCGCCGGGCGGCATGCACGTCCGCGTCGATAGCGGCATCTATTCGGGCTACCGGATCCCGCCTTACTACGACTCGATGATCGCCAAGCTGATCGTCTATGGCCGCACCCGCGAGGGCTGCATCCTGCGGTTGAAGCGGGCATTGGAAGAGTTCGTGGTCGACGGCATCAAGACGACGATCCCGCTTCACCAGGCACTGCTCGACGATCCCGAGTTCCTGAAGGGCGACTATACGATCAAGTGGCTCGAGGAATGGCTCGCCAAGCAGGACGAGGCCGCCGCGGCGTGAAGGCCACGATCTACCACAACCCGCGCTGCTCCAAGTCGCGCGAGGCGCTGGCGATCCTCAAGGACGCCGGCGCCGAGGTGGAGGTGATCGACTATCTGAAGACCCCGCCGAGCCGCGAGGTTCTGGCGGATCTCTACCAGCGCGCGGGCATGACCGCCCGCGAAGGCCTGCGCATCGCCGAGGATGCCGCCAAGCCGCTGAAAGGCGCGGACGACGACACCATCCTCGACGCGATGGCGGCCAACCCGATCCTGATCGAACGCCCGCTGGTGGTCACCGAGCACGGCGTTCGACTGGGCCGACCGCCGGAAAAGGTGCGGGAAATCCTGTAACGGGGCGTCTTCTCGCCGGAACGAGAAGATATCCCGCCACCAACAGCCGTCATCCCGGCGAAAGCCGGGATCCATTGGGGTCGCCGTATCGGCTCCTGTCTGGAGCGAGTGGCGAATGGATCCCGGCTTCCGCCGGGATGACAAGACGATCGTCAGCCTTTCAGCGCCGCCGCGATCCTCTCGCGCCACGGCGTGGTCGGGCGGCCGATCAGCCCCGACAGCGTGTGCGAATCGTCGAACAGCGAACCCTCGCCCGCGCGTGCGTCGCTATCCGCCAGGATCGCCGCGAATGGGCCGGGGAGGCCCGCGCCTTCCAGCGCCTTGGCATGGTCCGCCTCGGGCAGGTTCTGATAGGCAACCGGCTTGCCCGAAACCTCTGCCAGCGTCGCCGCCAGTTCGGCGAGAGTGAAGCCGGTATCGCCGGCCAACTCAAATGTCCCCGCCTCGCCGCGGGTCAGCACCACCGCCGCCGCCTCGGCATAATCGGCCCGCGCCGCGCCGGAGACCACGCCCTCGCCCGCGCTGCCGATCAGCACGCCGTGCTCGATCGCAGGGCCTGCACCCATCAGGTAATTCTCGGTATACCAGCCGTTGCGCAGCAGCGCGGTCGGCAGCCCGCTGGCGGCCAGCAGATCCTCGGTCGCCTTGTGCTCGGCGGCGAGCAGCATCGGCGAGGTCTGCGCACGCAGGATGCTGGTATAGGCGATCAGTTCAACGCCCGCCGCCTTGGCCGCGTCGATCACCGCGCGGTGCTGCGACACGCGGCTGCCCACCGCATTGCCCGAAATCAGCAGCAGCCGGGTGACGCCCGCCAGCGCCGGCGCCAGCGTTTCCGGCGCATCATAATCGAATGCGCGGACCGTCACACCCTTGGCGGCGAGGTCGGCGACGCTGTCGGGGGTGCGCACCAGCGCGACGATCTGGCCGGGCGCGACCTTGCCCAGCAGCGAGTCGATGACGAGGCGGCCGAGCTGGCCCGAGGCTCCGGTAACGGCGTACATGGCAATTCCTTTCGATCGTGGATTGACCCCAGCGATCTAGCGCCCCACTTACGAATCGTAAGTACGCACACAAAGGTAAGTATAAGAAAATGTCTGCCGAGCCGGCTCGCACCCCTTCCCGCACGCTGGCCGCGATGATGGAGCGCGGCGACGTGTTCGCCACCGATTGCCCATCGCGCGCCGTGCTCAAGCGGATCACCAGCAGCTGGGGCCTGCTCGTGCTGGTCGCACTGCAGGACGGCACCCGCCGCTTCAGCGAACTGCGCCGCCGGGTGAACGGGGTGAGCGAACGCATGCTGGCGCAAACGCTCCAGCAGCTGGAAGCGCACCATCTGGTTGCCCGCCGCAGCCTGCCGGTGGTGCCGCCGCACGTCGAATACAGCCTCACTCCGCTAGGCCGCGAGGCGGCGGGGCGGGTCGAGGACCTGATCGAGTGGATCCAGGGCAATCTGGGCGACCTGATGCCGACCGCGCTGGACGAAGCGGCGGAGTAGGCACTCCCTTCGTCATCCCGGCGAAAGCCGCGATCCAATCACCTCTCGGCTTCAGCAAGAGCCGACACGGTGACCACAATGGATCCCGGCTTTCGCCGGGATGACGATTGTGGACGGGCCAAGGGTTTTACGGATCCGCCCCACCCTACCCCGCCGCGCAGTGTACCTCGCCGCCCCCGCATGGCATGGGCGGGCGCCATGATCGCCGCCATCGCCACCCTGCTCCTCTGCCAGCTACTCGGCGAGGGGATCCATCTGCTCTCCGGCCTACCGCTGCCGGGCCCCGTGATCGGCATGTTCCTGCTGCTCGGCTGGCTGCTGCTGCGCCCTGGCGAGCGGGCGGGCCTCGTCCAAGTCTCCGCCTGGCTGACCGCGCACCTCTCGGTGATGTTCGTCCCCGCCGCGGTGGGGCTGATCGAGCAAGGCCCGGTGCTGGCGAAGAACGGCGTGGCGATCGTCGTCGCCACGCTTGCCTCGACCCTGCTGACGATGGCGGTCACCGCGCTGGTCTTCCGCTGGGCGCTCGACCGGGCGGAGCGCGGCGCATGAGCAGCCTCTGGCACGCGCTGCAGGCTACGCCGCTGCTCTGGCTGGCGGGGACGCTGATGGTGTTCGAGGGCGCCGATCGCCTGTCGAAGCGCAGCAACCGCCACCCGCTGTGCCACCCTGTGCTCACCGCCACGCCGGTGCTGATCGGCATCCTGCTCGCCACGCGCACGCCCTACCCGGTCTATGCGCAGAACACAGCGATGCTAGGCTTCCTGCTCGGCCCGGCGACGGTGGGCCTGGCCGTGCCGCTGTGGCGCAACCGCACACTGGTCCGCCGCGCCGCCGGCCCCTTGCTGCTCGCGCTGATCGCGGGGTCGCTCACCGCGATTCTCAGCGTCACCGGCATCGTCTGGGCGTTCGGCGGCAGCGCGCAGATCCTCGCCACGGTCGCCCCGCGCTCGGTGACGACTCCCGTCGCGATGGCGCTCGCATCCCAGCTGGGCGGCATTCCCGCCCTGGCGGGCGTGGTGGTGCTGATCGCCGGCGTGTTCGGCGCGATGGTCGCCTCGCCGCTGCTCAACCTGCTGGGAATCGAGGACTACCGGGTACGCGGCTTCGCGGCCGGGGTCGCCGCGCACGGCATCGGCATGGCCCGCGCCTTCCAGGTCTCCGAACTGGGCGGCACCTTCGCCGGCGTCGGCATGGCGCTCAACGCCGCGATGACCGCGCTGCTGCTGACGCTCTGGGCGGTGCTGTAGGCCTATTCGTCAGTAACGTCCTGCTTGGTGCCGTACAGCCGCACCGGCCGGCCATTCTCGCACTCCACGTCCGCCGTCAGCCGCATCCGGCGGAGCGCACCGTCGCGGCGGCGGATCGTCACGTCGATCGTGAAGCTGCTGCCCTCCGCCACCGCCTTGCTGCGCACCTGTTCGAGCAGCGTCGCCGATTCGGGCGTATACATCGCCACCGCCTCGTCGCGGGTCACCCGGTATCCCGGCGGGAAGCCGAACAGCGCATAGGCGCCCGCCGACCAGCGCAGCGCATTGGTCGCCAGATCGCACTCCCAGGCGGCCGGCAAGGGGGCCAGCGCATCGTCGGCATGCAGTCCGTGGGTGAGCAGCGGCAGGATCGGCATACGCAATGCTACCATGCCGCATCTTAACGCCGCGTTTGCCGTCTCCGCCAAACTGCCGGGGTGACGCGCGCGCAACACCCCGCTAAGGGGTCCGGCCATGACCCAGATCACGCCCGAGATCGTGGCCGAGCACGGCCTGTCGCCCGAAGAATATGACCGCGTCCTGAAGGCGCTCGGTCGCGAGCCCAACCTGACCGAGCTCGGCATCTTCTCCGTGATGTGGTCGGAGCATTGCAGCTACAAGTCCAGCCGCATCCACCTGAAGAAGCTGCCCACCACCGGCCCGCAGGTCATCTGCGGTCCCGGCGAGAATGCCGGCGTCGTCGATATCGGCGACGGCCAGGCGGCCATCTTCAAGATGGAGAGCCACAACCACCCGTCCTACATCGAGCCCTATCAGGGCGCGGCGACCGGCGTGGGCGGCATCCTGCGCGACGTGTTCACCATGGGCGCGCGCCCGATCGCCAACATGAACGCGCTCCGCTTCGGCCGGCCCGATCATCCCAAGATGAAGCACCTGATCGCCGGCGTCGTCCACGGCATCGGCGGCTACGGCAATTGCGTCGGCGTACCGACGGTGGGCGGCGAGGTGAACTTCCACCCCGCCTATGACGGCAACATCCTGGTCAACGCGATGACCGTCGGCATCGCCGATACCGACAAGATCTTCTATTCGGCGGCCTCGGGCGTCGGCAACTCGATCGTCTATGTCGGCTCCAAGACCGGCCGCGACGGCATCCACGGCGCAACCATGGCCTCGGCCGATTTCGGCGAGGATTCGGAAGAGAAGCGCCCCACCGTCCAGGTCGGCGATCCGTTCACCGAAAAACTGCTGATCGAAGCCTGTCTCGAGCTGATGGCCTCGGACGCGATCGTCGCGATCCAGGACATGGGCGCCGCCGGCCTCACCTCCTCCTCGGTCGAGATGGCGTCCAAGGGCGGCGTCGGCATCGAGCTGATCATGGACGACGTGCCCCAGCGCGAAACCGGCATGACGCCCTATGAGATGATGCTCTCCGAGTCTCAGGAGCGCATGCTGATGGTGCTCAAGCCGGGACGTGAGGATTTCGCGGAAGCGATCTTCCGCAAGTGGGAGCTCGATTTCGCGGTGATCGGCCACGTCACCGACACCGGCCGCATGGTGCTGAAGTGGAAGGGCGACGTGGTGTGCGACATCCCCCTCGCCCCGCTGGCCGACGACGCCCCGCTGTACGATCGCCCGCACGTGCCGACGCCCAAGCAGCCCGAGCTGCAGAACGTGCCGGAATGCGCCGATCCCGCCGCCGACCTCGTCAAGCTGATGGGCTCGCCGGACATCGCCAGCCGCCGCTGGATCTGGGAGCAGTATGACCACATGGTCGGCGGCGACACCGTGCAGCGCCCGGGCGGCGACGCCGCGGTCGTCCGCGTCCACGGCACCGACAAGGGCCTGGCGATCACCACCGATTGCACCCCGCGCTATTGCTTCGCGGATCCCGTAGAGGGCGGCAAGCAGGCGATTGCCGAAGCGTGGCGCAACCTTTCGTCGGTGGGCGCTACCCCGCTGGCGGTGACCAACTGCCTCAACTTCGCCAACCCGCAGCGCCCGGAGATCATGGGCCAGATCGTCGGCGCGCTGGAAGGCATGAGCGAGGCGTGCCGCGCGCTCGACTTCCCGATCGTCTCGGGCAATGTCAGCCTCTACAACGAGAGCAAGGCGACCGGCGGCGGCTCGGCGATCCTGCCGACGCCGGCGATCGGCGCGATCGGCCTGCTCAAGGACTGGCAGAAGAACTGCACCATCGCCTTCAAGGGCACCGGCGACGTGATCATCGCGGTGGGCGAGCGCGGCGGCCATCTCGGCCAGTCGATCTGGCTGCGCGAGATCTGCGGCCGCGAGGAAGGCCCGCCCCCGCCCGTCGACCTGATGATGGAGCGCCGCACCGGCGCGTTCATCCGCTCGGCGATCTG